>NZ_JASGBY010000006.1:0-337178 GCF_030053355.1 Pantoea sp. EA-12 | reverse complement strand
GGGTCTGATGGCTGAGGTCAACGGCTGCTGCCGGCTTCGCCGACGCTTTCACCGTCCCGGCAAAACCCCCGCCGGGCCTTTAAGGCCAGCCCGCGGGGCGGACTACACGGCCAAAAGAGGTAAATCTTAGGAATCTTTGTGAACTACATTTTTCCTACAGGCACCTAATTCTGTACAACTAAGCTCGTGAAATAAACACAGAACTAAAACAAAAGTGATGGCACGCAACTTAATGAAAATTAAGAAATAGCACTTTATGCAACAAAAACACACCTGTACCAAAACACAATCCGTGTACAAGTTTGAAGTGACTGTATAACTTTACGCTCAGACAGAGCCGATAAATTTTAACCATCTGAGAGGTTGCCCATGCGTCAGAACGTTAATACACACCCGGATACTGCCAGCGACATTGCACATTTTCATAACATTTCAGCACACGCTAACCAGCAGGAGACAATGGGGCAGGTCGTGGTTGAAATTCTTCAGGCCGGTAAAACCCTAAATCGCAAAGCGATCTGCTCGGTTTTACTGAAGCGTCTTGAAAATGCGGCGAGCGCGCATGAAGAGCGACACTATCAGTCACTGATTGCCATGCTGTTCTGAGGCCGTGAGCGCCTGTTATACCGATTTGATAACTGTACATCAGACAAGACACCCGGCGTGGTGTCTTAATTTTTTTACCCTGAGTGGTCAAAACCGTAGAGGCGGAAATGAGCAACTACGACATCAGCAAACTCAAAGATATTGTTCTTGGTGAGGCGAGCGTCCAACTGCTTTGCGCGGGTGGCAGAATCAGCGCACGGTCGCTCAAAGAGCACCTGGAAAAGATGATGGCAGATGAGGCGGTGCCGGAACGGACATCAGCCCTGAAGCTGGCTCTCGAAGAAATAGCCCCCAGGATTTCACAGAGTGAACATGCCGCTGAGTCACTGTTAGCCGGTTTTGCACCCAGCGGGGCCGGTGACAAGGATTAACCCTTAACTGCAAAGCAGTATTTTGCAAACCACAGGGACTTCAGAGAAAGCGGCTCGTAAACCGTTATCTCAAAACTCATTAACTTCCGAAAGGAATATGGAATTAAAATGCAGCAGTCTACCCACATCCAGACCACCGAAGCAGCGATCATTCACCACTTCCGCGATGCGGGAGACGACTTGTCTGCCGAAACGAAGGTGCTGGATGCGGTTATCAGGAGCATCGTCATTGAAGGCAGAAAGGTAACGACTAAAAACCTTATCCTGTGCCTCGTTGCCGAAATCGAGAATGAAACTGACGTTGTTCATCTCGATGTGCTGCGCAATACGCTGGAAATTGTGCTGGGCCGTACGCCCGAAAGTGAAAGGGCATAGCATTAACGGCGTGAAATTAAGTAAAAATGACTGATTGGCGATTTATTGCTGCAGGTGTAAAGATTCTGTTCATTAAACATGAGAGTCTCGCGCTCGCCAGCCTTGACGTAATGGTCTGACGACACGCTGAAAACTAACGTCAGTGCATCTGGCGGGCCAGCATTCTGATGGCAGCCCGGCACGCATTACGCACATCGTGACCAGCATCTGTTTCGCTCATCGCGTGAAGAGCCGTTGTTATTTCGTGAAGTGTGAGGTGTTCACCCGGCTTTAGAAGGCGTGCTACTACCGTCCCGATGACGGCGTAGATATCTTCGGCGGCGTCGTCATTATTCACATGACCTCCGTCCGTATTTGGATAGATATACAGTCTATCAAATTACCCCGCCCACAGAAACCGAAGCGGCCACGCCTGAAAGTGCATCAGTGCAGTTTGGAACGTGTTGTCTCATTCTGCACGGAGCCCGGCCTGGTTTCGTTTCCTCCGAATTTTAACTGCATCTCCTGCCTGACTTCATCAATGGCACGCTGAATGGCCTGACTCCGGACTTCACTGGTTTCTTTATTCATCGCCAACTGCAATTTTTGCAGGAGGGCGTTCCATGAAATGGCCGCCCGGGTTTCAAGAAGCTCGGTCACGGCTTCGCCGATGAGAATTTCCGTCTTATCATCTTCAGGTGTATTTTTCATAAATTATCCGGCAGGTAAAACATCCGGATATTTTATCACAGGTCTAACCTCCCGGAACACAACCGGAATCAGGGGTGCCGGTAACGCAATGCCCGCGAATGAACTTCATTTTTTAATAGAAGTTATCCTGCACGTATCTGAATACACCATCTGGCTAAGCTGAATCAGAACCAGGTTAACTTTAAGTTTCATCAGACCTTCCGGCGGGTTTAGCGCTTTTTACGTCAGCCGGGAGCGCATCAGCATCCAGCCGGTAAAGAGGGATGTCATGACGGCCGCTGTAACGGGCGGCCCACACCATGGCGCCTTTCCCGTCCTCAACATACTTTGAGCCCAGTGGCTCAATGATGGCCCAGGGTTTTGACAGCGCGCGCCGGTAATCCAGAATTTCCCGGGCCATTTCCCTGACCTCGGGGACGTAATCAATGTCATTTTCAGCGATGCGCTGCAGACGTTTATTACTGATCATTCAGTTGCTCCTGCAAATTTTCAGTGGACCCGAGAGGCTTTTCAAAACCTGACCGGCATCAGTCCCCATATCTTTACAATTTTTAACGGCCCTGAAACTTGCAAAGCCTCAGTCTGCGACTAATCTGGGCGGACCAGTGAAAAAAGTAAAAGCCTGCGAATAATTAGAATAGGAATAATTATGATAATGAGCGAGTTTCTGGAGCGGGTTAACCGCTGGCCAGCTATGCATTTCACAGCAATTGAATGCGAAAATCGGGATGGGGGATATGAAATTTATCTTCTCGACCAGAGCCATCAGACGGTCAGCCGGTTACTGATTTACCGTACTCCTGATCAGCAACATGCCAGCGCGATGACGGGGCATTTCCGGAGCTGGCTTGATAAGGTCAACAGAAAAAGGACACAGGTTCAGCCGAAGCTAGCGGGCAACAGCATTCTGGATAAATCCTCTGCAGCGCTTGCAAGGGTAAGAGGGAGAACGCCTCAGCAGAGTGCTGCGGCAAGATCCGTTTAACTCTATTTCGTGTGCTATAGACAAGCCAGCAGCCGAGAGCAGGCAGTGACCGGACGTCTTCCGGGAAATTACCCGGAAAAGTCCCTGATATCTGATGACGATTACATCGCTTCTCTGGACTCGGGCCAGGCAACAGCAGCACCGCCAGGGGAAAACAGACTCCCCTGAAAATCGATGATCCCTGCGGCTTCCAGCCACATCCACTCTTCCGGATGCTCAATGCCAGCGGCTATGATATTGATTTCAAGCGCTGAACAGCATCTGATAACGGCATGGACAACCGCCTGCTTAGGACCGCTGCGGTGAATATGGCGGATGATACCGGCGTCAATGCGAACCCTGTCAGGCTGAACGGTTGCCAGCAGAGAAAGTCCTGCAGAACCGTCGCCAAAGTTATCGATTGAAATGCTTATGCCCGCCTGTCTGAGATAGCGGATGGCGCGCGTGAATTCGTCCAGTTGCGATATGACTTCTCTTTCACTGACCCCTAGGATTACCTGCTCAGGCACAAGCCCTGCGGACTCAATTGCACTGACAATCTGGCCAACAGCGCCCGGAATCGCTACCAGCGTCATGGGCAGAATGGTGACATAAAGTGGGATCCCGTCGGGGCAGGCTTTGCCGGCTTTTTTCAGCGCAAGGCATACTGCACTCAGGTCATATTCATAGCGCTCATCATCGTTAAGGCCGTCCTGTAATCTGTCAGGAATAGCTTCAATAGCTGTCACTTCACGACCCAGCGGATCCACTACCGGTCTGAAGCTGATGCCCTTATCCCCGTAGGTAACGGGATCGTTGTCCGCCGGAACAAACTCCCAGTAGTCAGGAGGAAGCACTTCGAAATAGTTTTCTTTCTCGCGCGATTCGACGAAGGTTCTCAGGAACTGGAGTCCGCGATCGTCATAAGTCAGCCGGTAGCGGGAGGTACCCCTGTCCAGTACCGCCTGCAACACGGTCTCCTGAGCATGTGTTCTCAAATCAAAGAGCTCCATACCTGCATTACCGAACCGACGTGAGGGAGAATAATCCCGCATCAGTTCCACGACGTTATGATGGCGCCTGTCCGAGCAGATCCGCGCATAAACTTCCTGTACACCTGCTTCAGGCCCTTCAAGGATCTGAAAGAAGTGCGTGCCATTGAACAGCAGAATACCCGTGACGTTCCTACTCGCGTTGAAACCGCTCGCCTGGCTGACCATATCCGGCAGAATTTTGACGGGTACATCGTCTGAAATATGGCTTCTGTATATTATAGTTGTCAGCATGCTCTGCTCCGCTTAATTATGATTGTCCACGCACACCATAGCAGTCTGTATGCTTTACGGACACCTTATTATTAGCGGAGCGCAAGCTAAAAGATTATTTATTTATGCAGCGATGCTGTTGAGCTCTCCAAAAGAATAAACATTTGAAACATTGCGGTAAGCGTGACAACAACACCTGAAAACCAATCATAACTCCCCTTAAAATCGGAAAAGTGATAATACTTACACCTGGTTTAAGATGAACAGGAATGCCTTTCGATTAAGATTTTATAAACCTTCTTTCCGGGCATATAGTTTCAATAGCAAGCCAGGGCAAAAGATCATGACTGCCGTTCTTCACTTTAGGAAAAAATATTAAAATCTCACCACTCCATTTAGATGAATTTATTTACCGATTTTTTCAGAGAGTTATCTCGCAGTAATGTGTCTCGACCATTTATTTACGTTAGTTACAGGATAATCATGATTAAACTTCCTTTTTATGTTAGGCAGTATATAAAGAATAACGATACTCAAAACTGCTGATTGTTGACGATTCGCCACCGTCATTGAAAGGGGGAGGGGGAGCGGGACCAAAAAGGGGTATGAAATCAGGGCAAATAATCCTGATAAAAGACCCCTGGGCTTTCACCACGGGGTCAATAACTCAATTCATACAAAAAGATTTCACAACTAGCGCAAGGAGTGTAGCAGCGGATCGACAAACCACTCGACTTAACTCAAATTTTTTGAAAATTAATCAATTATTCTGTTTCGGAATTTTATCCCGGCAAAATCTTCTGTATTGCCTACAGTTGGTGGTGAGGTTGTTATTAACGTTAATGGAGGGAGTAATTTGTCTATTCAACACGACGGGAAAGGGCACGTCATCATTGGCGAAGCGGCACTTAGCCTTGCACTCAGCGAGCGGGAGATTAGCATTGAGTCTCTCATTGCGGAACTGGGTTTCATGGCCAGAGCAGGCGGCAGCAATGCGAGGCTCACTGAAATTTCGGAGGCCACCAGCTGGCTGAGAAGTTTTCATGAGCCGGAGCAGGCCTTCCGCCATGTGCCATACCTGTAGACGCTTGCAGGCCTGAACGACGAGAAGAACTGACGCCAGGAGACGTAGTCCGGCTCTGGCCGGAAAACGACAACGTGAACGACCTCATCGGTTGCGCCATCGCGTGAACCGGCCGGAGAAAATGTCAGGGACGACACTTTCTTCATCGTATCAGCATTTTAATCGTACCGGTCTTTCAGGTCTGGCATCTGCATGCTGAGATGCTACGCTAACTTTTAAACAGCATGCCCAGAAGCGCGCGTAAATGCCTTTCCTCTTCCGGATCGTGAGTCGCGTCAATCCGGCCTACAAGCTTAAGGCATATTGCAGTACGGGTCAGGCGCCTATCCTGCCTGAGTATTTCGACGGTAATATTCCCCAGCAATTCCATCTGAACCGGATCGGTAATTTGGTTTAAATAGCCGGGCAGCCCCGTTTCTTTTCCGGGGGGTAAGCCGTCCTGTCGCATCATCATTCCTGCGTAATCGTCATTTCACAGTGCGAAACGTAATTGAACTCATAAATAATGTACAGATAAGATTCTAGTTTCAAAACATGCTTTCATAATACCTTATATGTCGCATGTCAGATATGGGCCTTATAAGTTTAAATTATTAAGCCTGACTCAAGGGGAGTAACGATATTTTTCACTATATTTCAATGACTTGCATTGGGTCCGCTCCGCCTCGCTTATTTATCATGCACGTTATAAAAAGGACAAAAACTCATAAATTAAAGTAGTTCGTTATTTTATAGAAAAAATGAAATACTCATCCTGAATAATTACCTGCAGTCCGGTTTAACAACGTCAGGTAGACAGGGTTCGTTTTGCCTCCTGAAGTGAGGTTCGAATGAAAATGATCTGGTATTGTAACGCAGAGCTCGATATTCACATCGCTCTGCTGAAGCGGCTTATAGGCGAAGGTGAATTTAACTTGTCTATTCTTGAACAGAATGCGCCTCACGCTGATAATGCTGAGCGATTCTCTGCGCTCATTAACGCACGTATCGATGTTCTGGCAGAAGACAGGCAGGCCCTGGATAGGGTGGTGCGTGAAAAAAATATGCGCACCACGTACTGCGTTTATCCATGAAAGGGAATTATTGATATCTCCAATACTGACATAGCGCGGTTTTCAGGTTTGCAGGGTTTAACTTTGTATAAAGAGAGCGCAGACTGATCTTTCTCCCGGGCAATAATGCCCGCGGCCATTCACCCCACAAGGGGCATCTATGAACTCTCACACCACCGAAACCGTCTGCGGAATGACCGGTTTACTTCCGGGGATACTTTGTAACTGGCGGCGCGCAGGCCTTGTTGGCGCACCCGCCATGCCTGACGGATATACCGATGCGCAGCTGACGCACATTTATCAGATTCTTAATCTGACAGCCTCCGGCGATGCGCTGAGCGAAGTACGCCTGCGACTGAACGGGTATCCTGCGCCTGCCAGCGGCTGGGAGCAGCGCCGGAATGAACTGCATGTTCAGCTGGACGATCCTTCCAGTGAGCGTCTGCAGGATCGCATCCGCCAGACGGGGAGCGACTACTGCGGCGATGACTTTGTAAACTGTTATCTCAGACCGCTCAATATAATGCTACGCCGTGCCCGCAGACCGGACGCTCCGTTACGTTAGGCGCGCTTTCACAATGCAGTCGTGCGGCTTGCCTGCTCCATGATCAACGCAGCACACCGTCGTCATGCCGTACCGGTTTTCCTGGAAGCCGTCAGCGATGATGACACCACGGAGATATGGATGGAAGCGATCCGCCTCACCGGACAGGGTTGCCGGGTAGAGGTATGGCCGGACGTGACAGGCTATCCCGCCAGTGCCTCAGAACATCATAAGCACCACCTGATGTGGTGTGGAGCGGGGATCAGTCCGCTGATGAAGTGGAGTTTCAGGCAAAAATGTCGTGAAGACCTGCCCGTCATGCTGTGTGGCCCGGATCAGTCACTTCTGGCTGACCTCGTGACAGATGATTTGAAATGACTTGTACCCGCTGTCTGGCAGGGCAGCGAACATTACTACGCCTCACGGCGTCGCAGGTGTTGTATCAGCCTTTCACTGTGCCCTGACATATCCATGCCTCATGACTTCGACTGATAGTTAACCTGGCGGTCGGAACCCTGTGAGCGTTGCGGGACCGATCACGACTCAGGCAGGCGCTAGTCACCCTATGAAATCAGATATACCGATATCTGCTGTTTAATCATCAGCGGCTAGCTTCCCGAAGCAGGCCTTCCTGAATCCTGAACGATCACTATCGGCATCTCAAGATGAGTACGGGAAGTAAAGGATTAATTCTGACTGACGTCAGACACAGCTTCAGCTTCCCAGTCTGCCATCATTAAAACAAATTCGGGGACCCGTTAATTTGGCCACCCGTGCGACTCTGGCGAAACTCTGAACGTGACCCTCACAAGAGAAGGGCACCGCGCATTTTATGCCGTCTTGGTTATAATTTTTCTGGAGTAAACCTTAACCGGAACAAGATGATGCAGAACAATGACGACATCCTTTCAGCACTGACTGACACCAGACTGGCCAGTTTCATGCGCAGCGCGGGACCCGAGGCCAAAGACGAAGCCGCTTTACTGAATGAGGTGATATGCAGCGTACTGGTCGCTGAGGGTCGCGTGACCAATAAATCCCTCATCCTCCATCTCATCAGGGAACTTGAGTCAGCGTGCAGCGACAGGCAGGCAGACACACTTCGCAGGACGCTTGAAATCGTTGTCGGACACACACCTGATGACTGATTACAGGTGATGAAAGCAGCGGAAGGGTTCTGACAGACTTCCTGTTCCTGAACGAACGCTTCCGCTGGTATACGTCAGCAGGATGCGCAAAAAAGTCACGCCACCGCCTTAATCGTTACCGACATCTCCACACAAAAAAATATCTGCAGACAGGTTGGTTTACCCTGAATGTTATTAAGACAGAAATGAGAAAGTAATGACCCGTTATATCTCCCGATACGGGTTTTCATTAGCAGCCTTAATACTCTGCTATATTCGAAGGAGTATTAAACGCAGCGTAAAGTTTTTAAATCAATGTGAACTTGTCAGTGAGTTAAATATGAGCTGACAGCCAGCGGTTAGAATTGCACGTTGTCATGGATTGTCCGGAGGGTAAGTGAAAAACCAGTTAGTCAGTTTTGATGAGGTCTACAAGATCGTTCGGGGACACTGTCTCAGTAAATTTCCGCAACACGCAGAATGCCGGCCACAGTTAACGCTGAACTGGCATCTCAAAGCCTGCGGTTCATTACTCCACGCACTTGCTCCCGGGATTAACTTCAGCCATCGCACAGATGATGTGATCACTGAACTGGACAGATATATTATTAATGATAACAACAGAGAAGCGCTGTTTTCTGATTTATCCGACATGACCCGCTCGATGGCGGAAAACGGATACCTGCGACCGGATAAAGATGGTGATGATAACTATTATCCGACGGATAAACTGATCAGAACACCTTCTATACGATTCTAATCAGTCCCTGTTTGAGAGAAGCGCATGATTCCGGGCCATTCGGGGGCCCGGTACAGTGCGGGCATCCGTAGTGCGGGCATCCGTCGCGCCTGGGAGCAGTCACAGCGCGTCTGATTTTCGATTAAAAATCACTCAGAACCAGACATTTAATTTGACGGGTGGCGCTTTCCTTTAAGGTGAACAGATTAACGGGCAAAATCCTGAACATTTATTATTTGATTTATTAGTCAGACACCCTCATTAAGAATCTTCTCATCTTTCTTCTGGTGTTCAATACGCTCAGCCTTATTCATTAGCGTTGTTCAATATCCTAGCAGAATTACGCTGCGCTTATAAATAAATATAATTTTGATGTCTGTCAGCGTGACAAACATCACATTTTTGCCAGGCTTAATTAACTCACCAAAAAGGAGATACAGATGAACTCATTTACTAATAAAACGCTCATCACACAGGAATATGCGAAGCCGCCGTTTAAAAAACAGCATCAGCCTGTTCCTGGCCTGGCGAGTAAAATGGAACCACGTCCCGACCACGGTGAAACCAGTTACCGGGGGACAGGACGCCTTACTGGGCGTAAGGCGCTGATTACAGGCGGCGATTCCGGCATTGGTCGTGCCGTTGCTATCGCTTATGCGCGTGAAGGCGCCGATGTCGCAATTAATTATCTGCCGGATGAAGAACAGGATGCCGCAGAAGTCGTAAAACTAATCGAAGCCGAAGGACGAAAAGCCGTTGCTATCCCAGGCGATATTCGTTCGGAAGAATTTTGTCAGAAACTTGTTAACGAAGCTGCCAGCCAATTAGATGGTCTTGATATTCTGGTTAATAATGCCGGGCGTCAGCAGTTTAACGAATCCATTCGTACGCTCTCTACGGAAGATTTTGACGCCACATTTAAGACCAATGTTTATGCGATGTTCTGGATAACCAAAGCGGCGCTGGAATATCTGCCGGCAGGTTCATCCATCATAAATACCACTTCAGTACAGGCCTATGATCCGAGCGCCATTTTACTGGATTACGCTCAGACAAAAGCTTCAATAGCGGCTTTCACCAAAGCCCTCGCGAAACAACTGGGTGAACAGCAAATCCGCGTTAATGCTGTCGCTCCGGGTCCATACTGGACGCCTCTGCAGGTCTGCGGCGGCCAGCCACAGGAAAAAGTTGAGCAATTTGGTGCCACTGCCCCGCTGGGCCGCCCCGGCCAGCCGGCAGAAATTGCGCCTCTCTATGTCACCTTCGCCGAAACCACCAACAGCTTTACTTCCGGTCAGGTCTGGTGCTCCGATGGCGGCACCGGCACGGTCTGAGTGTCAGCAGGATTTTTGAAGAACGTGGCCGGAAGCGGCCACGTTGTCGTCTCAGCATGCAGGGAAGAGCAATGAATAATCAGATACTACGATCGCCGATGCGCGAGGATGGATTTGCCCGTCTTGGGGACTATGCGGCCATTGGTGAAGGTCGGTCTGTGGCACTTATTGCCCCGGATGGGGCTATTGACTGGTGGTGTGCGCCAAACCTTGATTCATCCCCCTTGTTTGACCGCCTGCTGGACCCCGAAATCGGCGGTTTCTTCCAGATTGAACCCATCGAGGATTATCGTACGGAACGGGCCTACCGCCCTGACAGCAACGTCCTTGAAACACGGTTTATCACGCAGGATGGCAGCGTACTCATTACTGAGTCGATTAACAGTACGCTTGCCGGTCGTCTTCCCTGGAGCGAGCTGGCAAGACGTATTGAAGGGACAGAGGGCGAAGTTGAGCTGTGCCTGACGTTACGTTTCGGTACCGCAGCCGAAACACGCTCTCCGTGGTGGGATAACACCGAACAGGGAGACGTTTATCATCTTGCCAACCTGATGGCGATGCTGCGCACGACTGAAGACTGGCTGATCGCTGAGCGCGGCGATGGGATAATACGCGCAACGCTTCGCACCCGACCTGAAAGCCACTCGCTGGTCGCCCTGCTGGTGACGGAGCGCGAGCCGCTGGCAGTGCCTGATTTGAAAGCCATTGATGCCCGTATTGAAACCAGCCATACGGCGTGGCGCGACTGGACGCACAGCCTGAGCTACGCAGGCCGTTATGCAGATTACGTCAGACGCTCGGCGCTGTCTCTCAAATTCCTCTGGTATTCGCCAACCGGTGCACTGGCCGCTGCGGCAACCACCTCACTGCCCGAGGGCATTGGCGGAGAGAAGAATTATGATTATCGCTATGCATGGGTGCGCGACGCCTGCCTGATTATCAAATCGTTCGTTTTTCTGGGCGCGCTGGAAGACTGTAAAGCCGCTTTTTCATGGTTATCGAAAACCATCATACGCCACGGCACCCGGCTGCGCGCCTGTTACACGCTGGAAGGCGGCGTGGTGCCTGCAGAAAGTTACCCCTCCTTACGCGGTTATCAGCATTCTCTTCCTGTTCGTATCGGCAACAACGCACGCGATCAGGTTCAGCTCAGCATGTACGGCGACATGCTGGCCACGGCAGAACTCTTCATCCGTGCCGGCCACATCCTGGATCTTGAAACTTCACGCATGCTGGGAGAGCTCGCGAACTACTGTGCCGATCAGTGGCGTCAGAAAGACAGCGGGATCTGGGAGTTGCCGGACGAACAGCATTATACCCACTCCAAAATGGCCTGTTGGTTGGCGCTCGACAGCGCAGTATCACTGGCAAAAGCTAAACATATCGAACCCACCTGGGTTCAGCGCTGGGAGCGGGAGCGGGATCGAATCAGTGAATGGATTGAGGAGCACTGCTGGTCAGAGGAAAAGCAGGCTTACCTCTTCTATCCCCACGCTGACGGTAAGCTCGATGCCGCTCTGGCACTGGTACACCACTATGGCAACACGGTTAACCCGGAACGCATGCGTGCCACCTATCGTGCCATCCGGGAGGACTTGGGCCACGGCAGCGCGATGCTATACCGTTACAGCGGCGTTGAGCAGGAAGAAAGCACGTTTATTGCCTGCTCTTTCTGGATGGTCGAAGCGCTGGCAGCGATGGGTGAAGCGCAGTCAGCCGAAAAGGCGATGGAAGAGATTCTGGATAAGCTTTGCCAGCGCGGCAACGTCGAAACCTTCAATGAAATGTTTGATGTCCGCAGCGGCGAGTGGCGCGGCAACATGCCACAGGGGTTGAGCCACCTGGCTCTCATCTGTGCGGCGCAAGCGCTGACCGATCACGCTTGAACCTCAACCGTTTTTTCTGAGAGCAGGGTTCCAGCGTTGCAGATACAGCCCGGCTGGCCCTCTTACATCACTTTAAAAAGGATATAACCGATGATCCGCGGAATTGAACATATTGGCATTACCGTTTCTGATTTAAAGCAGGCCGAGCATTTCTTCATCGGTGCACTGGATGCATCTGTGCTCTATCGTATCGTTCCGCCCGCTGAAGAAGATAAATTTGTTCCGGGTAAAAAAATGGCTCCCCTCAATGGCTTCCCTGCAGAACTCAGGCTGACCGGGCTGTCCATGCTGCGGCTGAAGAATGGCTGCAATGTGGAGCTGTTCCAGACAGATCCTCCCGCAAAGGATCGCTCTGCTCACCCGGGGCTCCCGGGAATTAACCACTTCTCAGTGTATGTGGATGACATTCACCAGACTGCGGAAAGAATGCGGGCGCATGGCGCAGAAATGCTTGAAGGCCCATCAGACTGCTTTGCTCAGGAGGAGGGGGGAGGCAATCAGACGTGGTTCGGCATGACACCTTTTGGCGTCCTCATTGAGCTTATTACACTGCCTTCAGGCATCCGCTACGACGCTGAAGCCACTCAGCAGCGCTGGATACCGGAAGCCTGAATCTTTTACCCGGAGGCCAGACGATGCAAAGACGTGAATTTATTGCGGGCGGACTCGCAACATTGTGCCTGTCGCGGGCAGCCTTCACTGTGGCAGAGTCGATGGTTAATCCGCAACTACAGGTTGCCGCCACTTCACCCTGGCTTGCCAACGGCATTGCTGTCTCAGCCGGTGGCGCCATGTTTCTCAACTTCCCCCGCTTTAAAGGGCATGGGAAGTCGCCGGCGCTTGCGCGCGTGACTGAATCCGGCCTGGCCCCCTTCCCGGGTAATCACTGGAATGAATGGACTCCGGGTGATGAAGGTCTCAACAGCCTTGTCAACGTTAATGCCTGCCATCACTTCGGAGACGGCCTGCTGTGGGCGGTTGATCAGGGTGCTCCTCAGGGTGAGCAACCTTCAAAGGGAACGGCAAAACTCGTCGCATTCAACATCGCAACAGGCGAAGCGGCTTCAGTTATCCGGTTTGATGAAAAAGCTTTACCGCCGGGTGGTGCGCCTAACGACCTGCGCATACAGGGTAACTCCGTGTACGTGACTGATTCCGGGCTTGGCGGCGTCATCATTCACGACCTTGATACCGGAAAAACGATAAGGCGGCTCTCCGGAAGTGCATTGCTGCGTAAACCAGAGGGGATCGATCAGAAAGGCTACCAGGGCCGGATTCTGGAGGATAAAGACGGAAAACGACCCGCCGTCCACAGTGACGTCATTGAGGTCAGCCCTGACGGCCAATGGTTATACTTTGCGACCCCCACCGGCCCGCTTTATCGTATCCGTACGGCTTCATTAAAAGATCACCGGTTAAGCGATAAAGCACTGGAGGGGCAAATTGAGAAAGTTGCGGATATCCCCTCTGTGGGTGGCTCCGCCATTGACGCGGCAGGGAATATTTATCTTTCCAACGTGGAGAAACGCTCTGTCGATAAACTTCAGCCTGACGGTACGCTGAAGACGCTGATACAGGATGAGAAGCTCATAACGCCTGACGCTCTCGTTATCTCAGACGGCTGGATCTATGTGCCCGCGCCTCAGATTGAGTATCTGGCAGATAACAACAAGGGTAAAGATGCAACGCATGGTCCCTGGTCAGTTTACCGCTTTCCCTATAGCACTTAAGAAGACGATTATGTGAATCAATTCTATGCGATGCATAACAAAGTCTCAGGGCAGGACAGAATGAATTGCAGGCATAGAACGGAAGTCGCTCCTGAATAGAAGCCATCAGGGGGAGTGTCTGGATACCTGACAAGGTGACTTCAGGTCAGGAAAATTCCGAGAATGTGACGCGCAGCAGGAAAAATTCCATGCCTGAACCATAATGATTAGCATGAAGTTCTGCAGAGGGATTGCCAGGCGGCAGCCCGTGAATTAACGAAGGAGACCGACATGAACGAAGATCGCATCAGCGGTAACTGGAAGCAGTTCAAAGGCAAAGTTAAAGAACAGTGGGGCAAACTTACCGACGACGATATGGATGTCGCGGAAGGTAAACGCGACCAGCTGGTCGGCCGTATCCAGGAACGTTACGGTTACGGCAAGGAGCAGGCTGAAAAAGAGCTGAAGGACTGGGAAGATTCTAACCACTATAAATGGTAACCCCCTGGAATTGATACTGAAACCGGCTGCCATGCCGGTTTTTTTATTGCATGGCATAAGTACGTGATACAGGGCTGGCCAGTAATCTGCCCTCGTGCCGTACGTCTATTTCACCCTAAAGATTTTCACTTCAAAGGGGAATTCTGAAAACTGCCCTGTGCGGAGCCACTTTAAATTTAAGATAGCGATTTTTTTCTGAATTAATCTATAGTTAGTGCCGGGTGAAACCCAATCTCTTGGAAACTTGAATTTTTAACCGGCACTCAATGTACCGGTTTTTTTCAACTCTCCTTTGTAGCCTTTATTCAGCCACCATAAAACTGATAAGAGCCCGTTCTTTTCGCTTTCGCCTGATACATCGCTTTGTCAGCATGATCAAATAACTGATCGACGGATACTGATCCGAAGCCTGCAAGGCTGATACCTATGGATGCCCCGATACGCACTTCCATTTTATGAATAACGAATGGCTCCCGGAGGCTGTCAATAAGACGCTGTGCGATCGCTGAAGCCGCCTCGCGATTAAGGCATTTAGCGGCTATGACGAACTCATCTCCTCCCAGGCGCGCCACTGAGTCCCCAGGGCGCATGCAGTGTTTTAATCGCTCACTCACCTGCTGTAGCAAAACGTCACCTGCCGCATGCCCCAGGGTATCGTTAACGGGTTTGAATCCATTAAGATCGATAAAAAGAACTGTCGTGAAAGTGAGATCTTCTCCCTCAGACAGCATCCCTCTGACTTTATCGTAAACCCAGGCCCGGTTAGGCAATCCGGTCAACGTGTCCCGGGTAGCAAGCTTCTCAAGCCTTCTCATTTTTTCCTTGTCATGCGTGATATCGCGTGAGACAAGCACGGCTCCGATATTATCGCCAGTAGAGGGATCACTTACCCCACAAGCCTTAGTACCGAGCGTGATGTAGTGGCCATCCCGGTGCCTTTTGCGAACCTCTACGACGTCCGGCAGCACACCACCCTCAAATAGATGCATTAACGCATCTCCGGCGGATACGCGGTCGTCAGGATGGAGGAAATCCACCACGCGCTGGCTGTCAACGCCAAGATTATTGACCGTTTTGGGGGTGCGGACGATTTCCTGGACTGATTAATTACCTGTAGCCCATTATCTGCCGGTACGTTTCGGGACTGACTGCCCCCAATGACAGCTTGATGCGATGGTTATTATACCAGCGGATGTACCTATCCACCTGTTGCATAAAGCCGTCAAGCATCACACCCGACCAGTCCCGGCCATAGTACATCTCGTTTTTCAGCCGCCCGAAGAACCCTTCACACGCCGCATTATCTGGCGAGCACCCTTTGCGCGACATTGAACGTGTGAGCCCCGAGGCTGATATACGCTGCAACCAGCCCGGCCACCGGTAATGCCCGCCACGATCGCTGTGTATGATCGGGCGTTCATTGGGTTTAAGCGTGCCGATCGCGCTTTCCAGCATACTGTTGGCCAGCTCTGCGTCGGGCCGTGTCCCCACCGACCAGCTCACGACCTTGCCGTCGAAGCAGTCCACGACAGGTGACAGCCACACTTTACCTGCGGGCAGCTGGAACTCCGTGATATCCGTCAGCCACTTCTGATTGGGTAACACGGCGGTGAAGTCCCGTGCAAGAAGATTGGCTGGTGCCGGTCCGATTTCTCCGCAGTACGAGCTGTAACGCCGGCAACGGGCTGTGCTGACGACAAGTTTTTCCTCTGACATCAGCCTGCGCACGACTTTTTCTGAGAGCCTGACACCTTCATGACGGAGCATTGCATGCAGACGACGATAGCCATAACAGCGGTAGTTGTCGTGGAAGATCTCTGCCAGAGCAATACGTATACCCGCATGTTTATCACCGGCACGCAGCGTGGCACGGTGGTAAAAATAGCTGCTGCGGGCCAGGTGGAGGATACTCAGCAGCGCCGGCAGCGGATATGACTCTCTGAGGGCATCAGCGATCTTCGTTTTTTCTCTGTTTGTCAGAGCGCTGGCGCTGATGCCCGGGCCTTTTTTTATTATTTCATCCGCCTTCTTCAGTATGTCGTGTTCCATCTGCAACTGCCGGATTTCCTGCAGGAGCTTGTCCCGCTCACTGCGCAGTACGTCTGTCTCTTCATCTGCACTGGGTATGCTGCGTTTACGCATGGCGCTGTATGCCTCATCACCGATGACCTCGTCTTTCCATTTATACAACACCTGACGGCTGACACCCGCGTCCTGTGCGATATTTCGGGCGGATTCACTGCGGGTACACAGTTCCCTGACGGCCTGCCGCTTTACCTCCGGCCTGAAGGGAGCATTCGGGTTTTGAGTACCGGTAAAAATGCGCCGTTTCCCCGGGTGAAGTTCATCTAACCAGCGAATAAGGAGTGCGCTGCAGGGGTATCCCAGCGCTCTGCGGGTAAAGGCCAGGCAGCAGCCGTGCGTAAGATAATGGTCAACGGCAGCGTGTTTCTGCGCATCAGAGTAGCGCTCTTTGCGGGGCAGACAGCTGATGTCACCGCCACTGGCTTCCCATGCCCGGACCCAGCGCCTGAGATTACGTTCGGTGGGGTAACCCAGTTCACGAATGACAGCGGTAATCTTTCTGCCGTATTTAAAATAGAGCTCAATCGCACGAATGCGATCCGCTTCGGTAAACATAATTCATCTCCTGAAAGTCCAGGAAATCGTCCGCACCCCCTTTTCGCCATTTTCATTGTCCGCTGTTGGTCATTAACGCTGTCCGCTTTCCACCATTTCATCATCACTGATTGGCGTTGCGCTTTTTGCCAGCCCCCGGCCTTGCGTTTCTCTTTCAACCGGTAGCTTTCTCCTTTTATGTTCAGCGTCGTTGAGTGGTGCAGCAGACGGTCCAGGATCGCCGTCGCCAGCACGTTATCTCCGAACATCTCGCCCCAGTCAGCGAACCCTTTGTTTGACGTCAGAACGATGCTCGCTTTTTCATACCTACGGTTCAGCAACCTGAAGAACAGACTGGCCTCCTCACGGTTCATTGGCAGATATCCGGCCAACCCATGACTTAACCGCTGCGGGATTCAACATGATGAACAGCCTGCCGGTACTGAGTTCTGACTCAGTCAGCAGCAACAGCTGCAACGGAGGTGCCTGCGGAAAATATGCCAGCGCTGAAGAAGCGGCTAAAGCCGTGGTTCAGGTCGTGGGGGACACCTCTCTGCGCACCTGCAGCGACGCATCTCAGTGTACCAGCGGTGATGACGAACAGCAGCCTGGTGCAACTCAGGCCGGCACCGGCTTTGCGCCCATCCTGGAAGAGACCACTAAAGACAATACTGAGCAGCTGGTCAAACTCGTTAACGGCATCGAACAGCCTAACGCGACGAACCTGGCAAAACTCAAAACCGGCAGTTTACCCATCACGGCAGGTGTCATCAGAGCACTGCAGAGAGATCCCGATAACGCGGCACTTACCGCCCGCCTCGCCGGCGAGCTGGCGATGGCGGATACGGTTGAAACCGCGCTGATTATGCGCCGCATGATCGTTACCGGCATGTCAGAGCCTAACGCTGCCGCCCAGAATGCGGCCATCGAGGAAGGCGATCGTCGCGTTGCGGCCATCGACCGCGAGATCACCGCATTACGCAACGAAATGGAGCTCAAGCGCGAGCTGTCCCGCAATTCTGTGCTCACCATTATCGATCGGGAAAACGGGCGCGTTAACAGTAACCCGCAGACGCAGAGCGATGACAGCACCGACAACCGTATTAACCGCCTGGCCGTGCCTGAGACGGAAAACAACTGATGAGAGCGCATCCTGTGAAAACCAAAAACGGGGCGCAACGCGCCTCATTTTTCCGCCGGCACCCCGCGCTGTTTCGCGTGCTGTATACTGCCGGCGCTCTGCTGGCATTCCTCCTGGCCGGGCTCATCGTCGCGGACCGGGCTATCAAAAATCCTGCTCAGGCCGCTGCATTACGTGACTGGATGGAGCATGCACGCTATGGCTGGCTGATATGGCGCCTGGCGGTTTACGGTGCGCTGGCATGGGGTTTTATGAAAGTTTTTCGTGCGCCGGGATTCGGCCCGCAACACCGCCAGCCTCTTATCCGCATTGCGGCTGTCAGCTTCATTTTTGCCGTCGTCTGTGAACTGGTGCTGCTCGGCGGCATGGGAGCGTCATGATGCTGACTAACAGCTACCTGGAATATTTCCTTACCCTGCTCGGCTGGGTGGTTAACAACGGACTCTGGAATATTCTCATCACAACCGGCCTGTTTGCCGCGCCTGTGGCTTTCCGGCTTATCGGCATCTGGCTGAAAGTACGTGAGGAAGGTGAAGATGAGGGGAATAAAGGTGCTCTGTCCATACCCCGCATGGAACATGCGATTTACACGTCTTTTCTGGTGATGATTGCCTGCTGTATGCCGCTGATGAACGTCGATATGAGTACGATAAAATATGACACGGCGCGTGCGCAGAGCTGCGGGACGTGGACGCCAAAAGCGCCCGATGACACGGGATATTCACCGGTCATATCGAGCATTAACGATCAGACGGCTGCCGCGCCGGTCTGGTGGTATCTGATTCACAAGCTGGCGAAGGGCATTACGCAGGCGTCTGTTGCCACAATCCCCTGCCGCCCGGACATGCGTCAGCTGCGCTTTGAGGTTCAGCACACGCGAATTAACAACAAATCTCTCGCGGAAGAGCTGCAGGACTTTACCAACGACTGCTATTCGCTCGCGCTGTATATGTGGAAACGTCAGGATCAGGGGCAGACAAAAGACAAAGCGACGCTGCGTGATATTGAGTGGATAGGCAGCAAAACCTTCCTCAGTAATTATTACGGCAGCCTGCAATCGAAAACGCCCCGGGCGGAATTTGCCTGGAACGAAGGCCGCGATAGCGGAAGGCCGGATACCGGCCGGGGTGGCTACCCAACCTGCAGCGAATGGTGGAATAAAGCGGATACCGGACTGCAGGCCCGCGTAGTCGATCAGGCTGACCCTGGATTGTGGACCCGTCTGTCGGCAGCCATGACGATGATTGGGGGAAACTCGGCAGACTACAGGGAGGCTATTATTCGCCGCCTGGTCAGCCCTGAGAGTCTGACCGTATCACAGGGTGGACACGTCTATGCCGGCTACGGAGGCAACGCTGATTTCACGCTTGATAACTCCGTAGCCCGCGTGGCTGCGGTCGGCGGCACCGCGTTGGGCAGTCTGGCAGCGTTTCCGGCGTTCGATGCCATGCGCCAGGCGCTGCCAATGGTGCAGGCTGTATTGCTCATGGCGGTGGTGGTGATTCTGCCGCTTATTTTGGCGTTCTCAGCCTATGAAATTAAGACCGTCATTACGCTCACGTTTGTGCTTTTTGCCCTTAACTTCCTGACGTTCTGGTGGGAGCTGGCTCGATGGCTCGACAGCTGGCTGCTGACGGCATTATACAGTTCTGACACACACAGCAGCTTTAACATGGCAGGTTTTCAGAACAGTTCGGATGACCTGATCATGAACTTTGTTATGGCCACGATGTTTCTGGTGCTGCCAGCGTTCTGGATGGGTGCACTTTCATGGGCTGGGGTACGTGTTGGTGGTGCATTGGACGGAGCATTGAAAGGTGGAACTTCACAAGTTCAACAAGCTGGCGGTAGCGCCGTAGATACTGCTAAGAAGGCAGTAAGACTCTGATAATTATGATTAGCAGGAAGTGTCACCTGCTAATCATCTTCATCATCGCGATCAGTCCTAGTAGATGTAACCGTAATGCTTTGTGGGCCACTATACATACCAAAACCGTCATTCCCATCTCGATACTGGTAACCACTTAGTTCATCAGCATCGTCCCAATTTTCAGTATCGCTAACCGCTATGTTGCACAGCATATAAACGAATAGGCTGCCAAGAATAACAAAGGTGCCAATGAAAAAACCGCATATTATAGCGATACTAAAAACCACAACACATGCGGTAGGAACTGGAAAATATCCCATAAACTTAGGAAGCCCATGCTTTGAAACCCATGCCACACAAACATCATTTGCTGCCCTTGCGCTTTTCGTAAATTTTAGCCAGAGCCTGGCTGCAACGGCTCCTCGTTTGAACGCTAAATTTTCCATGTTTGATACCTCTAAACCATAAATTTTTAGTTAATGCAGTTGGCTCTTTATACGCTTAATCGTTGGCTGCCAAATACAGTTCGACATGAGCTAGGGGTTGAGGTCCAGGGATGTAAAAACCACGCTAAGCGGTATCAGAAATCGATTTTGAAACGGCAACCGCCATCACCCTGGCAGCTCTGGTTCAGAATTCTGAGCGGTGTATGAGCGGCAGCTCGTGATCGCCAAGAGTTTTACGGATAAAAGCCACAGGTAAATCATAAGGACTTTCACCATTAAGGCCTGAAATGAATCCCTCCACCAGTTTGTAGGCTCGTTCGCTCAGCTCAGATGGCTCCAGCCAATCAAATTCATAGATTACAGACACCATTGCAAAGGCCAAGTGCTTGCAACCTTCTCCCCTGTATCCCCATGTATAGCCGCTTGTTGTGGGGTAGATATTACCGCGTTGAATCAGGACTTCCGGTGTTGCATCTGAGCGGGATTGCCATAACGCTACGCCGGCACCTTCCACTATACGCAGAAGAATCCTAGCTGTATTTTCAGTAAGTTTCCCGGGGCTCTTATTAACTTTGCTGAAATCGAAATCATCTAGAGTGAGACGCTTTTCTTTTGACAATTTAAATATTCCTGAATAATCGATGTTTTACCTCACCTTACCAAGATTTTCGCGGAAACCTCAATGGTCACTGCCAGTTTTTGGGTGTCAGGGAGGTGAGTGAGCACATGCGTTTTACGGAAGAACCTTAGAAGTCCTCAATCAGCCCATTTCTCTTCCTCCTGTTGTCGATAAGCATTTATGATTCGGATGACGGTTCGTTCCGAAACTTTGCACAATGATGCCATATCAGCGATATGCTGAGCCCATTCTGCGCGCGCAACCGGATTATGTTGTGATGACGCGTCAGATCAGGCAGCCTTCTTTTGAACTTCCCTTCATCCTTCGCTTTTCCTATCTCTTCTGCTTGCCGGCGACGGCGGTCCTGATAGTCCTTACGCGTAATCGCCGCCAGCATTTCCAGCATCATGCTGTTAACCGCGTGCAGCATTGCTGGAGTGAAGTCATCGCTTGCGTGTTTTTCAAGTGCCATGTAGCTGAAAGGTAAATCCAGACTGATGACCGAGAGATGCTTTTCGCTGATAAGAGACTTCAGCCTCAGCCCTCATCATCAAGGCGTGACAGCCTGTCTATCTGCTCGATAAGGATGGCATCGCCTGGAGCAGCACTTTCAAGTAGGCGAATAAGCTCCGGACGATGCCTTGCCCCCTGGGCATCCTGTTCATGTAGTGGCTGATTCAGCACTCATGGACACAACATGAGAGATGTGTAGGAGGGGCACAGAGAAGGATAGGGCGCCTGATCCGCCGCAGAGGCCGTGCCACGCTTCCGGGAAAGTGCTTTATGCGGAAGAAAGCGGATCCGGCAGAGAAGGCGATGCGGTCTAGCAAGGAAAAACAGTTCTAATAGTTATTATCTTACTCAATCTGTAGATGAATACAAATTGACTCATAATGATGTAGCTCCGACCGACAAGCGGTGGGCAAGATGAAATTAGTTACAACAGACATAAATATTCAACTTAACATCGGGCACCGAGCAGTACCTGAAACCCCGCGCCCCTCTCAGCCCGGACCCGCGCCGTATCTGCACCCCGGTTGCCCCTACTGTCCAGCCGCCGCCGCCCGGCCCGCAGGGCCGGATCCGTGAAGGCTGAGAAATGAATGCTGTAACTACTGGGTTCTTCTTTGCTGTGAGTATTCCTGCGGGTTCTTCCTTTCGTCTCCGACCGTCTGACTTCAGTGCGCCTGAAAGGCCGCAGCTTAAACGGCGGTCGGACAGGAAGGTGATCGGACTTAGGGATTCACTGATTTTCTGAGGCCTGTAGTGCGCTGTCAGAGTTTTTTTTAAATAAAATGAATTCTCATGTGAATTCCGAGTGACTGCTATGGCAGGCGGTATTTCAGAATTCATGATGGGTATAACGTTGAAAATGCCCAGATGGGTATTTGCATTCACTTGACTACCCATTTGCATTTTACTTGAACATCGCCAACAAAAAATCGCTACTGATGCTGAGGGGTAGACATGGCATTACGTGACCGGCAGTTGTGTGCCAGAAGCGGAAGTAGCTAACAACAGCATGTGCTGAACAACGGGGAACAGGTCACAAGAGCCCAGATTGCAGACCGGTGTGATTTTCCTTTTTCTCGCAGTCCCTGATAATACAACCTGGCCCAGTATGAGGAGTTGCTGCCCATTCAACAAAGCTCTGCCTGACGAACCTGGCACACTGCTATCTCCTGTGAACCCAGGATTTCTGGCCACTTCTTTCTGTCACCGATGCAATGCCTGCTTAGTTTTGAATTTCTTCAGCGCTGTTAAACCAATCGCGGTTATCACCAAGTGCAGCAAGCATTCGTGGGCCCATACAAGGCCCCATGCCCGGAAGTAATTTAAACAGCCCCGCACCAGGCAAAGTGTCAAACAGCGTTTCGATTCATTCGTTATAGGTTTTGATGATTTCATTTACGACTTTAATTTGTGCCGCCAGTGCTGTTGCCAACAAAGCATTAGCCTCTATAACGCTCGGGTCTGTCTTCAACGGCATAGCGTTCTCAATACTCGCAACACGCTGCTCAGTAAGGGCCATTGCGCGATGTGTATTCCATTAGCTTCAGCGCAGGTTTTTACACTTTACAACCCAATAACCATTGGGGATTTCAATAAACGATGAGCGGAAATCTTCAGGACTGTGTTGACCGCTCTCTGTCAGGTTTAAAGCCGGTTCAGTTAATACCTTCGGTGGAACTGGCCAGCACCAGGTGAATGGCTGTCGCGTAAACCTGCCTGTTTCCATCAACGGCTTCTTTTTCAAATTGGATCAGTTGCTCAAGGATGCTGTTTTTTTCAACACGTTTACCTGCAGCAATCAAATGAGAGACCGCGCGCCCTATAGCCATGTTGATTTCATCTGTGACCTGCGACGTATTGATATCCATACCGGTTCCTCTCTGTTTGTATATCTATACCTGTTAACTAGAATGAATAATCCACTGATTTTGAAGAACTGCGAGTTGATTAAGACTTTATCACTGCCGATATGAGGCGATGATCAGTCATT
This sequence comes from Pantoea sp. EA-12, assembly GCF_030053355.1. NCBI lineage: Bacteria > Pseudomonadati > Pseudomonadota > Gammaproteobacteria > Enterobacterales > Erwiniaceae > Pantoea > Pantoea sp. EA-12. The sequence continues at coordinate 313,733 of NZ_JASGBY010000006.1, read as the reverse complement.
TCTGAAAGGGTGTGGGCAAAACGGAGACCGCTCACGCCACAGGTCGCTTTCTTAGCGAAACGAGGCTTTATCCATAAAGGTGAGTACCTTACTACTGAAGAGGAGCAAAAGCGGCAGGTCATTCAGGTGCCGTTTAATAGAAGAGGGGGGACAGAATATACCGCTGAGATTATGCGTGGCATGACATCAGTCTGAGCATGCAGGGCGGGTTCAGTAATGTACGGCGCGTTCAAGGCAATGAAAAAATAAAACCCGGCGATAAAGCCGGGTGGTATAAGCTGCACCATCAATCCGGAACCAGCATTGTTCCTGCGCGAAAAATACACTACCGCTCATTTTGCGTCCAGTTTCATTAGTTAAAAAAGCCTAATACTATGCAGTCAGTCAGAGCTGTCCGGTCTGCCTTGTTTTGCCTGGCAGTTTTGACTGAAACCCACATTTACTTTCCGCTCACCCTTCAAATACCGGAGGTTATCCAGCCTGGTCTCCTGTTTCGCTGATTTCGTTCATGCGACAGCCTTTATTTCGCGGATGGTCACGCTGAATCTGTGCTTAACTCAGTATCAGTCTTCGAACAGGTACCGCTATGTCGCTGAGCAGTAAAACCTTCCCCCTGAACAAACCTTATTCTTCGCTGGTGCGAAGTGTCTTACTTTTCTGTGTACTTCTGGTGGTGGCCATGGCGGGGTCGACCGCCTGGACGTTGCATGAGGACTGGCACAGAACCGTTCAGCAGACGGAGGATATGGCCGTCAATCTGTCGCTTTCGCAGGCGCGCCAGGCACAGGACACGATGCTGCAGACCGAGCTGGCCTTAAGAGAAATGCAGCGGGATCTGCAGAATAGTCCCCTTGATGGGACTAACGCCACCGCACTGAGCCAGACGATGCGGACGCTGCAAACCCGGCTGCCTCAGTTACACGGCTTATTTTATTATGATGCACAGGGGAAATGGATAGCGACGTCGGCCAGGCACGTCCCGGCAGGAATTAATAATTCTGACCGGGAATACTTTCGCTACCATCGCGACAGCATACGTGACAGCGTGCATATCGGACCGGTTATCCGCAGCCGCAGCACGGGCGATCTGGTTATTCCTGTTTCTCTTCGTGTCAGTGATGCCTCACATGGCTTCAGCGGCATACTGCTGGCCACCGTCAGCGTCGACTATTTCCGGCGCTTTTACAGCTATTATGAGCTGGGGAAGAATGACGTGCTCGTACTGATGCTCGCGGACAGCACCGTTTTGTATGCCCGGCCAAAGCCAGACAGCTATATCGGAAAAAGTCTTTCAGGCAGCCATCTTTTCCGGCAGATGCTGCTGAATGCCGAACGCGGCAGCGGCGAGTGGGCGGCGGCGCTGGACGGACGCCGGAGAATTTTTGGATTTGCCAGCGCCGAACGTTATCCGCTGGTCGTGGCCGCCGGCTATGATGAACACACGCTGTTCCGGCACTGGCTGAAAAGCCATCTGCAGGATGTGGCGCTCAGCTCTGCGCTGCTGATATCCGTGCTGGTACTTGGCCTCTTCATCGTAAGGCAGGCCCGCCTCAGCCAGCGTTATCAGGAGCGGCTGATTGGCTTACAGGGCGAACTGGCGGCCGCAAATCACTCCCTGGACCGTCTTGCCCACACCGACAGTCTGACGGGACTGGCCAACCGGCGGTTGTTTGACCGGTTTCTGCATGATGCCCTGCATGCCGGGGAAAAAGACACCTTTCCGGTTTCGCTTATTCTCATCGATGTCGACTACTTTAAGCGCTACAACGATAAGTACGGGCATGTTATGGGTGATGAGTGTCTGAAAAAGATTGCCACCACCCTCAGCAGCATGACGCAACGCCGGACTGACAGGGTTGCCCGCTATGGAGGGGAAGAGTTTGCCATTATCCTGGCGGGGGCGGATGAAGCTCAGGCAGTCAGCATGGCCCGCCGTGCTACTGAAGCCGTCGCCCGGCTGAATATCCCGCACGTTTTAACAGGCGTACCCGGCCTGAAGGTGACCCTGAGCGCAGGCTGCGCCACCGCGCAGACCCGTATCCGCGTCACGCTGCACTGATTGTTGCGCTGCCGATCATGAACCGGATGATCGCTTCACCTGCAGCCTGGTCTGCAGAGGTGTGAGGGCCCGCGTCGTCAGGCCCTGACGTTCACAAATATATTATTTCCCGGGCAGCGCCCAGGCCATCAGGGCGTCACCGGAACGCGTGCCCAGACCGCCGTGTCCGCCTGCGGCAATCACCACATACTGCCTGCCGTCTTTACCCAGGTAGGTTACCGGGGTCGCCTGGCCCCCGGCGGGGAGACGCGCGCGCCACAGCTCTTTGCCGCTTTTCTCATCGAAGGCCCGCAGGTAATCATCCGCCGTGGCCCCCATGAAAATCAGTCCGCTTCGGGTGATAATATTGCCCCCCATCATGAAAATGCCGGTGGGCAGGGACGCATTGGTGTGCGTCCCGAAGACGTTCATATCACGTGTGGTTCCTGCCGGACGTTCCCAGATGACCTTCCGGGTTGCCAGGTCAATGGCATACACTTTGCCCCACGGCGGCGCGCTGCAGGGGGCACCCAGCGCCGTCAGCCAGGGTTTCACCACCGCCGCCCAGCCGGTGCCATACTGAGGACCCACCGCAAATGCCTTCGGTTTGGGATAGGGCTGGCCGCTCTGCCAGCCTTTCCAGGGTTTCATCAGTCCTTTTGCCACGGCGTCCCGGTGGGTCATCATCTCCATGGTGAACGGGATATAGCTGGTGTTGGCGATGAGCACGTTGTGCAGCGGGTCAACAGAGGCACCGTACCAGTCCATCACCCCGTCAAAGGCCGGATAGGCGATAGAGGTGCCTTCAGCCGGTGGCGTAAATTTTCCCTGGTATCGATAACGGTGAAACTGGATACGGCACCACAGCTGATCGAAGGTCGTGGCCCCCCACATATCGGTCTCTTTCAGGTCGGGAGGTGAGAGATCGGGCATACCGGAGGAATCCGGCTGCGTGGCGGACAGATGCTCCCCGGGCAGCGAAGGCGAGGTGGGAACCGCGCGCTCACGGACGTCCGCCAGCGGTTTACCCGTCCGGCGATCCAGCAGAAACAGCTGGCCCATTTTGGTTGTCTGTACCAGCGCGGGGATAACGCCTCCCTGATGGTCCGGTAAATCCACCAGTGACGGCCCGATCGGCAGATCAAAGTCCCAGACGTCATGATGAACGGTCTGGAAGTGCCAGCGCTCCTCGCCGGTCTGTATGTCCAGCGCCACCACAGCGCTGGAATATTTTTCATCAGACGGCCGCCGGTTGCCGCCGAAATAATCCGGAGTGGCATTGCCCAGCGGGATATAGATGAGGCCCAGCTTCGCGTCCGCCGTATAGGTGCCCCACCCGTTAGGGGTGCCGCGGGTGTAGGTCTGCCCGGGCCTGAGCGGGGCATTGGCGGGCGTCCGGCCCAGGTCCCAGGCCCACACGGGTTTACCGGTGACTTCATCATAGGCACGTACTACACCGGAGGGCTCGCCCTCGGCCTGATTATCGTAAACCCAGCCGCCCAGCACGATCCTTCCGTCCATCACCATAGGCTGTGAGGTGATAAAATGAAAACCGGGCGGCACGTCGCCCATATTGTCCGTCAGGCTGACATAGCCGTTACGGCCAAAGTTTTTACAAAGCTGACCCGTTCGTGCATTGAGTGCCACCATGCGCGCGTCGGCGGTGGTGCTGATAATTTTTTCCGGGCAGTCGCTGTCAGAGCCAACTGCACTGTACGCGACACCGCGGCAGGCGAGGTATTCGTTTGCGGAAGTATCCGTGTGCGGATCGAACTTCCAGCGCTGTTGACCGGTTGTGGCGTCCAGCGCGACAACCTGCCGGTGCGGCGTGCAGATATAAAGCGTGTTACCTACCTTAACGGGAGACACTTCAAAACTGAACTCCCGCCCCGCGATGTCTTCCCCCTTGCGCATCACGTCGCCGGTGTCATAGCGCCACGCGGGTTTCAGATCCGTGACGTTTGCGGGCGTGATCTGCGCGAGCGGTGAGAAGCGCTGACCGGCAGCATTATTTCCGTAGTATCGCCAGTCGCCGTTATCAGTATCGGTCATGGAGGACACTGCAGAAGGGAACGGATGATGAGTGACGAAGCGTTCGTCGGTAACGCGCCACCCGCTCCAGAAAATGAGAAGGATGGCCGCAGCGTAAAGCACGCCGGGAGCCAGTCCGTAACGTATTCTGACCGCAGCGCTGAAGATCGGCTTCTGAATCCACGGGAGACAGAGCCAGAGGCCCAGCAGGGCAAAAGTAAACAGCCTTGGCATCAGTTGCCAGCCGTCCAGCCCTACCTCCATGAGTGCCTGGAGCGTACAGACAGCAAATGTCAGCAGGTAAACCACAAAGCCGGCCGGGCGTTTCAGCACCAGCAGGACGCCCGAGGCCAGAAAACCGGCACCCGTCAGCAGATACCAGCCCGTCCCGCCTTCCGCTGCCAGCCAGCCGCCCAGCATGAGCAGGGCAAGACCGCACAGGCAGACCAGTATGCCGGAAATAAACGTCAGTCTTCCACGGTGGTTATTTTTCACGTGCGCCCCGGATGTAAAGGAATGTCAGTAAAGCCTAACTGAAACTGAAATCTTTGCGGTTCAGGGCGTCCGGGAGGTCGTAAAGGAATGTGTCTGCCCGGGATGATGCCGAAAGGGAATGCACTTCTGTGGGAATAAAATATTTATCACGTCGTAAAAACGACTTCACCGGAATATCCAGGAACCTGAAAAAAACGGACTCATTTTTATCTTCCTATAGTTAACACTGACAGGACGGATGAGCCGTTCGCTTAACGAGACAATAACCGTCCCTTACCGGGGCAGGGAGTAGACTTTGGCGCACACAACCCGAAAAGCAACGATATATCGCATGGTCATGAAAGAGCATGTCTGTCCGTATGGAATGAAATCCCTCTGGCTGCTGCGTCACTATGGGTATGACGTTGACGATAACTGGCTGAAAACCCGCGAGGAGACCGATGCCTTCAGGGAAAAGCATAACGTCAAAACTACGCCCCAGACTTTTATCGGCGGAAAGCGCATCGGCGGCTATGACCAGCTTCGGGCCTTCTTCAATCATCCGCTGCCGGATAAGAATAAAACCTCCTACAAGCCGGTGGCGGTTGTCTTCATCATGGCTGCTCTGCTGGCTATGGCCGCGCAGTTTGCTTCTGTTGGGCAGATAATGACACTGCGCGCCGCAGAGTGGTTTGTTGCCTTCAGTATGGGCATGCTGGCGCTGCTGAAACTGCGCGACGTGGAGAGTTTTTCTACCATGTTCCTGGGCTATGACCTGCTGGCGCGCCAATGGGTGCCCTATGCCTGGCTGTATCCTTTTGGTGAGGCGCTGGCGGCCTTGCTGATGACGGCGGGCGCACTTCCGTTGGTGTCCGCGCCGGTTGCCCTTTTTATCGGCACCGTTGGGGCGGTATCCGTCGTTAAAGCCGTCTATATCGATAAGCGCGAATTGCGCTGCGCCTGCATGGGCGGTGACAGTAACGTACCGCTGGGGTTCATCTCACTGACTGAGAACCTGATGATGATAGCGATGGGCGTCTGGACACTGGTGAAGCTGTTTATATGACCTGAAACTCCCCTCCTGACACTGGCTGACTTTAGCGCCGACAGAAGGTTGGGTATCTTCGCCAACATCACTGCGTTTCCTTTGTATCTGCTGGCAGGTTCAGGACCTTAACGGTACCGTCGGAAGTGTTTCATCCTGTCAGCTTCAGTGAAGAGTCATGTATAACCGCTGGCTCACAGATCTCGGTTGCTACGCTTATTCCCTTAACTGCCAACAGGAGAATGGAATGAGCAAAGTTGCTGTGATAACCGGAGCCGGAGCCGGCGTTGGACGCGCCGTGGCGGAAAAGTTTGCCCGTGAAGGATACAGTGTTGCGCTGCTGTCACGTAACGAAGCGCGGCTGCAACATACCGCCAGCGAATTCAGGGAGCAGTATTCCGTTAAGACCCTTGCTATTGCCGTGGATGTTGCAAACGCACAGCAGGTAGCGGATGCGGCCAGCCAGACTGAACGCGAGCTCGGGCCAGTAGACGTCTGGGTTAATGTGGCAATGGCTACGGTTTTTTCACCCGTTTCGGGACTCGAACCGGCCGAAGTCGAGCGGGCCACGCAGGTCACCTATCTGGGGCAGGTATACGGCATGATGGCCGCCCTGCGTCATATGCGCATACGGAACCGGGGCTCGATTATCAACGTTGGGTCTGCGCTGTCGCACCGTTCCGTGCCGCTGCAGGCTGCCTACTGCGGTGCAAAATCCGCCATCAGAGGGTTCACTGACTCACTGCGTTCGGAGCTTATTCATGACGGGCTCAGTATTCAGCTGACCATGGTGGACCTGCCCGCCGTGAACACGCCGCAGTTTGACTGGGCGAGAAACAAAATGCACCGGAAGGCCCGTCCCGTGGCGCCGGTATTCCAGCCTGAAGTGGCCGCGCGCGCCGTCTGGTTTGCGGCCACGCATAAAAGACGGGAGGTCTGGGTAGGCTTTTCAACCGTAAAAGCCATCCTGGCCAATCGCATTGCGCCCGGTCTGGCCGATCGTTACCTTGCACGTGCGGGGTACAACGGACAGATAACGAACCAGCGCCTGTCTCCGGACGCGCCTGACAATCTTTTTGAATCTCCTGACGGTCACTGGGAGGCAGATGGCCGGTTTAATAATGAAGCAAAAAGCAGCAGCTGGCAGATGTTTACAGAGCGACACCGTAATACCCTGTGGGCCGTTACCGCACTTGGCGTAGCTGGGCTGCTGTGGCGCAGGAGAAAATAATCACAACTGGCAGGCCAGAGTACCTGCAGCAGAGCCTGCCAGGACGCATCGGGTTTCCCTTCTCGTTGCCCGGTCCGACATCAGCGGCGAAATCACGTTGATGACGAACAGGTGTCTGATTCGTCGGATGACCGAGGCATTTTGTCCACCAGAAGTCGGGCATTTTTTGCCGTTCCGTTCTAACCTTATTTCATTGTTTATCGATTATCTTGAAAAGGCATAACTGAGAAAACATCCGGCAGAGGAGGCATGATTGGCTGCGCCATTGGTACGGCCGTGATACAGCTGACCTCCAGGGGCAACGCCCTCAGCAGGGACAATATTTTTATGTACTCGAGTTGATGGGAACAGCCTCAGACGATTTCAGGACAAAGACGATACCAAAGCGCCGCGCGAGGCGCTGACCCAACCCGTTCTGAAAAATCGAGGAGTGGCCTACTGGCACGCCGCAAATCCGGTGGCTGAAGAGGCCTGCCAGAAGGTCGTTTACATGGGAACGGTCGATGGCAAGTTATATGCGCTGGACGCTGATTCAGGCAAGCCCTGCGAAAATTTCGCCTGGCACGGCGTGCTGAATGTTGAGCAGTGGAATACTATTTATTAACGCCAAATTTCAGCTGTCGCTGTTACAACCCCCCACCGTGGTGGGTGATCACCTGATCTTTGGCTGGACAGGTAAAGACTGGGCCTATGCCGAGGCTCCGCCGGGAACAGTCTTCTCTGTCAATGCCCGAACCGGAAAGCGCGAATGGACGTTTGATGCAATCCCTGCCGATATCTGCAAGCAGACCGGGACAGCCAACGTCTGGACGCAAATGTCTGCCGACGTGGCGCATGGCCTTATATACCTGCCTGTCCCTTCACCGTCGCCCAACTACTGGGGCGGTAACCGTAAAGACGCTATTCCACTGGGAACCTCAACAACGGCACTGGATGTCAACACCGGGAATTTTGCCGCGACAAATGGCCTGGCAGTGCGTGTGCTGTATGCCGACATATGCAGGTTACTCAACCATTCCTGACCTGCTCCCCGTTGATTCATACTGAATGTTGTTAGTCATGTCCTCAGATCGCTAAACAGGCTTAACGTCGGATGTTTTCCGTCTTCCAGTCGAACTTCTTAACGCCAGTCAGGCAGGGATGAAGGGTATATCACATACCCGTTTTTGTGTGGGTGCGCACATTCCTTTTCGGTGAAGCGTACATTCTTTAAACCTTGCAGAAAATAAGCCGATAACGAATTTGAACAATTTGTTAACTAATTATTTCCGGGCTAAGCGTTGCTGGAAGTCATGCAACTTATCCAGATGCTGCCCCCCGGATAATTCATTTATCCCAGGGATTTATACAGGCGAGATACTGACATGAAAATTAAGAATATGGGCGTAGGCACCCGGTTGGGTGGGGGATTTGCACTGATTATGCTGCTTATGGTGGCCATGGTGGTTATCGGCGTCTTCCACCTTCGCGGCATGATGGCGGATACCCACACCACCACAAGCAACTACCTTGTGCGTGAACGTCTCTCGACCGAGTGGCTGTCCATTATTGATTCTAATGCCGCGCTGGGTCTGGTGGTGATGACTTCCGGAGACGAGGGTGTGAAGCAGTACGCTGCGGATGAGATGAAAAAAAATTCAGCACGGGCCAGCGTCGTTCAGAAAGAACTGGTCAGCCTGGTAATCTCCGGTGAAGGGGAGAGATTAATGAAGGCGGTGGCGGATGCGCGCGAAGCATATAACGCAACCCGTAAAGCGGTCCTTCAGATTAGCACTGGCGGAAATGCAACTGAAACCAGCGAAGCAATACGCACCCGCCTGTTGCCGTCCATGAAGGCTTATTCTGTGGCGGTACGCGCGGTCGTCAAAAATCAGCAGAGCTCCATCGATGACAGCGCCTTACATATCCAGCAGGCAGGCGCCACAGCCGTCTGGACGCTGTACGGTGTCGGTCTGGCGGCTTTAATACTGAGTGCAATTCTGGCGTTATTCATTACCCGCAGCATTGTCATCCCACTGCGCTCAGCGGTTGCGGTCTCCCGCGCAGTAGCCTCCGGCAATCTGACGATTGATGTTGAAGTTCACTCAAGAGACCAGGTGGGCCAGTTGATGGAGGCACTGCGTGAGATGACGGAAAGCCTGCGCAATACCGTTATGAAAGTGCGGAATGGCTCTGACAGTATCTCCTCTGCCGCTGGCGAGATTGCGCTCGGTAACCGGGAGTTGTCATCCCGGACGGAGGAGCAGGCCGCCAGCGTAGAACAGACTGCCGCCACGCTGGAGCAGCTCACCGCCACCCTGAATAACACCGCCGGCCACACGGCCAGCGCGCGCGAGTTTGCGTCTGAAACGACCGCGCTTGTGAAGAGTAACGGCTCGTTAATGAGCGACGTGTCCACCGGAATGAAAGCCATTTCGGAGTCTTCATCCAGGATGTCGGGCATCATTTCTGTCATTGATGGCATTGCCTTCCAGACTAATATTCTGGCGCTGAACGCCGCGGTTGAGGCGGCCCGGGCAGGTGAATCAGGCAGGGGGTTTGCGGTGGTGGCCGGTGAGGTGCGCACACTCGCACAGCGAAGTGCCTCTGCGGCACGCGAGATCAAAGCGCTGATTGATGACTCAGTGTCCAGAATTGACGCGGGAAACACGCTGGTTGATAAAGCCCACAAAGGGATGGAAGGTATTGTCAGTAACGTCAGCAGCATTGAACAGCTCATTAACGAAATCGCTCAGGCCGCCAGTGAGCAGAATGACGGCATTGCGCAAATCAATATCGCGATGGAGCAGATTGACACAACGACGCAGCAGAATGCGGCGCTTGTGGAGGAGTCGTCCACGGCAGCACAACTGATGGCAGAGCATGCGGCCATTATGGGTGAACGCGTCAGTGCTTTCAGGCTCGATACAACGCTTAAAGAAAATGAACATGCCGGAGTGCCACAGCTCAGACCTCTCCCTGTATAGCGTTTAAAGCTTTATAAGACGAGGAGGGTCAGGTGGACAGAGGTGAGTGGCGGGATTGGATTTTTATGATTACGCTATCTGCTTCAGGAAAAGGGAATATTTGAGGTGCACTATGGCCCGTCTTAAAGCAGCAAGCACGATAAGCAATTCTGAAGCGCACATCGAAATGCTGCAGTGCTACCTGCGCGAGTCAGAAATTATTCTGCGTGCGCTGGAAGAACAAAAAACCACGGCAAGAGAAACGTTGCTGTACGAGAAGCGTCTGAGCGCGGCCCGGCGGGAGCACCTGCAGTTGCAGAACGAACTCAGTCTGGCCACTGAAAAACATAGCAGACTCATCCCTCCAAAAAAGGTCATGCAGCCTGCCTGACCAGGGGTGCCGACAGCATTTCTGAAAAAAAGTTGTAGCCCTGATGTGAGTTTTCCCTGTGTAATCAGTGCAGACGAATCAGCAGGGTGGACAACGGATGACTGAAAAAGGGAAAAGCTGGGTAAAGGCAGAAGACGTGGCGCGGCTGGCGGGGGTTTCCCGTTCGGCCGTGTCCAGAACCTTCACGCCCGGCGCGTCTGTCGCGGAAAAAACACGCGCGAAGGTGATGTGTGCCGCCGAGCAGCTGGGCTACCAGGTCAATATCATTGCCCGCACCATGAATACCGGCAGCAGCAATTTTATCGGCATCGTCACCGCCGGATTCGACAACCCTTTCCGCAGCAAACTTCTCGCGCCTCTGGTCCACCAGCTGGCGTTGCACGGCTTTATGCCGCTGTTGATGAATGCCGACGACCCGGAACAGCTGGCGCCTTCGCTGCGACAGCTGCTCAGCTATCACGTCGCGGGCGTCATCATCACCTCCGGGGCGCCGCCGCTGTCGCTGGCTGAAGAGTATCTGGCGCGCAAAATCCCGGTCACGCTGATTAACCGCCACGCGGACCTGCCGGGCTGCGACCGCGTGACCAGTGATAACGCGCAGGGCATGCAGCTGATGACCGACTACTGCCGAAAGCAGGGCTGGCAGAATATTGGCTTTATCGGCGAACACAGCAGCAATTTCAGTACGGAACAACGCTACGAGGCCCTGCGGGCCTGTGCACCAGACCTCATCATTAACGCCCGTTTTATTGCCGGAGGCGGCTATGCGGCAGGCCGGGCGGCGGCACAGGAACTCACCGATTGTCAGGTGCTGCTGTGCGCCACGGACATGCTCGCTCTGGGCGCGATGGACGGACTGCGGGCGATGAACAGCAGCGACTCTCTCCCTGCGGTCATCGGTTTTGACGATATTCCGCAGGCCGGCTGGGATCCCTACCACCTCACCACCGTACAGCAGGATACGGACGGTCTGGCGCAGCAGGCGGTCGATCTGCTGGTGACCCGTATTGAGCAGTTTGACCTTCCGTCCCGCCAGCGTGCCGTGCCGGTGAAATTAATCGTTCGTCAAAGCGCATAATGGAAAATTAGTTTTATGTGGATTTGCTCACAGATTAATCTTCGCAATCCAGCCAGACTCCTTTCTGCCCTGCGGGGCTAATTTTTTGCCACAAAATGCACACGTGTGCATTATCGAGGAGAAGTTATGGCTACCCATGAAGTTGATTCGCTTTTGGCGCGTTACCGTTTCGCCTGCAGTCTTGCGGAGTCCGGGGGAAAGCTGGCCTATGAGTTTTATCAGCAGCGCGACAGCCTGCTCACCGAACACAAGGGGGATGACCTGCAGGACGTGGTCAGCCGCGCCGACTGCGAGGTGGAGTCTTACGTCAAATCACGCATCGCAGAGGCTTTCCCGGGAGATGGATTTCTTGGTGAAGAGAGCGGCACCGTGGATGCGCAGCAGCGCGTGCTGTGGGTCGTTGACCCGATAGACGGCACCAGCTGTTTTCTCAACGGGCTGCACACCTGGTGCCTGTCGCTGGCCATCGTGGTGGACGGTGAACCGGTAATTGGGGTGGTATACGACCCTAACCATCACGAACTCTTCCACGCTTTGCAGGGACAGGGCGCATGGCTCAATGACCAGAGGATCGCACCGCATGCGGCGGACAGCGTGGCAGGCGGCGTGATGGGTGTCGGGACCTCGCACCGCGTGTCATCAGCGGATTTCCTGCCGTTTCTGGACGAGCTGCTACAGCACGGCGGCATGTTCGTCCGTAACGGTTCGGGTGCCCTGATGAGCGCCTGGGCCGCCGCCGGGCGACTGATTGGTTACTACGAACCGCATATGAACCCGTGGGACGGCCTGCCCGGCATCGTGCTGATGCGCGAGGCCGGCGGCTCCACAAACGACTACCTGGCTGACGAGGGCATCGCGCGCGGCAACCCGGTACTGCTGGCAAGTGAAACGCTTTACCCACAATTAAAACAATGGGTTAAACAACCCTTACGCTAACCTGCACGGGCAGGGCTTCTGATTCTGTACTCTACATAAAATGGAACCGGCCGTCAGGGATGATACACAGCAATCAGCAACGCCTCCGCCTTTCGGAGACAACAAGATGTCTGGATTACTCAGCTATTTCCGCGCCAGTCCGGAGAAACACGCCGGCGCCTTTAATGAACAGCGCTTCCGCTTCGTGCGGTGGCAGACGTTTCTGGCGATGACGCTCGCTTACGTGACGTTTTACGTATGCCGTCTGTCGTTCACCGTGGCAAAAAGCGCCCTGGTGGACCTCGGTATTTCACCTTCCGAGCTGGGCATGATCGGTTCCGCGCTGTTTTTCAGTTATGCCATCGGCAAGCTGGTAAACGGATTTATTGCCGACCACGCTAACGTGGTGCGCTTTATGAGCCTGGGCCTGCTGCTCAGCGCAGGCATGAACCTGATGATGGGCATGACCACCAACGCCATGCTGCTGGCCATCTTCTGGGGCATCAACGGCTGGGCACAGTCGATGGGCGTCGGTCCCTGTGCGGTGTCGCTCGCGCGCTGGTACGGCACAAAAGAGCGCGGCACCTTCTATTCCATCTGGTCGACCGCGCACAACATCGGTGAGGCCATGACCTATATGGTGATCGCCGCGGTGATTGCCGGATACGGCTGGCACATGGGCTATCTCTCCACTGCCGCGCTGGGCGCAGCAGGCGTGGTGATCATGCTGCTGTTTATGCGTGACTCGCCGCAGAGCAGTGGTTTCCCCTCCATTCATGAAATCAGCAACGAGCCCCTGGAAGAACACGAGGCGAAAAGCTCCATCCTGAAAAACCAGCTGTCTGCGCTGCGCAACCCGGCACTGTGGACGCTGGCGCTGGCCTCAGCCTTTATGTACATCGACCGCTACGGCGTAAACTCCTGGGGCATATTCTTCCTGCAGCAGGGCAAGGGCTACACCACCGTGGAGGCCTCGGCCATCATCGGCGTGAATGCCATCGCGGGCATTGTCGGCACCATCCTGGCGGGCGTGCTGTCGGACAGGTTCTTTGCAAAGAACCGCAGCATCATGGCCGGCTTCATCAGCCTGATTAACACCGGTGGCTTTGCGCTGATGCTGTGGTCACCACACAGCTACTACACCGACATCATCTCCATGGTCATCTTTGGTGCCACCATCGGCGCGCTGACCTGCTTCCTGGGCGGCCTGCTGGCCGTGGACATTTCATCCCGTAAAGCGGCGGGCGCGGCACTGGGTACCATCGGCATCGTCAGCTACGCCGGCGCCGGATTTGGGGAATTTCTCACCGGCATCATCATCGACAGAACGTCAGTGATTGAGAACGGTAAAAAAATCTACGATTTTCACACGTTGTCCCTGTTCTGGGTGGCAGCCGGTCTCGTTTCCGCGCTGTTGTGCTTTGTCACCGCCGTAATGGTGGCGAGACGCAACGCCAGCGAACACCGCACCCTTTCTACCTCTTAATCAGTTCAGTAAGGAAGACATTATGATGCCACGCAGACATCAGGTCGCCGCACGCCTGTTCATTGCCGGTGCACTGTGGCTGTGCGCGTCTCAGGCGCACGCAGAAGCACAGTATCAGCTGGAGAAAGTCATCGAACTCAGCCGTCACGGCATTCGCCCGCCCACGCCGGGCAACCGCAAGGATATCGAAGCGGCCACCCATCGTGCCTGGACAACCTGGACCACGCACGACGGTGAACTCACCGGTCACGGCTATGCCGCCGTGGTGAACAAGGGCCGCTGGGAGGGGGATCATTACCGCCGGCTTGGCTTGCTGACCGCGGGCTGCCCGCAGCCGCAGGATGTATACGTGCGGGCCAGCCCACTCCAGCGCACCCGCGCCACGGCACAGGCGCTGGTCGACGGTGCCTTTCCCGGCTGCGGCGTCGAGGTCCATCGGGTTGAGGGAGAGGACGATCCGCTGTTCCAGACGGAAGCGTTTCCTGCCACCAATACTGACCCGGCAAAACAGCTGGCGGCAGTCAGAGCGAAGATGGGGGATTTAGCTGCACGTCAGCAGGCGTTGCAGCCGGCGGTGCAGGCGCTTAAACATGCGGTGTGCAGCCCGGATGCGGACTGCTCGTACTTCGATAAGCCCTGGCAGATTAAACAGAGTAAGAGCGGGAAAGCTTCCATCGACGGCCTGAGCGTACTGGCGAACATGGTTGAAACTCTGCGTCTTGGATGGAATGAAAACCTGCCGCTGAGCCAGCTGGCATGGGGTAACATCACCTCATCCGCGCAGGTCACGGCGGTGCTGCCGCTGCTCACGGCGAATTACGACCTGGGCAACGATGTGATGTACACCGCCCAGAAACGCGGGTCGATCCTGCTTAACACTATGCTTCAAGGCGTTGAACAGGGTGTTTCCGGGACGACTGACAGGCTGCCGGACACCCGCTGGCTACTGCTGGTTGCGCACGATACCAACATCGCCATGGTGCGCACCCTGATGAACTTCACGTGGACACTGTCAGGCTACACGCGTGGCAACATTCCGCCGGGCAGCAGCCTGGTGTTTGAGCGCTGGCGCGATACAAAAAGCGGCGAACGGTTCCTGCACGTCTATTTCCAGGGGCAGAGCCTGGATGACCTGCGGCGCCTGCAGACGGTCGATAAGGAACACCCGTTGCTGCGGGAAGAGTGGCGCCAGTCCGATTGCCGGATCACTGAAGCGGGCACGTTGTGTCCGATGAAGACAGCCCTGAAAGCACTCGGTCAGAATCTAAACTCAGATTCCATCACGCCAGTGACTTATCAGTAAACCACTGACCTGTACGGGCACACAGATATCTGTGTGCCCGTATTATCCGGTACGAAGGTCAGGTCTGACATTTTCAGGAAAGAAACGCAAACGTCACCAGGCGCCTGCATTTCAGCTATCTTGGTTATGTTGAAGGTCTTTTGGAAAAGAACGGCATGATCATGAGGTTAACGGAAGCGGAGCTGGCCAGACTGGTAGGCAGTCGTTTCGCATCAGCTGAAAACAATACCGCAGCCAGCGTCACGACGGTACTGGAAGTCAGGATCCAGAGTGGCAGGCAGCTGGTTGTCCATGAGCTGTACGGCAGGCAACACAAGACACTCTCACGGTATTTATGCTCAGATTTCCTTATGCGCTGTCCTGAATACAGCTTGCCTGTATGCCCGAACACCGCTGCCGTTTGAGGCGTGATGGGTTGCGTGTTTCACATCCGGAAAATGCCGGCGCGGATCCTGAAAAAGAACCCGTCAGAAGACGGGCTAAATATATCAGTACAGAAATTCTCGTTTGCAACAGCGTAGCTGTGTGTGCACCATGATAGTACTCTGCTCAGGGTGGAATTTATATTTACCTTTTGTTACTGGTCATAGGAGTTTTCTATAACCCGAGCTTCCGTTTACGCCGTCACTCCCTCGCCACCTGAGGGGCAGAGAGGCTCTCTGATAAACAGGGATGAAATTGAAGCCCGCGCAGGTTAGGATCGGCAATTAAATCGATACATTAACGAAAAAATAAATCAAAGTATGGATATCTCAAATCTCTACGTCGATCATCTTGCCTGGTGCGGGCTTATCGCACTGAACATGGCGCGTCAGGCCGGAACCGTCAGTTCCGCTGCGCAGGAAAATCTCTTTTTATGCAGATGGCTGGCGACGGCAGAGAAGAAGCGTCTGTTCAGGCGTGAACTGGCCCATGACATTCGCTGGCTGCTAAGGGAAGGACGGGAGAAAGGGCTTCGGGCGGATCTGCCGGGCAAGCTGGAATATCTCTGGCGGGCAAGCAGCGGTGATTTGCTTGCGCAAAATGATTTATTTCGCCTCCAGCACGTTATGCACGCTGTTACGCTGACGGGTATTAATTATGGCATTCTCACGGAGTCCGACTGGGAAGGGCGCCAGGCAGTAAAAATGAACCCTAAAATCCCGGCGGTTTTCCTGCGGAAAAGCGATCTGGAAACGGGATTTGATGAACAGGGAAGTCTGGTTAAACCGCTTGCCGCCCGTATCACCGCCGAACTCTCTGCGGTGGATGCGCTGCTGTCACGTGCCGGGTGGAAACGCAAAGCAGATGTGGGGGATCCCTCATTACATCTTCTGATTACTGATGTTCAGTAAGGCTGGCCATACCGTATGAAGTTGACGAGATAAGTAATCAGCGTACAGCCCTTATATTAGCCGGAGATCACCTTAGCCAATGTCAGGCTATTATTGCCCGTCTGAGGGTTGATTCCTGACAGGGATAAAATGCCTTAGTGACGAATCTTAGAAAGCTCTTCTTCTGAAAGACCCGTCATTTCTTTAACAGATTTCAAAGCCATGCCACTTTTGAGGAGCTTTTCAGCAATGTCGACTCTGCTTTTATGCTCTCCCAGTTGCATACCTTTTTCGATACCTTTCTGTTCCAGCTGCTGTGCGATGGTCATCAGAGCCTCCTCATGCTGCGGCACTCTTTGTGCCAGATTACGTACAAAGGCTTCAGCGTCTTCAGTTTCGCCTGCCTGTATAAGATAGTTTATCAGTGATATTAGTTGCTGTCCCGTCAGATGTCCGGTCAAAAGCGTTGTCGTCAGCCGATCGAGAAGCTCGGCCAGATCCCGGCGATGGATGTGCTTCTGAAGCAACGTCAGCGCGGCCATGCTACGGTGATTCATAATCTCATCATCGGGTATAGCAGTGACGTCTACAAGTGGAAATGCCGCGCCGTATAATCTGGCAGCCAAATCCGGATCGCTGAACTCCTGAAGCCAGTCTGTCGAATAGGGGTAAGGGCTCCGCCGACCGGTGTAAAACAGGACAGGGATCACCAATGGAAGCTGCTTATGACCCGCATCAAGATGTCGCTGCATTGCCGCTATAGCGTAACGCATAAGACGAAACGCCATATGCCGGTCGGGTGTAGACTGATGCTCAATCAGCACGTGAATATAGCCGTCACCACGGGTGGTTTTAACGCTGTAAAGTACGTCGCTGTAATAGGCGCGAAGGTTTTCTTCCACAAAACTGCCGGACTCAAGCTTTAGCGTACTGAGGTCGCAGATGGCGCGAAATTCTGCCGGCACGTGTAGTTCGATAAAGTCGCGCGCGGTATCCGGGTGCGTCAGAAACGCTTTGAATGTCGCATCGTGGGGTGTCGGTATTGTTGTTTTACTCATGTCACTGATATCCGTCAGCCTGATGATCTTCCACTTCCGAAGGTTAAGTGGGTGTTAACGCATTGCCGGCTTTTAGTTATTACCGCATGCGCGTGCTGAATTCGGCATTCAGCCAGTAGGCAAATGTCGAGAGCCTGCTGGCGAAAGTCATGATATCGCCACGGGGCCGTTTACTGATGCTCAGCAGGTAGTCCATTTCTTCTGAGAGAGCCGGATAAAGGTCGTTAAATTTTACACAGTGTTCTTCCAGCGTCATGGGCCAGTCTGAATCATTTTCGTCTCTCAGAATGTTCGTCGAACGTATGGCCTTACGTGCTGCCGCCCGCTGCAGCGCATGCCGTTTGAGAGGCTCCAGTGAGGGCTTCATAAGAGAAATATAGCCATTCAGCACGGTGAGAAAATCCCCATTAACGGCAATCGCGATGTTTATTGATGGTCTGAATACTTCGAAGCGCTTACGCAGGTCTTCACCGTAAACGCAGACGCAGTGATGCTTCAGCCAGTAGCCCCATCGATCGGTGCTGGCAGGCAGCATCACCTCACTCAGAACGCCCGGATCTATATCAATTTTACTGATAACAGAATAATGCTGTTCAAGCTCTGACTTAATAGCAGCCATTTTTTCTGCTGTGACGTCATCCAGTTCCCGCATGAATATCACCGTCAGATCCAGGTCGGATAACGCTTCCCTGGCTATGCCCTCAGCCAGGCTGCCATACACATATATACTGTGGATCAGGTCAGGCATCGCAGAACTCAGCTTCTGCACCACTTCAGAAACCACTGGAGCGAAAGCAGGCTGAAAGCCGCTGAAGACAGGTTCAGTGATGAATCCGTTTTTATCAACCGCCATTCTTTTTCCTTCGTGCTGTTAAAGACATCCTCAGCTGAAGACGAATATTACCAGCCGCATCGAAAGATTTCATTCTGGGCGTAAGGCATACAGGTTCAGTCGGGGCCTGTGGAGAAGATATTCTGTTAATCATCATCACTTTCCATGAGCGCTACCATTGCGCCCCGGTGAGCTTCAACCATACGAATATACCGCATCACCGTCTGAGTCTGTGTCCAGGTCCCTTCCTGCATGATCTGTGCGATTGAAATGCCCTTTCTGGCCATATCCTGCGCGGCGCCGACGCGCGCGCTGTGGCCACTCCAGCTGGAATAGCGTCCCTTGTTCGTTTTAAGGGGAGTCTTCGCTCCCGCCTGATGTCTTGCCCGGCGCCAGATGTCTTCCAGACACGGGGCGCTCATGGGGGCAGTCGAAACAGCGGTAATTTTGTTAGACCGGTGTATGGGGCAGAACAGTACCGCATCAGGTTCACCCGCCAGACCGGCCGCGTTAATCCATTCCATCAGCCGCTCAGAGGAGCGCGCGCTAAGCGCCTTAACGATACCACCCGACTGCAGAATGGTTTTGGTCCAGCCCACGTCGAGGATAATGCGACCGTCGGCCGCCCGTGAAATGTCCCGCACCCTCAGGCGGGACAACTCACTCATACGCAGCAATGTACCGTATGCCACGTGTATGAAAGCGAGATCCCGCAGGTGCTGAAGCCGTGTTGAATGCTTCCAGGCCGCATCGAGACAATTCAGGTCCGGCCGGCAGAAGGGCACCGCCTGACCGGTACGCTCGCCTGATACGATGGCCGTGCGGTTAATTTTCTTTTTGGCGCGTACCACGTCAGGTGATACGGTCGGAGGCACCAGTCCGGCGTTACGGTGTAACATTGAGATAAGCGCGGCGTGCACTGAGATGGTCGAAGTTGAACGGCCAATGGCCTGCAGGTGAAACAGGTAGTCCTGCATGTCCTCCGGCGACATCGGCAGAAACGTTCGCCGGTTTTCCTGCGCCCAGCGCCAGCAGATCCGCATCACGCTCAGCAGCTGGCGCCACGTATTGGGCGAAAAGGCCTCGCGGTGCCGGACAAAGGCGGCCAGCTTCGCGGTGAGATCGTCACCGGCACTGCCGCTGAGGGCCACACCGTTGAAACCGGATATATCATTCATGATTGCTCAGTCTTTGCCCGTTTTGATGACAGCATCGCTACGTGAATTCTGAAGAGAGAGCAGGGCACATGCCCACCAGATTTCGCGTAGCGCTGCCGGAGATTTAACCGCCTGCGCCTGGGCCCGAGCCGAGGGATAACGTTCAGATACTGCCGTCTCGTATAAATGGCCGTAAAGCTCAGGATCCGGCCCGGATCCGCATGATACAGGGGTTTTGAGCGTTTGTCTGTGCTTATATAACTTATATTATATAAGGTCAGAAATTCCAAAGTTGACTGGCGTCTATATGATGAGAGATGTGATGGACTGAATTCAATAAAATTTATGGAGGAATTAAGGGTTAATACTGAGTTTTAACTACCAGGAGTAACCAATCCCGGTAATAAATAACCACTCACCATTATGTTGCACCAGCGGACTGTCCGCGATCCCTTTATCGTAATACTCATAATTGGCTGCAAACATTCCAATCCAGTGGGAACTGAATCGGTAACTGGTTACGACTGAAGCCATCGGCGAAATAGTAGTACCGGTATCCCAGCTATTTCGGTCTGATGATGATTCAGATGAAGAAACGCCTCCAAAATAGTAATTTGCCAGTTTGTCGCTGCGAACGACAGCACCCACACCTGGCATTACAAGCAATTGATCCCAGACGATTGGAAAATCAGCCCAAACCAGTAACTCCTGTCCATTACTATGGCCTGTCACATCAGAAACAATACGGGTTGTCAGCAGTGCATAATGTGTAATCCAGGTTAATCCTAATCCGGCCTCCAGTTCACCCTTTCTTTTATGCATTCCATTAAATCCAGCATCAGACGGATTAAGGTTAGAAAATCGATAACGCCCATAAGCAAAGAATGCGACATCGTCATTTTTATTAAAGTAGTAACGTGCCCTGTCTCCAAGAAACATCAGGTTGTCGCCAAAGTAGAGTGCACCGGGCACGATTAAATTATCATTACTGCTTTCATTATACCTTGCCTGGGAAGATATCGCTGCGCCACCTATTATTATTCCTTTAGGGATTGGACTTTTAGTCTGGTCATCAGACAGTAAACCTAATGAGCCAAGATCAGATTCCGCATGAGAATAAAGACAGAATGATAATGTTAATATTGAGGTGCAGATAATATATAGAGATTTCATTCTCTCCGCCTTTTGGTCAACGATGCTGTTAAAACATTAAAATGCATTCACACAGATATGAAAATGATTTTTCAAAACACATGACTTAACTTAATGATTATAAACATTTTATCTCAAACCCGAGGTCATGTAATTTCAATAGACATGCTTAAAATATACTACAGTTAAATGTGAATGCATGATGAATTTCAAGAGGCCGTGTGATGCAAGGATCTTCTAAGGCGTCCGTGGGAATCCAGTACTGTGGGAAATATAAACATGAGTATAACAATAAGAAATGGTGCTGTTTGTTTGTGTTTTTACTTACCGCTTTCCCTCTGTGTTGTTCAGGCCGACACGCTCTGGCTTACCAATGGGGATCGATTGAGCGGTACGATTCAATCGCTGAGTGATGGGGAACTTGAGCTAAAGACAGACTACGCTGGTCTTTTAAAAATGAAATGGGCATCTGTAAGCACCATGGAGAGTGAGTCGCAGATTTCAATTGGTAATAACAAAACCAAGGAAAAATATCCTGTATCCGTTTCCCCGTATAACGCTGGGTATGTCGTTATCAATCATGACAATAAGAAGGAAATAGTTTCTGTCAAGCGAATAGAAGAGTTCATGAAGTCAGAAGTGAGAACTGATCAATGGGACTGGTCGGGAAATATTGATGCTGGCGTCAATCTCAAAAATTCCTCAACTAACACAGATGACTACAGCCTTTCACTTAATACAAAATTGAAAAAAGAAAAATGGAGGCACGATATATCCGCAACTTATGATCGTGCCGTCGAGGACAACAATGTTAATACAGATAATTACAGCTTAAGGTATGCTATTGATTATATTTTTAAGGAACAATATTTCTGGCAGTCAAGACTCAGTTATAAACGTGACTGGGTTGAAGATTTATCCCGACAGCTGCTCATTGGCACCGGCCCGGGCTATCAGTTATGGGATGATGATACCGGGGCTCTCTCATTATCACTTTTAGGAGGCGCCTTCAGTTATGGGTACAGTGATGACAAACGTGACAGCCATTTGGGCGCATCTATACACTGGGATTATCAGCGATTCCTGATCGATAAAACCGTAACTCTATACAGTAATGGTGAACTCGGACATTCTCTGGATAATGAGGGGGTGATATCCTTGGACGCAGAACTTGGACTAAGATACGCACTGACTTCCTGGTCAACGTTTCATATTGGGTACCACAGGAATATCGTTGAAGGAAAACGGGATACGCTGGATGAACGTATATTTTCAACGGGTTTAGGTATGACATGGAAATGACTTACTGTCAGATGAAGAACTGCCAGTCATGAGGACTGGCAGTTCGAAAATCACTTGTAGACTGTAGCAGTTCCCTGAACCTTACCTTCGACCCTTGCAGAGGTAATGACGTAGTATTTTCCTCCTTTTTCATCCGCCAGTTTTGACAGCTCATCTTTTGCATCTTTTGGATCAGTAAATGTGCCCGATGTCGAAACGGTGGCAACTTCAGTGTAATTTTTAGCTTCTTCTTTACTGATTTCCTGCGCCGCAAATACACTGGTCGTTACGAAGGCAGCACCGGCCAGAATCATCGCTTTCATCATCACATTTTTCATTTATACACTCCGAATTGTTAAAATTAACAACTTGATAACCCAATTATGATTTCTTCATCTTAATTAAGGCAATAGTGCTCTGAAGCAAACCAAGTATTTATTTAAACTAATGAAATATCAACGAAACATTTTGTTATTTTCAGTAACTAACTGAAAATAAAGTCAAATTAATTTAAATTAAGACTAACATCAAAAAAAGCTGAATATTTTTTTGATTTTAACACGCTTATGCTCTACGCATCAGCATTATGTAGAAACTTATCCCCCCCAAAATACTTGATGTTTTGGTGCCGAAAATTACTGTAGGAATGAAATTCAGCATATTCTTCATATGATAATACCCTCGCCGTGGTCACTCCCCCTGAAAAATAAAACAAACATTTTACCTGCCACTTTTCATATTTGAACTAATGTTGATTGTAAGTTTTTTATTATGAGCTGGTACAAATTGTAACTTTGATTTTTCTTTGAAAACAATCGGTTGAAAACTAATGGGCGGGTGCGTTTATGAACTTTGTTTATAGGCTTATCTGGAGTGCGTCACGCAGTGTTTTTGTACCCGTGTCCGAAGTCACAAAAAGACATCGAGTCTCCGGACATAAGAAAAACCTTCCAATAAAGTTAACAGGACTGCTTTTCGTAATACTTTCAACAGGATTCGCTTACGCAGACGATATTCAATGGACAGATGCGTACCCGAGTTACAGTTTTCCTGATAATCAGGGAATTAACTATGACTCCGTTTTAACCACTGGGTCTGCGTTTACTATCGACAATGAATCGTTACCCACTCATTTTTCTCCTGGCACGACGCTCAACATTCTTGGACCGCTCCCGGTATTTTCAGCGGGAAGCAATGGTACAGCCACGTCAGTCAGTGTGTCTGACGCTTTACCGGGGGGGAGTGGCGCCGAAGCAGGACGGATCACAGTCATTACCGCCACCGACTCTCAGGGAAACATCACGCCCATTACTGCTGATAATATCAATCAGTTTACGTACTCGCCTTCGCCCGCAAATCCTCAGCAAAACCAGGAGTTAAATGTTGAAATTCCGGGCCTTGAAGGCAGCTATCAGGTCATCAACGTTTATGACTCAACCACCTTTGTCTCTGCAGGCGATACTCCTGTAAGCAATCTGATGCTTTCAGTGTATGACCCTGACTCTTTCCGGATTTATAACAATTTTGGCATCGTTTCAGTGGCCTCAGCAGGGGGAACGGCGAATATCAATGTGGGGGATGATACCGCTGGCACAACCCCGATTTCGGCACCCGCCAACACCCTGGATTTACTGGCCAAAAATAGCGTACTGGCTAAAGCGGATGGGACGGAGGCTGCTGCCAGTCAGGTCAACTGGTTGTCAGATAATCTGATCCATTTCCGGCCGGCTTCCGTTATCTCGGGGGACAGCCAGAGTGTTTCTGCGCAGAGTGCGCAATATGATTACACGCTGACCATTCCTAACTATGTCCAGGTCGGCCAGCGGGCGCTTCAGGTGGGGTCTAAGACGTTTAATATCACCTCTTCAGCTGATATTGCTGAGGTTAATGATTACCTGACAGGACAAAACGCTTACGCAGGTAAGCCGCAAGTGCAGTACTGGCTGACTGCCGGAGCTTCGGTGAATGGTGAGGTTATTGACTCCGCGCCTGAGGCTCAGTCAGTTTACAACGCCATCATCTCAGGCTTACTGAATCAGCAGCAGCAGACGTCTATAAACCTGACTTATCATGTCTGGGATGACGAAGCTGCCCACAGCAATAATGCGACCTTGCCTACAGGGGATTTGAACGTCATCTATGCGACCGGAAACAATGCCGCAGGCACCGTAAGCAGTACGGGCTCACTTGCCGTAGATGGTGCAAGCGCAGTGATGCGTGGCGATGCAGGGGCGGTACTCACGAATGCCGGGGCAATTAACCACTGGCGAAGTGACAGCGCCAGCCCGACGTCGATCGGTATGCAGGTCACCAACGCGACTGCGGTGAACAATGGCACCCTCAATGCCGGACTGTTTTTAGAAAAAGACGGGACCAATCAGAACGTCAGCAACGCGGGCAGCATCGCGATGCAGGGCCTCGGGCAAAGCACACTGACCAACAATAGTCATATCAATGTTGCGATTACAGATAACACAACGGCCAATGCCCGTGGCATGTCAGTATCAGGCACCAGCAGTGCCACGAACACCAGCACAGGCACTTTGGTTCTCACAGGCAACAGCCGAAACAGCGCAGGGAAAGCCGCGGGATATGCTATTTATGCCGAGCAAGCCGCCAGTGTCATCAATCAGGGGACCCTGTATCTGGGATATGCGCCGGTCACAGACACCACCGTCCCAGCCTCTGTCTCTTTAACCGGCGGCAGTGCGCTGACCGCCGGTATTTATTCCACCAGCAGTGGCAACATCCTTAACGATGGCAATATTTTCATCGGTGACAGCACACGCAATGCTGTGGGTATTTTCACCAACGGTGCCACGGGGTCACTGATAAACAACGGCTCCATCAACGTGCTGGGCAAACTGGTCAATGGCGCAGCGGCGAGTAACTACGGTCTGTATGTGGCCGATAACCAGGGAAGCGTCACCAATAACGGGAATATTTTCGTTGATGGTGACAACAACGTGGCCATTTATCTGCAGGCACAAAATTCCGCTGCGAATGTCACCTCATCGGCAACCAGCAATATCACGGTGGGAAGTGCAGGCGACACCGGTGGTTCTGACGGCAATGTGTACACCTACAGAAACTACGCGGTCTATGCCGAGGGACTCAATAATCAGCCAGCGAAAGTCGACCTTCAGGCCACGATCCGCTTGTTGTCAGCCGGTGCGATTGGCGTGCACGCGCGAGGCAATGCCCAAATCGATATCGGCAACGCGGCATCGCTGACGTTCGAAAACGACCATCAGATTGGATATTACGCCTGGGGTAATCTGGCAAAAATCAATATCAGTAACGCCACCATCAATGATAATGGACAGGCAAATTCCGTGTTGTTTGCGGTGGATAACGGCGCCGTGTTTAACGGCAATAATGGCAGCGGTAGCGGATATCAGCTTACCGTCAGCGGTAACAGTGCGATTGGGGTTATTGCAAATGGGGTTGACGATCGCGGTACAGCAGATGAGTCTGACGATATTACCAGCTCGCTCATTACCGGACCCGCCACCATTCATGTCAACGGTGACAATGCGGTAGGCGTGCTGGTTTCAGGCGGCGCGGCAGGCACTATCAGCGAAGGCGGTATCGTGCTTGACCACGACAATACAACTGCCGTTCGTATTGATGGCCGAAATTACAATATTGATGGCACTTTAGACAGCGATCAACGACTGACTAACGTCACCTCAACGGCTTCAACCACCACATCGTCCAGCCAGAGTGGCATAACCGGCTACGACATCTCGCATGCGGGGAATCTGGTTTTAAATGGTGTCAATGGCATTAATTTAAATGGCAGTGGAGGTAAAGGACTGTGGCTGCATGATGGCGGGAGTGCGACAGTGAATGCCCCCGTTAGCGTGCAGGGTAATGACAATATCGGCGTTGATATTGAGAACAGTGGCGTACTGACCAATAACAATGCCATCAGCGTCGGTGGCGTGGTAAACAGTGGCAATGTCGGTATCCGGGTACAGGGCGCAGGCGCGATTGTGGACCGGTTAGGCAGCGTGAGCGCCAATGGCGGCCTGGCGGCCGTCCAGCTCACCGGCAGTGGTGCCGCTCTAACGGTGAATGGCAATGCAAATCAGATTAACGCATCTGGCGGTGCAGATGGCGTCCGCATGGACAATGGTGCCAGTAGCTTCACGGCCAGTAATACCACGATCGATATTGCAGACAGCGGTGCAGGCATTAATAACAACGCCAACACCGCCAATATCAACCTCAACAATGTCACCATTAATGCCTCCAATGGACCGGCCATTCGCACCGCCGTGACCTTTAATGCGCAGGGGAGCGGCAATGTACTGAACGTCAGCGGCAATGGACAGGGCTTTGCTTTCGAGGACAGCACGGGCAATGCCACTACGGGAAATCTGACGATTAGCAATGGCTATACCATTAATGGCAGCGGAGCTGACAGTATCGGTATCCTGGGAAACACGGATGGTAGCGTGAGTTCCGGGGCCAACATCACTATGGGTAGCAGTGCCGGTGCGGCTATTGCAGCAACGAACGCCAGCAGCGTCAGCAATAGCGGGCAGATTGAAACCAGCAGTAATACCGGAAGCACCGTACTGGCGGAGAATGCCGGTCAGTTCAGTAACAGCGGCTCCATCAACAGCGTGGGCACCACTAACGCCAACTCACTCATTCTCATCAATGGCAGCGCCACGAATCGCACAATTTCCAACACGGGTACCATCCGTGCAGCCAGTAGTAACGCTACGGTCATTGATGCATCAGGCAGTGGCAACACCACGCTGACCAACAGTGGTACGCTTCAGGCAGCGGACAGCAATGCGCTGGCAATCCTCACCGGCAGCGGGGCCGATAATGTCACGCTCAATGGGGGAAATACACAGGGTGAAATTATCCTTGGCAGCGGCAGCGATCAGTTTAACTGGAACAGCGGCACCTTTGCGGGTGCGATCAATTTTAGCGGAAGCGATGGCGCTGACAGTGCCACCCTCGGAAACGTCTCTCTGGCAACCACCCGCCATATTCTGAGTGAGGGTGGCAACGACAGCACGCTGTCATTCAACGGCACGACGGCTGCAACTGTCGGTTCCTTTGCTACAGATGATTTGAGCAAAGGAACCAATATTGGCAGTGGCTGGAGCAGCCTGACCCTCAATGCGGCAGAGGTCAGAGTACTTGATGATCTGTCGTTGTCGGGTACGCCCGATATTAACCTAAACAATGGCGCCATTCTGCGCAGTGGCAACAACATCAACACCGCAGGCAACGCCTCGATACGCAACTATGATGTCGCTACCTCAGGTACCGGCAGCCAGCTGGTTTTCGATGGCAGTGAAGATCAACAATACAGCGGCGTTATCAGCGGTAGCGGCGGTATGACGCGCACCGGCGGTGGTAGCACGGTGTTGCTGGGGAATAACAGTTACACCGGTACAACCCTGATTGACGGCAGCGAACTGTCCCTGGGCAATGGCGGTACCGTTGGTGGGCTCTCAACCAGCACCAGCATCATTGATAACGGGTTACTGACGGTTAACCGCAGCGATGAGGTGACGCTGAATGGTGTGATTTCAGGGAGTGGCGATTTTCAACAGCTCGGTTCGGGGCTCACGCGACTCGGCGGCAATAACAGCTGGGCAGGCAGCACGACAGTAAACCAGGGCACGTTACTGATTAACGGCGATCAGTCTGCTGCCACAGGGCTGACCAATGTTGCGGCTTTCTCTGCGTTGGGGGGAAACGGCACTGTTGGCGGGGATGTCATCTTTGCTAATGATACCGTTCTGACGCCCGGCGATAACGGCACGGGTACACTGACCATTAATGGCAATCTGAACCTGAACGCCACGACAAACAGTCAGTTCTCACTGGGGGAAGCCTATACACCCGGGGGCAGCCTGAACGACTTTGTGAATGTAAAAGGGAATTTACTGCTGGATGGCTTGCTGGATGTGGCACTTACGCCGGGCGGCAGCTTCCTGCCAGGTGTCTACCGCCTGTTTAACTATGCTGGATCGCTGGTCAACAATACGCTGGACATCAATAGTCTGCCACCCAATAACGGCGGTACGTATGCCATTCAGACTAATATCGCAAACCAGGTAAACCTCATCCTGAATTTTGTTGATCCTGCCAGTGAACTGCAGTTCTGGGATGGCGAAGATACGGCAAATCACGGAGATGGGACCACAGGTAATGGTCAGGTAGACGGCGGTGATGGGATATGGAAAGCCAATATTGCCGGCGATACCAACAACTGGACGCAGGCAAGTGGTGTAGGCAATGCCCCCTGGTCTCAGACGGCCTTTGCCGTCTTTCAGGGAACGGGCGGTGAAGTCCAGATCAGTAATATCAATGGCCGCGTCGTGAATTCAGGCATGCAGTTCACCGCCGATAACTATGTTCTTAATCAGCTCAACCCCGCCTCTGCGCTCAATTACATCAGCACAGTCACCGAGTCTTTCCCGGAAAGCGTGCCAGTGCCGACTAACACTTACCAGGGCCAAGGGGAATCGGTCGCTGACACCTTCTACGTCATACGCGTTGGTGATGGCGCAAGCGGGAGTGATGTCACCACAACTATTAACGCCAGCCTGCGTCAGGACGCGCTCGACACCAATCGCATACGTTTGCTGAAAACTGATGCGGGAAGATTGATCCTCAATGGCATCAACGATTTCTCTGCCGGGATCGAGGTTTGGGGAGGGACATTACAGGTTTCAGATAACGCCAGTCTGGGCGCCCCCGCGACCAGTCTAACCTTGAAAAATGCAGGTGCACTGCAAGCCGGTGCTGATTTTTCTCTGGACCGGAATGTGTTCCTGGATACCACCGGTGGCGGCACATTTGATGCTAACGGACATACGCTGACGGTGGATTCTGTCATTGCGGGAGAGGGCGATTTAGCCCTTGTTGATACCTCTGCCACACCGGCAACCGGCACGCTGGCACTGAATCAGACCAACCCTTATCAGGGCAACACGACTATCCGGGGCAAAACGGGCAACGGGCTGTTGGTTGTTGATGCCAATGTCACCGGCGCATTAGGCAGGACGAACAGCACTATTAATGTGGCCGATCAGGCACAACTCAATTTCAACAACGCATCGCTGGCCGAGGATCATCTGTTTAATCTCACCAGCGGTGGGCGCATGCAGCTGGCTGATAACAGCAACGGTGGAAATGCCACCATCAATACTGACGCAACTTCTGTCCTGCAGTTGAGCAACGGTGCGAATGCAGGTAATGCCCAGATCAATAACAGTGGGCAGACCCTCTTTGCCGATACTGCTCAGGCACAGAATGCCACCATCAGCAATGCCAGTGGCGCCACCGTCGATATCACCTCAGTGAGTAACCAAACCAGCGTTGGATCTCTTTCTGGTGCGGGAAATGTCGTGCTGGGCTCGGCCACAATGCAGGAAGGCAACATGGGACGCGATGACACCATCAGCGGCGTTATCAGCGGCAACGGCGGCAGTCTGGCGAAAACCGGAACGGGTACCCTTACGCTGACTGCCAACAACATCTACACCGGAATAACGCAGGTATCGCAAGGCGTGCTGCTGATCAATGGGGATCAATCGGCGGCCACCGGACAAACCACGGTCAATACTGGTGCAACCCTTGGGGGCAATGGCACCATTGGCGGTGCTGTAATCGTGGATAACGGTGGCCGACTGGCTGCTGGATCGGAGATAGGCAGTGTCGGGACGCTAACAATGGGATCGCTGAGACTGAATGAAGGATCTCAGCTGGATTACCAGTTCGGAGAGGCCTACACCTCTGGCGGAACCTACAACGATTTAATCAATGTTAATGGCGATCTGGACCTTAATGGCCAGCTCAATATCACCCAAACCAGTGGCGGTACTTTTGATGTCGGTGTTTATCGTGTTCTGAATTACAGCGGGGGGCTGACCAACAATCAACTGGTGATTGGAACGGCACCGCAGGCTGCTTCTGATCTCTATGTGCAGACATCAATCGCAGGTCAGGTCAACCTGGTCAATCACGCAGGGACTGAGCTGCGGTTTTGGGATGGCACCGGCGGCAGCTCAGGAGAGATGAAGGACAATGGGATTATTGAAGGCGGCGATGGCGTCTGGCAAAACGGCAGAGGAAATGACAACTGGACCACTGACACGACGTCACCCGCTGGCCTTTATAACTCTCCTTACAGTAATGCCTCCTTCGCAGTGTTTGGCGGTGAAGCAGGTAACGTCACTATCGACAATTCTTTGGGTGCTGTGGGCATAACCGGTGCGCAATTTACCCGCGACGGCTACGTGCTGAACGGGGATGATCTGACCCTGACGGCAGATGACACGCAGATTCGGGTCGGTGATGGCACATCGTCTGGCGTAGACTATCTCGCCACAATCAACGCCTCGCTGGTCGGTAGCGGTGCACTGCACAAAACCGACCTCGGCACGCTACAGCTTAACGGCAATAACCGTTATAGCGGTGGCACAGTGATCAGCGCGGGAGCCGTGCAGGTGTCTGAGGACACCAATTTAGGTGCCAGTGAAGGTGGCATTACCCTGGCTGGCGGTACGCTACGTTACACCCAAGGCTTCAGCAGCGATCGGCGTGTCACTCTTGTTGAGGAGGGCGGCACGATTGATACCCAGGCATTCAATGCCGGCCTGAGCAATGTCATCTCGGGCGAGGGTGAGTTAACCAAGCGTGGAAGCGGCACGCTGACCTTGTCAGGCGATAACGTTTATCAGGGAACCACCCATATCAGTGACGGGGTTTTGCAGCTGGGTAATGCAGGCAGTAGCGGCAATCTGGTGGGCAATATTGATAACCAGGGTACGCTGGCGCTGGATCGCGTTGATACCTTCACGCTGGCAGGAGACATTTCGGGTACAGGCCAGGTGTGGCAGCAAGGAACCGGTATTGCCCGGCTGGCGGGCGCGAACAGCTGGAGTGGCCTGACGCTGGTTGAACAGGGCACGTTGCAGGCGGCGGCTGAAAATACCTTCAGTGCTGCATCGACACATGTGGTGAGTCAGAACGCCACCCTCGATACGGGCGGGTACAACCAGCGTGTCGCCAGCCTGCTGAATCAGGGAACAGTCAATCTGCGCGGTGGGGATGTGGGGTCAACGCTCACCGTCACCGGCAATTATGTGGGCAGTAACGGGACACTGAAAATTGCGGCACAGCAACACAGCCCAGGTGTCGCCGACAGGCTGGTCATTGATGGAGGGACCGCGAGCGGACGTACACTGTTAGACATCGACGTCAGCCAGCTAGGCGAACCGACCGAGGGCGATGGCATCATGGTGGTGGAAGCCCTCA
Source organism: Pantoea sp. EA-12 (assembly GCF_030053355.1). Lineage (NCBI taxonomy): Bacteria > Pseudomonadati > Pseudomonadota > Gammaproteobacteria > Enterobacterales > Erwiniaceae > Pantoea > Pantoea sp. EA-12. Next base: position 282,703 of record NZ_JASGBY010000006.1, on the reverse strand, counting down.
ACGGCGGTACCACCACCGCACAGACAACTAAAGATGCCTTTACCATTGGCGCTGATGTCCTGTTATCAGGTGCTTACCAATACCAGTTGTTTGCGGGTAATGCAGAAGGCGCAGGGGAGGACTGGTTCCTGCGTGCTGGCTATCGCCCTGACGTTCCTGGTTTCGATACGTTGGGCGCCATCATACGCCAGGCTGACTTAGCGGTGCTAGGTACGCTGCATCAGCGCGTGGGGGATGAGCAACCCTGGCGTGCAGACGTTGCCGAGGATCAACAGAGTCGTTTCTGGATGCGATATCTGGTCAAGTCCGTTGATCAGCAAATCAACGATCCGCTGCAAAGCCGTACCTCATCCAATTACAACGGCATGCAGGTGGGGGGAGACCTGTATCAGGATGCCCAGTGGCGGGCCGGCATTTATGGCACCTTCCTCGATAACGACACATCGATTTCGGGCAAAAATGGTGACATCAACAGTCTCGCCTATAATTCGACGTTCTCAACTTATATCGGTGGGTACGCCACCTGGACCGATGAAAGCGGCTTCTACGTTGATAACGTGCTGCAGTACGGTTATCACGCTGTGGATCTAAAAAACGGACTCAGCAGGGAAACGGTTCATCCTGACGGCAACTCGTTTGCAGCTTCAGTAGAGATCGGCAGGCCCTGGCAACTGGGCGACAGCGCCCTTAAAATTGAGCCTCAGGCACAGCTGATTTATCAATACAGTGATTTCGACAGCGTTACCCTCGATGGTGTCTCTAAAACACGCGTGGATGTTAATCCTGATGGGGCACTGATTGGTCGCATCGGCGCAAGGGTTACAGCCGATTACGACACAGACTATGGCCAGGTCAAACCCTATGTGCGCATCAATTACTGGACGATGCTCAGCAACGGGGAAGATAAGGTTAAATTTGCCAACACGGCGAACAACGCGGGTACAACGACCCTATATGCCGACCAGCAGTACAACATGACAGAAGCCGCTATGGGTGCGACCTGGGCTGTCAGCAAAAAAGTGCAGGCCTACACAGAGGTTGGAAGGGCATGGAGCAGTGGCGGTGATGCCCATGTAGAAGCAAACATCTCTGCTTCTCTCGGCGTGAAAATGCGGTTCTGAGAAACAGCCAGCAGTGCATGACGCTTTGCTCTGAAGAGAGGCATTGCGCGCATTTAAACTCAGGAAGTTCTGCGGAGATAACGCAATGTTTGCTGACACAATAAAAGCAATTAAACAAAGGCTCTGGACTCAATATCTGCCCGAACTTAGCGGGAAAGACAAAGACCTTGAGGATCCTTACAACTACTTTTCTGTTTATTTTAAGGACATTAAGGGTACTCAATATTTTCTCAATGGCTTCATTGATGACCCTGACAATGGAAAGCGCTATGGCATTCTTATGGACACAGGTACTAAAAGAGTCCTGCATGCAGACCTGGCAACCCTGATTGAACTGAGAAGTGAAATCATAAACTACCGCAAAAACAGCGCGTTAAGTTACAAAAATATTTTTCTTTTTTTGGTAGATCGCTATACGAAACTGCTCTATCTGAAAAACATTTTCTCTAAGTTCAAAGGCAGTATTGTTTCACTCGTTGTCACAGATACCAGAAGTCTGAGCCATGACCGTTACGCTATACTCAAATTAATGCTGAATGAGTATATCCTTCTCAGGCCAAGCAGGGAAAAAACAGGTTTCAGTGAACACGATATTTTGAGCATGATTCATGGACGTTTGTGGTACAAACACATCCGGCAGGAAGAATACAGTATCAAACTAAGATTACTACTCGATTCCCTTGTCATAACAGGAGATTTAAGTCAGTCTGAAGGAACATACTGGATTCAGAGTAAATCAATTAACACCCTTGTCGACTATGAGAAGGACCTGGCGCTCAGGGAAAGTGAAGAAAAAATTCGCAAAAATATTTTCCGGCTGACCATTGTGATCACTGCCTTGCTGACTGTTATTGTATTAGTACTGCTATCACTGGCGGGCATAGTGAATCTCGAAAGCATCTGGCATAAAGTACTTGAAATCAAACCCGTCAGATTTCTGATGAAGTTTATCTAAAAAGATGAACAACACCCCTGTAGAAAAAATAAGATAATCAGATCATATTTCACTTTAAAAAAGTCATGAGGCAAATTTATCGAGAGGGCAAATACCATATTTAATAAGATCTGCCGAATTCCATGAGGTCATCCGGCATTTTTATCTTTTCCCGAGACAGGAATAAACAGAGTGGTGATATTACATATCTGGAAGATGTTTTATGGGTACAGGGCCGCGTTTGGATGAAGCCAGATTGTATAACCTTCTTTTTAAGATGCATTTAGGACAGGGCGTGACTTTTTTAAAATTATTTCTCGCCATATTTAGTGCGACGATAAATTGTTCATGGCGGCCAATTGCTATCATGTCCTCTTTATGACTGAGATAAATCTGGCATGTTCCGTTATGAAGGACATGATGAGTATTGGCTACTTTAGAGATGCTGATGTAGTAAGTGTATTTCATTATAATTATCCTTAACGATAAGCCAAAGCTGACAACTCAGAGATTGAGTTTTGTTAAGCAAAATTTATTGTTAAAACACAAATCTACACTGCATGAACAGTTAAGTAAACTGCTAGCGTTGAAAACGCTTAACATAAATGTTGAACCTAACAGGACTTCCAATTCAAAATTAATGACTTAAAAACACATTTAAAATCATTATTTTTGAATAACATGATAATTAACAGAGATTGCCCTACCGTCCATTATATGGATAAAACAGCTCTCATTATTGATTAAATGTATATCTGAAGGCTACTGAGTGAGTTGAGAGTGGTTTCAGATACTAATCTGGCCATGCTCTTGAGATAATTTTATGTTCCGGTGCAGCTACACGCACATGAGCATGACTTCAAAACTGCATTCGTAATTAAGTCATATTTTCCTGATAACACGCTAACGCTTCATATGTTTAGTAGCAAAAGCATCTTTATTATGCCAACTGAGAGTTATTTTAATCGGTCAGATTCTGCCATGCAGACAACTACTAACTCTGCATTTATAGTATGTTTACGAGTTATATAACGAATGTAACTGCAGGTCATCGTGAAGTACTACCCTCAGGAGGATCCGCCGGTGCCCTGAAACGGTTTTCCGGCTGCACCAACACCGCTCCTTCCGGCTGGCCCACGAAATTGGGTGACATGATCTGTACACCAAACTCATTAAACACGTCCTGTATGTGTCCGTGCAACTCACTGCGCACGCCGGCCAGTGACGCGCCCGGATGAATAATCACCTGCAACTCATAGGCGATGTACCAGTCCATCAGCGACAGCTGCCTGACAATAACGGGCTCGTCTCTCTGAATTTCCGCCGTGCGGCTGGCGGCCAGCTCCAGCATGGCATGCACCTGACGCCACGGCGTGTCGTAACCAATGGTCACAGAAGTGGTGACAGGAACACCCCGGCCGCGAGACTGTGAACTGAGGTTAACAATTTTTCCGCTCACTACTACGGCGTTTGGTATCGTCACTTCATAGTTTTCCCGGGTCAGGAGTTTGGTGGCCAGCATGCCCACCTCACTGACTTTGCCTTCATGGTCGGTAATACGAATGACATCGCCGCGCCGCAATGCGCGCGAATAGGTTAACACCAGCCCGCTCATGGCATGATTCATCACGCCGGCGGATCCCAGCGTCAGCATCAATCCCAGAAAGACGCTGATGCCCTTAAAGGCCAGTGAGTCAGCGCCCGGAAGAAATGGATAGGCAGCTGACAGTGCGAAAAGCCAGATCACTATGCTCACCAGCCTGCGCGTGACGCCGACAGTATCGCGGTGGACGCCGGGTAGTTGCAAGCTGCCTGATTCCACGCGTTGTAACACCATTCTCAGCAGACGCAACAGCAGTGCCGTGATAAAGACAATGGCCAGCACCACGCACAAACCCGGCAGAGCGGAGAGGACAGCCAGACCTATACGCTGCAACAGCATGAGGGTGTAAGCGCCAAGCTCCATGCCCCAGATGCGCGTCCAGGGGAAGAGTCGCAGCACCCAGCTGAGATAAAACCAGCCGGCAAGCGTGCCAATCAGCATCGCTGACGCCGTTGCCAGATGCACCTCAATATTGCCGGTTAACCTGCGGAGCTGCGAGCGAGCGGAGCGATCGCTGCGCAATTCTCGCGCCTGACAATACCGCCTGACGGCCTGACAACCACGCTGCAGCCCCAGGCACAGTGCAATAAGCAGCACCAGGCCGAAGGCCGTTTTCACAGCTGACAGCAGCAGATAGCGGTTTGAATACTGCTCCGACAACGCAGCACGCAAATCTTCCAGCCGCTGCTGCACCCGCAGCGCGGCCTGCGGCAGGGTCAAATCGTCACCCTCATCTAAATCGTTCTGCGACAGCAGCATGAAGGGCTTTTTGTTGATGATGAAGAGCACCGCCTGCTGCTGATAGCGTTTAAGCATCTGCGTTTCGACCGGATGGCGGAGATCTTCGGCGCTGAGATCGCGCAAGGTAGAAACGATGCGGTTCACACGCTCTTCCGGGGTCGTCTGACCATACGTTGCCTGTAACATGACAACCGGCTGATTGAGCAGCACCAGTGTTCGTGCATTCTCTCTGGCCGTGGGTGAGTGACGAGGTTCAGCACCATGCAACGTCCCCGGTAACGCCAGCATTGCGCAGCCAATAAGCATAAAACGGGCAAATATCGACATGAATCTCTCCCCGCGCGTGAACGTGGATGTATCAGTTGAACTGGTAACTGTAAGAGAGCACAAAACGGCTGTCAGGACTGTCCAGATAGGTATTGTTATCCATGACGAACGTCAGCAGGTTGAAGGACTGATGCTCAGTCAGCTTGATGCCCAGCCCGGCTCCGCCGAAGTAGCCTTTATAGTTATCCCCGTCGTCATTTTTGGAGCCATAAGATCCCGCCGCAAAAGCAATGAGCGTCAGCGACGGGGAAAGTGGCCTGAGGGTGAAGACGCCGAGATAGCCGCTGCTGCCGGAGGTGGTAATAGTGTCATAACCAAACTCGGGAGATAGCGAATCCGCAAACTGAGGCGCGATGCAGCCTCCTTCATTTTTACAGCCTATGGTTTCACCGGTGTTATAGGTGTATCCCGCCATGGGGAATATCTGGAATCCTGCTGGCGCAATCCCAAACACGCTGAGGGGGATAAAGGTGCCTACTGAATAATTCGTCTGTGTTGCGCCATTGGTGTATTCGTTTTTACCGAAGTTGAAATTCACTATCCCGACAGGAAACAGCCACGAGCCGCCTACACGCCATTCACTGGCATCGCTGTTGATGCGTGCATTCAGCTTGCGGGCTTTATCCAGCGCCACCGAGCCCGAAAAGGATACGTTGCTGTCGTCCATGTCGTAAGTATCTGACCAGCTGACACCCGCTTTGGTGGTGACTTTGGTGGGGTCATCATCGAGTTTTTGATTATCCTCCCCGGCCAGTGAAAATGACGAAAACAAACAAAGCAGCAGTGCGGTTAAACCCCCTTTATGATTACCCATCATCTTATTCACCTGGTTCTGAACCGTGTCAGCCTTGTGATGCCGGATGAATCAGGCTCCGGCTTAGCCTGCTGAATTCAGTACGACTCTTAAGCCCGTTTATTTCGCGATAGCAGGACACAATGCCGGGTCAAAGACCGTTGCCCAGTCCTGCTTCATATCGACTACCGTCCAGCCATATTTTTCAGCTAGTTTCAGGCCATTGACCAGCGTGCCGCTGGCGGGCGGATGAGCATCGTAGGCGTATTCGCGCGTGCTGTCGGTATGATGAACCAGCAGGCCAAATGTTTTTGCCGCAGGGTTGGTCGAGGTGTATTCCAGCATGGGGACGTCCCCGTCACTGTTGCCAAAGGCAGCAACCGGGCGATGTCCCATAAAGAGGTGGATAGCGACAGGTTTGGCTGTCTCATCATCATAAAACGCACCGTTCATGGTTTTACGTATCTGGCTGCCATTATCACTGAGTGAAAACTCTGAGAGTGAGAATGAGCCCACCACCTGTTCAGGCGGGATGCCATACATTTTTTCGGCGAGCACGCGCATGAAATCCACGCCACCTCCCGAAATTATCCACGTTTTGAAATCATGCTCACGCAAATAATCCAGTAACTCCCGCATGGGCTGGTAACCCAGTTGATCGTACCTACAGCCAAAGCGCGCATGCTTCTGCGTATCCACCCAGGCGCTCACGCGCGCATCAAACTCTTCGGTGGTCATGTTGCTGTGGGTCAGCGCCAGAATATGCATTAAGCCTTTCTTTCCCGCCGCTGACACAGATTTAACATCATTATTCAGCACGGCCTGTACCAGTGCATCACTGCGCCAGTCCGGGTTATGCGGAGCCAGCCGCTTTATTTCATCGAAGGCAAACTGCAGCTGGAACGTCAGCGGCGCTTCGGGCCAGAGCGTCCCGTCATTGTCGAACACCACGTAGCGCTGATTAACGGGGATAAACGTGGCGCTACCCGGCTCTGTAGACTGAGTCACCCATTCCACGATGGCCCGCTTGGCTTTGCCGTCACGCCAGCCTGAAAGCGGCGTATCCGCCGCCAGCACCGGTCCGGATAACACCGTCAGTAATGCCGCTATCACGCATGCTTGTTTCATCTTCTTCTCCTGCTTTGTGGATAGAGTTCGGGAAGGGATGTGATCGTCCAAAGTCGCCGCCAGGCCAGAGCGGCGAAGCAGATACCACGCAGCAGCAGATGGCGGGCGAACCAGATGCAGATCAGCAGAACAACGCCTGTGCCAGCCAGCATGACCCAGAGCCAGCCGGCCAGACCGGATTGCGCGCGAAGCACCTTCTCACTACCTGCCTGCCGTGCGGGCAAAATGTCATAACGCTTGCCGGGCAGGGTAGCCAATTGCCACTGCTGGTGTTGAGTGTCCCACCAGCGCAGCTGGATCGGCGGCAGAACCAGGGGGCCAGAGGTATCAGGCAGATAACGTAATTTTTCACTGCGCTGGCTACCAATCACTTCGTCTCGCCCCTGCGTCAGGGCTTGCGTTACCGGCGTGAGGCGCTGAGTGGACGCGCCGGGTAAATCAATAAGGATGGGCGGTATCTGAGCGGGGATCACCCCCTGCGCTTTAACCACCACTTCGCGCTCAACCACGTCACCCACATGCAGGTTTTTATCCTCACCGGCCCGAAACAAATTCAGCGTCTGCGTCAACTTCAGCGTCTGCGCGGGCAGAAATCGATCGGGTTGCTGTACGCCTTTGGGCCAGTGAATCGGGATGTCCAGAGCGGCCAGTGACACTGTTTTAGGCGGTTGCCCGGCTGACTCCAGCGTCAGGACCATTTGTGGCAGCTGTAAAGAACCCTGGTCCCAGGCCATGAGGTCTCGCTCCATCCTCACCCCGCTCCAGCTGACGCCCGCCGCCTGTTTAGTGACCAGCTGGTTGGGTATGTTACCCGGTACCAGCGAGCCGTTGACAATGGTCATGTCTGGCCATTCAGGCGGGGGATTAAACCAGCTGTCAGTCCAGAATGTGATGGCAACGCGCAGCGGCTGACCCGGCACGGCTGCGGGAGGCGCCACCAGTTCGCGTGTGATGTCCATTGCACTCCGTGCTGAACAGGCAACAAAGATCAGACACAGCAGTAATATTCTCATGGTGCCTCCGGTCCGGAAGAACGATAGAAATTCTCCAGCAAGCCACCCGGCGACACTGTCAGGTTCTCGTACCACTGATTGACCTGTAGCGCTGCACGGGCGATTGGCTGCAAATCTTTCTGTTCTGCACCCTGATCTTTCTTCAGATCATTTTTCACTTCATCAGGATCGTAATTTTTTTCTTTTCCCTGCTCAGCCTGGCGATCGCGCTCCTGCTGACGCAGCTTCATGATAATGTCAGCGATCAGTGCCCGGTTATGTTGCGCTATCTGCCAGTCCGGGCGCAGGCTGAGTGCCTGGTCGTAGGTATTCAGTGCCTGTTGCCATTTTTTCTGCTGGGCGAGACTGTTGGCCAGCCACACCAGATTCTCCGGGGTGAGTGGTGCCTGCAGAAAGGCGGCACTGGCGGCGCTGAAGTCCCGGGCATAATAAAACGCAATCCCCTGGCGAAGAGGATCCTGGTAATGCTGTGCAGCCTCTGCATAGTGGCCTGCTTTAAACGCACGCTGGCCCTGTATATCTGGTGAAATCCAGGCATCAAGCCATGCTGAACGGGCATCCGACGGAAGTCCCGATAAGGTGAAAGCAAGCAGAACCACCAGCATTCCCTGTCGCCGCCAGAACAGCACGAGAAACAGTATCGGCACCGCCAGCCAGTAACCGCTGTTATGCCAGGGCAAATCGTGCCGGTGATTTTCCTGCTGTGTCAGGCTGGTCTGAATATGCTTACGGATGGCAGAAATATCATCGTCGTCAGTACCACTCGCAAGCGTCACGGGAATGCCGTTGTCACGGATCTGACTAAAGCGTGATACGTTGAGCCGCGTATCAATACCACGCTGAGCATAGGTCTCCGGTAAGGCTCCGCCACGCGCTGTGCCGGGCACCCAGAGCTGAAGGGGATAGGATTGCTGGCCCAGCCATGCCGCTTCATCGGGGGCAAGAGTATCTGCCACCAGAACCATGCTGCGAGGGGTGGCCGGAAGACTTTTATCAGCCAGGGCCAGTGCTGCCCGTAAACCCTCGCCTTCCCCCTCTGGCATCAGTGTTGGCTGCTGGGCGTTCAGAAACAGGGCGTAAAACGCTGGATCACGCGTCAGCGGCGTTGTCAGCCAGGCACCGTTGCGGTAGACGATTAACCCGAACCGGCTGCCGGGCATCTGCTGCATCAGCAGCATCAGTTTGTGTTGCATACGCTGATGACGATTAGGTGGCAGATCCTGCGCCAGCATGCTGAAATCCTGCTGGAGAATGATCATCACATTACTTTGCGGCGTCACGCCATCCGGTAGTTGCTTGTGCCAGCTCGGCCCGGCCAGCGCAATTCCGGCCAGCGCGATGATCCATGGAACCAGCCGCAGAGGCGGGTTTGAACGGCGAATAATCATCGCTCGCGCAAAGGGTTTATCCATTATCCGGTGCCAGACACTTCGCGGCGCTTTGAGCCACCATGCTAAAAGCAGACAGAGTGGCAACGTCAGCAGCCACCATGGCTGAAGGAAATGAAATGACGTCATCTTCTTGTCTCCCGCAAGCGTCGCCAACCAGCCGTGATCAGCAATAGCACAATCACCATCCCCAGCGGCCAGCCAAATAACGGGACTCTGGTGGAATATCCGAGCGTCTTAACCTGTGCAGGTGTCTGAGCATCAATGTCACGCCAGACATTTTTCAGCGCATCACCCTGAGTACTCGCCTGCCAGGCCCTTCCACCGGTCAGCTGGGCGATTTTTGCCAGCAGCGCATTATCCACCTTGTCCTCTCCGCTGGCCTGTGGATCGCCAAAGGCGATGGTATCGACCTGAACATGATGTGACGCTGCAAGTTGTGCAGCCAGTTCGGGTGAAAGCTGCGATGCGGTATCATTGCCGTCCGTCAGCAGAATGGCCATCCGCCCCGCGTCGCTGTCTTCACTGCTGTCCAGCATTTTGACGGCAACCCCTAGCGCATCGCCAATCGCAGTCTGCTGTCCTACCATGCCGGGCGTTAACTGATCGATACGTGTCAGCAGGGCCTGCTTATCCTCACTGAGAGGCGCAAACGGCCAGGCGCTGCTGGCAAAAATCACCAGACCGATGCGATCGCTTTTTCTCTGAGCGACAAAGGTTCTGACCGTTTGCTGAACCGCCTGCAGCCGGGTAAGTTGCGGGCCGGCATCATTTTTCTCCATCGACCCGGATACATCCAGAATCAACACCAGATTGCGCATCGGCTGCGTCACCAGCGTGGGCGGCAGCCGCCATTCCGGGCGAGCAAGGCAGGTCAGCAGCAAAATCCATATCAGCCAGAACACGCCACGCTGGGCGATCGGTAATGCCGGGGGATCGCGGCGAAGCGACAATTCAGCAATGAGCGTGGGCAGGAAAGGCACCCGAACCTGCTCGGCGACCTCGGGGGCAGGGGGCAGAAGAAAACGCATGACCAGTGGTAATGGCAGTAACAGCCCAATCCACGGCCAGGCAAACTCCAGTTGAGCGATGAGTTCAGACATCGGGAAGCCCCTGCAGCCAGCGCTTAAGCTGCTGTTTGAGTGAAATTAGCTCCCCCGGAGCCAGAGTGTCATCCCGCTGGCAGTAGCGCTGGTTCAGCTTTTCGACCAGTTCACTGCTGAGAGGCAAGTCATGCAGCAACTGGATGACATAATGCTGGCTGCTTACCGTTATTCGCGGCTGATGAATCAGCTTGACCTGTTTAATCCAGTTCAGGCACTGGTCTGCCCCGGCCAGCATCGCAAGCTGACGCGTAGCCTGACGACGCCAGTCATTTCGTCGCCAGCGAGCAATGCGCAGCAGCAGCCACAGACTGGCCGTCATCAGCAGGATGGCGGCCAGCCAGTACCATCCTTCTGGCAGTGGAAGCCAGCTGAGCTCTGTGGGCAGCGCAGGATTTTGCAAACGCGGAACGCTAAAGCCTTTTTCCAGCACGTGCGCCTCCGGTCTGAAGCTGATGAAGTATTGGTTCACCGACGTTAATCTGACGAACCTCGATCCCCAGACTGAGTAACCGCTTCTCCTGGCGTGCCAGACGACCGCTGGTCACGTCCGCAATCTGGCGTTGTAGCTGTGGGGAAAGGGATAGGGCAACGCGCTGTTGCTGGTAGCTGGCTGCAAGCTCACCTGAAGCAGGCAGGCGCAGGTGAACGTCATCCAGCACGACAAAGGCGCTTATCTCACACCGCCTGCGCAGGCGTGCGAGGAGTGCCTCGCACTCAGCGTCCATGTCATGAAAGTCGCTGATCATCGCAACCCAGCTGCCGGCGGGAATCTGGCGGCTCATCTGCTGCAGCAAATGGGTGAAGCTGAGAGGTTGCGCCGGTTCACGCGGGTAACGTGATGCCAGCGACTGGTTCAGCCTCAGCAAATCTGCAAACAGAGGGTGAAGCGAGCGTTTTGGTGAACGGCAGCGCTGAAAAGCGATTTCATCATCACTGAACACGGCGGACCCGAGCCGATCGTTATCGTGCCAGCACCGCCAGGCCAGCAGTGCAGCGATTTCGGCTGCCGCTGCCGACTTGGTCTGACCGCGGGTGGAAAAATACATGTCCAGCCGCTGATCGACTAAAAGAATTACCGGACGCTCCCGCTCTTCATTGTAGAGCCTGACCCAGGGCGCGCGCAGGCGCGCCGTGGCCTGCCAGTCAATCAGCCTTACGTCATCACCCGGCTGATAGCGCCGCAGGCTGTCAAAGTTCAGCCCGCGCCCCTGCTGACGCGAGGTCCGCTCTCCGGCCATGGCGCCAGGCGGCAGTTGCGCAGGAAGGTTGCTCAGTTGCTGTGCCGCACCCGCCAGATGCATCAGCTGGGGTAACGTCACGGTCAGACGCGCGTCCATCAGGCCACCACGGCGTCAAGCAGCAGACGAATTACGTCGTCCTCGCTCTGATTATCGGCGCTGGCCTGATAACTCAGCATCAGACGATGACGCAGTACCGCCGGTGCAATACGTTTTATATCCTCAGGCAGGACCGCATCGCGGCCTTCAAGCCAGCACTGCGCACGGGCAGCCCGATCCAGTGCCAGCGTACCGCGTGGACTGATGCCTAACGCAACATAGCTGGCGAAGGTTTCACTTAGCTGTGCCGGCTGACGGGTCATCTCCACAAGATTAACAATGTAGTTCTCCATGGCGGGGGCAACGTAAATGTCTGAAATCGCCCGCCAGCAATCTGCAATGTCTCCCTGAGTGAGCATTACGTCCGGCGTAACGACCGGTTTCGCCGATGCATCATGTTCAGCGCGGTATTTCTCCTGCTGTTCGCCGCGAACCAGCTGCATCACGCGTTGCTCATTCTCTTTCGTCGGGTAACTGACCAGCACTTTCATCAGAAAACGATCTAATTGCGCTTCCGGCAAAGGCCAGGTGCCTTCCTGGTCCACCGGGTTTTGGGTAGCCAGCACCATAAACACGCCTGGCAGGGGCCAGCTCTTACCGGCAACAGTTACATGGCGCTCTTCCATCGCCTCCAGCAGAGCAGACTGCACGCGGGCTGAGGCACGGTTAATCTCATCCGCGAGGATTACATTGCCAAATACCGGACCCGGACGAAAACGGAACTGATCTTCTTCTCGCGTGGCATGCTGCTGATAAATTTCACTGCCGGTGATGTCAGAAGGCAGCAGGTCGGGCGTGAACTGAATTCGGCTGAAGACGCCTTCAACATGGCGGGCGAGTTCCCTTACTGCACGGGTCTTTGCCAGCCCCGGCAGGCCCTCCAGCAGGACATGGCCATCGCAGAGCAGGGCAATAATCAACATCCGCACCAGTTCCTGCTGACCCAGCACCTGAGTATTCATACTTTGTTCAAGCTGAAGCATCTTTTCGGTGGCATTCATTTCCGCACTCCTGCAAAGTCACGTTTCAGTAACGTGGTGATCCCCACCAGAATGGGCTCGGCATAATTAAAGAACGCTTTGATCCCCGGGCACAGATAGTTCAAGCCCAGTTCACCATCGGGGGTCCGGACCAGACGGTTTTTGGGGCATTCACCCCAGCAGAGCTTCAGATGCGGGCATTCCCTGCAATATTTTGGCAGGGTGTCGCGCTTACCCATACCGAATGACTGCTGACGTTCAGAAAAGGCCAGGTGAGAAAGCTTGCTGTATTCAATGTTGCCTATCTGATATTCCGGGTAAACGTAGTGGTCACAGGAGTAAATATCGCCATTTTTTTCAATGGCGAGCCCCTTGCCGCAAAATTCTGACGCGGTGCAAATCTGCGCCGGCATGCCCATCGTCTGGGCTACCGCGGTTTCAAAAAGGTTAACCTGCACGCGTCCCAGATCGTTATTAACCCACTCTTCAAAAACCGCTATCAGAAACTGCCCCCAGTCATAGGGGTCAACGGACCAGTCGGTCACAATGGAGTCCAGATCGCCCGGCCGCGCGCGTCGCGTACCGGTGACAGGAATGGTGTCATCACGCCAGAACTGGGGTGCCGTGCTTTTGAAGTCAACAGGCTCTACGCAGGGGTTGAACTGCACGTAAGTGGCACCCAGCTCGCGGGTCACGAAGCGATAAACCTCCAGGGGGAAGCGCGCATTGGTTCTGTTGACGGTGACCAGTGCATTAAATGGCACATCATGGCGCTTGAGCGCATCCACGCCCTCCATGACTTTATCAAAAGTGGGTTTGCCGCTTCGCGTTACGCGGTACCGGTCATGTAATTCCCGCGGCCCGTCAATCGAAATGCCCACCAGGAAATGATGTTTCTTAAGGAATGCTGCCCATTTGTCATTGAGCAGAACGCCGTTCGTCTGGAGATCGTTTTCAATTCTCTGGTCAGGCTTTTTGTACTGCTTCTGAAAAGCGACCACTTTTTCGAAAAACTCCAGGCCCATCAGCGTGGGCTCGCCTCCCTGCCAGGAGAACACCACCTGGTCGCCATCCTGCCCCTCGATATACTGCCGGATGAACTGTTCTAACACTTCATCGCTCATCCCGGTGTGCCGGTCCTGGTGGAGCAGCTGTTCTTTTGACAGGTAAAAACAATAGGTGCAGTCAAGGTTACAGGTGGAGCCCGAGGGTTTGGCCATGACATGAAAGCGGCGTTTGTATACAGGCCCTTTTCCGTTGTACTTCTCCGCGGAGGGTAAGGGTTTTACGGGCAATGTAGTGCTGTATTTCATCTTGGCCTCCGAAAACCGGGCAGTATTTTGCCCGGTAGGGGTGAGCAGGATCAGTTGGTCGCGGGGCTGCCTTCATCAATGAGTTTTTGCACGTCAGAAACCGTGAAAGAACCCGGTTTCTGGCGTGGCGGAAACTCTTTGAAGCTCTGCAACATATCAGCGGCGTATTTCTGCGCCCCACCCAGCAGGAACAGACGGTCATAGAACCAGTGGTTGTAGTCCATGCCATCAGAACCGCGTTCAAGCGGGTCGATTTCCAGATCGAAAATTAGCGGAGTACGGAGTTTGACGAACGGATACTTCCACAGATCCAGGCCGGTATGTTCCTGAATCATAAAGTGAGCCTTCCAGCGACCGTAGCGCATCGCCAGCAGGTCACCGTCATCGCTCCAGTAGAAGAACTCTTTGCGCTGGTCCGGACCTTTACCCTGCAGGAAGTCCAGCTGGTTATAACCGTCCAGATGCACTTTGTAGGTCATGGCATTGGTTTTGTAGCCTTTAAGCAGTTGCTGCTTGATATCCGGTACGCCAGCCGCAGCAACCAGGGTAGGGAACCAGTCGTTACTGCCAAACATATCGTTGATGACCGTACCAGGTTTGATGTGACCCGGCCATCTGATCATCGCCGGTACACGGAAACCGCCCTCCCAGCCGGTGTTTTTCTCACCCCTGAACGGTGTCATCCCTGAGTCAGGCCAGGTCGCGATCATCGGGCCGTTATCTGTGGTATAAACGACAATGGTGTTGTCTTCGATGCCGAGATCTTTAATTTTCTTCAGCACCTCACCGATAATCTTGTCATGCTCAACCATCCCATCCGCATAATCACCCAACCCGGTCACCCCTTTATCGGCCGGCTTGATATGCGTTTTGTTGTGCATGCGCGTGGTGTTATACCAGGTGAAGAAAGGTTTGTTGGCTTTGACCTGCCGTTCCATAAAGTCGTTGTTTGCCGCCAGAGTCTCCTCATCAACGGTCTCCATACGCTTGGTATTCAGCGGACCGGTATCCTCTATTTTTCCGTCAGCAGTAGACTTGATAACCCCGCGCGGTCCGAACTGTTTACGATAGGCCGGGTCTTTAGGATAGTCAGGGTTTTCAGGCTCCTCTTCTGCATTGAGGTGGTAAAGGTTACCCATAAACTCATCGAAACCGTGCGCGGTGGGTAAAAATTCATCCCGGTCACCGAGGTGATTTTTACCAAACTGACCAGTGGCATAGCCAAGTTGCTTAAGAATGCTGGCAATAGTGGGATCTTCTTTTTGCAGACCCTGTGGCGCACCTGGCATGCCCACCTTGCTCATTCCGGTACGGAACGGCATCTGTCCGGTGATGAAGGACGAGCGTCCGGCGGTTGAACTCTGTTCGGCGTAGTAAGACGTGAATTTCGCCCCTTCAGCGGCAATACTGTCGATGTTCGGGGTTTTATATCCCATCATTCCCTGGTTGTAGGTGCTGAGATTCCAGTAGCCAATATCATCACCAAAGATCACCACGATGTTGGGTTTACTTTTGTTTTGCTCCGGTGCTGTCTGCGGCGTTGTGCTGTTATCCGCAGCCAGAGCGCTACCGGAACAGCAGGCGACCGTCAACATCGTCGCGAGCAGGGATTTGCAAAAAGGGACTTTTAACATTTCTGCGCTCCAAAGTGGGGGCTCATAAGGAACGGCAAAAGTGAGCCGCTCCGCTTTTACGACTAAACAAACTGCACTGCACTAATCTCCTTTCGGTCAGGTTAAAAAGTCTGGCTGTAGTTGATGCTCAGGAAGTAAATGGCAGGATTGTCATAACTGCCTTTTAGTGCCGGAGCCGTTACGTGTGAGGAGTCCATCATCAGGTATTCAAAGGCAGCGCCGATATTGCTGGAGGGGGTGAGCTGATACTGTGCTCCCACGCCGAATCGCCACGCATCACCGGACGGCATGGTCAGAGACGTATCACTTTGTGAACGATAGAAACTGCTGTCGTAAGCCACACCGCTGTTGAGACGCCAGCGATCATCAGGACGAAACTGCAGTCCCAGCGCAGTGTGCCAGGTATCTTTAAGGCGGTTATTCCGTTCAGGTGTGGTATCCACCAGGGTGACCTGATTGGCGCCGTAGGCGCTCCAGTCCTGCCAGCCTAAGTCGCCCATCACTGACCACTGAGTATTAATATCGTGGACAAGGCTGAACATCAGCTGAGCAGGCGTATTCACCTGCGCAGTGATCGGCAGGCTGTATTGCTGATTCGGGAGCTGGGGGAAACGGGCTGCGCCGTCGATACTGAAGTGATATTCGGTTTTGCTGGTATAAGTGACACCCGCGCGCGTCGCATCGGTCAAATCAAACAGCAGGCCGGTGCGAAAATTCAGCGCCCAGTCATGATCGGACTGTTTCTGATCTGAGCCCGCGACGTCACGCGTCAGAGACAGGTAGCCGTAATTGATCCCCACGCCTACGCCCCAGGACACCTTATCGCTCAGCTTCCAGGCCAGCGCGGGGCTCAGGGTCATCCCCACCAGCGTGCTTTTTTTAATGAGCCGGTCACCGGCCCACTCCCCAAAATCGAGCCCCAGGCCGTAATTTCCATACAGCCCGATGCCTGCAGACCACTGATCGTTGATGCGCTGATGGTAAAACATACTGGCCCCGGGAAACCAGCCGATGGTATTGCCAGGACTGTTACCCTGTAGCCCAGCATCATCGTCAAGCCGGTAGGGCGTATCACCATAAAGAGCCTGTAAGCCGCCCGTAAACATCCGGTCAGGTAGTCGCGTCATTCCTGCTGGGTTTGTGACAAGCGTGGAGGCATCCTGCGCACGCGCCGCCTGACCAGCACCAGCTAGCCCGGTATCCTCGGTCGCAATTTCATAAAGGTAAAGACCCGCGGCATGAGTTGGGAGGGACAAACAGCCACTTAAGATCAAAGCAGGATACAGTTTCATCGTGTCTCCATTCCAATGCAGACCGGTAAGAAAAACGGATCTGACTTACAGCATTGATGGGCAGCGTATATCAGCCAGAGTACGTGCATAACGAACCCGATCGCCCGCTTTCATAGCATCGGCTGCTTTAATAAGCGTCTGATGGTTTTCAGGATCGGCCATAAAGGTGCTGCGGATTTTTTCATCCGACACTTGTAGGCTTATGCGGCAATGGGTCCTTAAATCATTAATCATCGCCTGCTGGCGCAGCGCAAAACCAACGCTGTCATAGGGGGCTGCATAACCGGCGGCAGAGATGAAAACAAGCACTGCCGAAGCAAACCGTCGAAATTTAGGATCTGTAAATAGGTGCATAGCTATGCTCCCAGGTGAATTTAATTAGTTAAGAAATTGCAGATTGAGCCCAAAGAAAATCTGCCAGCGCGCCTGACCAGGACCGTGGTCGGCAATGCTGCCCTGAGGCTCAACAAAGAAGTTATAAACCGTTTTGCCGCTCTTGATTACCTGGCCCACACCAAGACCAAGAGGTATGCCGTAACTGTCATTCTGGAAGTTATAATTCCAGATGGGCGCGGAGCGGAGATACGTGCCACCTCCCAGCTGATAAAAAGCGAACGGCTGGAAGGCGCCGATATTGACGTCGCTGCGGTTCCCCTCTCCGGCGAAGCTGTGCTGCCAGGAAGCCAGATAGCCATACTGAAATACTGGCGAGCTGGCGTTAAACAGCACGTTAACCAGTCCTGCAGACCATTTTTCGCTGCCTAGCGCATGTTCAGAAGCTGTAGGCGCAGTAAGCTGCGGCCCAAACCCAAAGCTGATCGAGGGATTGCCGGTATCAATTAACCAGGCGGTGAAGAGGTTCAAATCTCCGGTGCCGGTCTGATGTCCGCCGCCCGGCCCAACGGGATAGGTATTTACAGGGAGAGAGGCGCGTAACAGCCAGTGGCTTTCCTTCAGAGAAAAAGGTTGTGCATAGCGCAGCCAGAACTGGTTAGCATCTTTATCAGTTCCGCTTACATCGCCAATATAATAATTCTGCATATTAAATGCAGTCATATTGGCAAGGGGGTTATTCGCCTGAGCGGAATCCCCCTGCGGTTGTGCTGAAGAAGCATTGAATGCCAGGACAAATAACAAACCCATCACCAGTGCTCGATTAAAGCAAGCCTTCGCAATAAACATAGCGCCCTCAATATTCTAGGAATAAGGACGGAGTAGTTAAACCCCATTACAAGCTATACCTGGTGAAATTCAAAGGTAGAAAGCACTGATTATATTAATATTTTGAAACAACCTTAGTTTCAAATGTACCCGGACGCAAGAGTAAATTTCAAAAAAATTTCGACGATACTCAGTAATATTGCCCTGTAGGAAAGACAATAGAATCTAACCTGAGCAACAAAAAACCCAGGGCTTACTTAACTCATTGAAATAATAAAATGAATTAGATAAAAGGTTGAGTAAAAAGGTAGATTTAACCTCTCAAAAATCAGACTTTCCTCACAAAACATGCAGGCAATGAAAATAGGGAACACTTAAGTTTAGTGTTGCTCAAACTGTAATTATCTGAAATATAATTAAATAACAATAAAAGCAATATATAAACCCAATCAATCTCTACTTGGAATTGGTAAAGTCATTTGCAAGGGGAAAGCGCCAATTAATAATTACGCTCCATGACTTTATAAAAAACCACGAATTACTTTAAAAAACATTACAAATCAATGCAATATGCTATTGTCACTTATGTTTAATTTGGCGCTAAATTATCACCATGAAATTATAAATGGCCTATCACTATTGCATTGAATAAAAAGTTAAAAAATGTTAACTGCATAACGTTTTTGGGGTAAATGGAGGAGAGTTACTTAATCAAGTCGAAAAGCTTTGTCTGCATAAGATATATTTTACATAAAAAATCGTCTTCACAGTCAAAAAAGTTATTGGCTAAACTCATCGCCACATTCATCGAGTACCACTCCAGTCACTCTTGAAGGATTTCTAAAAAACCAAGAGTTTCAAGTTAAAATCATGCATCTATTATTAAACCTATCTCTAATCTTTGGCTGATTTTTCATTGAATTATGCATGTTATGCCACGACTAATCGGATCGGTACGTAAGCCAGTTCCTTACGTAAATTTGGCACTAAATAATTTCTCAGTTAGGCAAAATGTGGGCCAACTTTAATCTTCGGGATTTTCCAAAACTCTCGCATTTGTCTGAAAATTTCGTATAACTGTCGAACTCATGCAAAGTTTGATTGCAGGTAAGAGGTCACATCAGTATAAATACTTAATTAAGAATTTTCTAATTGTGGATAATGATAATGGGACACATGCCTGAAGAAGTAACTTCATCCCCTTTGCTAACAGGTGTCATCGGGGAAGCTGTACTTGAGTTAATTGATCGTGGCAGAATTGTCGACAGCGTAGGCATCGTGACTATGCTTGAAAAGAAAAAGCGTGCATGCGGCGCTCCTTCTGTCTCGCGTATCATCGATGATGCGCTCTTCTGGATGCGTAAAGGTGCCTCCGGTTGATCTCCAGCCTTTTAAAAGCAACAACTAGGTGGAGAATAATAGGCCATACTCCTCTCCGATGCAGAGGCTGAGGTGTTTTTTAAACACGTGGTTATTCAAGAGGCTTTAAGATGATAAGAAGCCCATCAGTCTTGGCATTATTTCTTACTATACTCAACTGCTAGACTTAATGGGCAGCAACTGCTGATTAACGACCTTCGCACTCAGTGCCGGATCCTGCAGCAGATATCTGACGAGAAAATTAATTCCACTTTCCTCGCGATAACTGAAAATCACCAAAGTTGGGGGCTGCGGCAGATGCTTTACGCATGAAAAGCCGTGAAAACTACAGCCAGCAATTCTCTCAGATACGTTGCTCGGATATGTCATGATTTGCTTAGATCCTGCCCACATTTGCGAATGTTTAATGCGCCCAGCGGTTGCGACCCTGATGCTTTGCACGGTATAGCGCCTCATCTGCCAGGGTAATCACCTGTTCCGGTGCCAGCCCGCCGCGTGTCTCAGCAATGCCCATGCTGACCGTGACCCAGCAACTGATATCCGAAGCGGAATGCGCTATGGCGGCCTGTTCCAGTTGTTGACGTATGCGTTCAGCCACCATTATGGCCTCTTTCGTTGTTGCGTTTGTCAGAACCAGTGTGAACTCCTCACCACCGTAGCGCGCGACCAGATCCTCAGGTGAGCGTACCGCAGACTTCAGCACACGGGCTACCCGGGTCAAGCAGTCATCTCCGGCCTGATGGCCGTATGCATCGTTAAAGCGCTTGAAGTAGTCCACGTCCAGCATGATGAGCGAAAACGCCGCACCCTGCGAACAGAGCTGGGACAGATAAGATTCCAGCGTGCGGCGGTTCGCAATTTCTGTAAGTGCGTCCTGGCTTGCCATGAGGTCCAGTCGACCAATCAGTAGCTGATTCAATTCAAAACGATGCCAGGCGTCGCTGAACCACCGGTTGAGGTTTATCCGTCCGTATACAAGAATTACCGTCAGAATGAGCCACAGTACAATGAACTGTGGAATAAGTCCGAGATTCAGCTCAAAGCTGATGACTGGCATGGAGAGCCACATCGGCATTAAATAGCAGAGCAGGCTGGACAGATGAAAATAGAGCGCGGCAAGACCGGATAACATTAGCACACAGATAAGTGGCCAGCCAAACGGGAGCTGCCAATGGGCAACAAAGTAGTACGCGGTCACTGACCACAGCACACTGATAGCGAGCAGAAACACTTTTGCCAGCAGTCTGACCGGCTTACGTAAAAGAAAAATTAGTGAAAGCAGCCCGAGAGAGGCGGTGATAATGAGGGACATCGAGAGGTCAATCCATGAAAGCAGCGTTTCACGCTCCATGGGCGTTTGGGGAATTGTGTCGAACAGTTTGCTTCTCATTAACACCATGAGCGCAAAGCTCACGTTGACGAAGGCGAACCAGGGCAGACTCCTTCTGAATGCATGCCTTATCATTTCATCCCGTGTCGTCCATGGTTCCAGCCCCTTAACCCGCCTGCGTTCTATACCAGTGCTCATAGCCGCCTCGTTTTATCCGGAATTAAAATGAGCATATATCACTGCAGGCAGATAAGTGAGCAGAGGCGATTAAATCTGGCCTGTTATATCTAAATACGTTTTACCGAAGCGCAGATAGTCTTTGCCCCTAAGCAGGCTGAAATGGGTAGGTCAGCCCGAAGTCTGCCGGAGCCGGGCAGCTCCGACGCTGCGTTTTAAATCTGGCGAAAAAAGTACCGCAGGATTCCTCCAGAACTGAGGCACATGCGGCAAGTTGATAAAGAAAACCATCGCCTTAAGAAACTGGTTGCCGACCTGAGCCTCGACAAGGCCATTCTGAAGGACGAATTGGGTTAAAGGTGCGCACAACATAGGATAATGATAAAAACCTCAGCAGCAGGTAACAGCAAAGCGCAGTACAAAATGCATAACCAAAACTATATTTAACATAATTAGCATGATCTGCCGTAGCTCCAAAAATAAAACCACGGCATGCCAATCATAAACTAAATCAATCCCCCCCTCCCAACACCCTCAACGCGTGGCTAAAAAAGTCCCGCCGCCCAAAATTCCCTGATTTCAGCGCCAGCGCTAACGGCTTACTGGCCGTGTGAAAGAGGGCAGGAACCCCAGGATCAATCTCTTCCCCAACTTGCAGCGAATGCAGGTTCAGCGCGCTAACCACCGCGCCGGAAGTCTCTCCGCCACCCACCACCAGCCGCTGAATGCCTTGTTCATGAACCAGTTTTCTGGCCGCTTCGCCAAACAACGCGTCCAGCTGTTGGGAAATATTCTCCTGGCCGTATTGCTGCTGTGCCTGCTTCACACTCTCAGGATCGCCCGAAGAGTAGACGAGCGGGAGTGACTCTTGATGCCCGCAAATAAACGCCACCACCTCATCGGCATTCACGCGGCCGTTCATCACATCCTGAATATCCAGCGCCAGCACGGGATACTGCTTTTGGTGTTCCTCAATCTGGCCACGGGTGGCGCCCGAACAACTCCCGACCAAAATGGCTGTTGGCCCTTGCACAACAGGGTAATCCTGCACGCCTCCTTCAGCCTTGCCCGCTTGGATAAAATTATGCGGCAAAGCCATAGCAATGCCCGATCCGCCACTGATAAGCGGTGCTTGCGCGGCCGATATGCCGATAATGGTCAGATCATGATCGCTTATGGCATCCACCACCACCAGCTGTGCCGCTTCGGATGCATCGGCATGCAAAGCACTACGCAGGCTTTCACTCCCTTTAACCACCTGCTGCCAGCTGATATGGCGCACCGGCGTCTCAGCCTGACGTGAAAGCAGACGTCGGACATCGGCATCTTTCATCGGTGTCACTGGGTGATGCTCCATCCCGGACTCATTGAGAGGGCGGTCGTTAACAAAAAGGTTACCCTGGTATAGCGTGCGCCCCATTGCCGGAAAGGCCGGGCAGACTATCACCCGCTTCGCCTTCAGTCGCTTCGTTAAGGCATCCAGAACCGGTCCGATATTGCCTTTATCGGTTGAATCGAAGGTAGAACAATATTTAAACACGATTTGCTGGCATCCCTGATCCAGCAACCATTCGCAGGCAGTAAGGGACTGTTCAACCGCTACCGCAGCGGGTAATGAACGTGATTTCAGCGCAATCACACCTGCTTCAACTTCAGGTCGCGCGGGCTGCACAGGTACGCCGAGATACTGGGTGGTACTCAGCCCACCTTCTCCGGGTAACCCTTTGGACAGGGTAACGGCGATATCGCTGGCACCGGTAAAATCGTCGGCGATCACTCCTATCAGCATGATGGGCCCTCCAGCGCAGCGCGCAGTTTGTTAACCGCCGCGTGAGGCGCAGTCAGAACGGGTACATTCACACGCTCTCGCACAGCCGCAGCGGCACGAGAAGTGGAAAAGTGCGCCAGCATAATGGCATCACAATGGGAAAGTTTGGGCGCGGCCTCTGCCACTAGCCGGTTGTGGCTGGAAACATCCCCTTTGCGCAGCAAATCAATGGCGTCCGGGACCAGCACGGTTTCCAGCGTTGCCTGGGAACCAGTCAGTTCGGCATAACGTTCAAACTCCTCGCACATGGTAACCAAAGAGGGGCCAAAGGTTGCCAGCATGCCGATGCGTTTACCCTGCTGTAACGCGGCTTCAAACATCGCTTCGTTAGGTTTCAACACCGGGATGGGTAGAGTGGCGGCCAGTTGATCAATCGCCGGACCAAACGCGGAGCAGGTCACCAGGATGCCCTGAGCATCCATGGAATAGCCGTATTGTCCCAATGCAACAAAACGGTCGCTTAAAAGCGGGGAGAGTCGTTCCTCTTTGGCGCGATCAATCGTTAAACCATCATCCAGCAGGTTCACTGTCTCGGCTTCGGGCCACAGATCGTTGAACGCTTCATGTATCGGGGTCATCGCCACCGGGGTGGCATGCAGTAAAACTATGCGTGGGCTCATCACTGTCTCCGTTATCAGCCGTAAGAGTTCTGTTTTACAGCACACCATACCCAAGGGAAAAATAAAATGTAAGGGCTTACATTTATCCTTATTGAGTGATGTTGATCACATAAATAATTTGAGTATCTGGCAGGATAATAACAGACCACATTCCCCTGAATGTTAATTTTGAAATCGCTTACTTTTATTATGACTGAGAACGCAAAATGACTACTCGTGGAGAGACCACCGCTATTAACATCGCCAGTGTGCCTGAAGCTCAGACACGTCCAGTCAGTACCGTTCCTCGTCATTTCAGGGACTTACTGGCACTGGAAGACTTCGAACGTCATGCCCGCAAGCGTTTACCCAATATGATTTATCAGTACGTTAAGGGAGGCGTTGAGACCGGAAGGGGGCTTGCAGCGGCTTATGAAGCCTACCAACAGTATGTCTTTGTGCCGCGCATGTTCCGTGATGTGTCGGGCCGTGATCAGCGAGTCAATCTGCTGGGACAAGACTGGGCTCATCCCTTTGGCGTGGCACCGCTTGGCGGCGCCTCCTTCGTCAGCTATCGCGCTGACCTGATGCTGGCCAAAGCAGCCCGCGCGATGAATGTGCCCATGATCCTGAGTGCCTCATCCCTCATCCCATTGGAAGAGGTGATTGCGGCAAACCCTGATGCCTGGTTCCAGGCCTATCTGGCGGGCGATCAGCCGCGCATCGATCGTTTAGTCGAACGCGTCGAGCGAGCAGGGTATAAAACCCTGGTCGTGACGGGAGATACGCCGATGCTGGGCAACCGGGAGCACAACACCCGCAGTGGTTTCAGCATGCCCATCAAAATTACCCCCAAAGTGATGTGGCAGAGCGCGATGAGTCCACGCTGGCTGCTGGGTACTGTCGCGCAGACTTTCCTGCGCCATGGCGCTCCCCACTTTGAAAACACCGATGCTGAACGTGGCCCACCCATGATGTCCAGCAAGGTGCGTAACACCAATGCGCGCGATCAGCTAAGCTGGAAGCACGTTGAAGCCATACGCAAAAAGTGGAAAGGAAATCTGGTGATTAAGGGACTGATGTCTCCCGAGGATGCGTTCATGGCACGTGACCTCGGCGCTGATGCGGTGATCCTGTCAAATCACGGTGGTCGTCAGCTCGATTACACCGTTCCGCCACTGCATACGCTGCCCGAAATCGCAGCTGCAAAAGGGGATATGAAAGTCATTATCGACAGCGGTATCCGCCGCGGTACCGACGTGATGAAGGCGATGGCGCTGGGTGCAGACTTCGTGTTCCTCGGCCGACCGTTCCTCTACGGTTCTGTGATTGGTGCCCAGGCAGGAATTGAGCATGCCATGCACATTCTGCGTGATGAAATAGACCGCGATCTGGCACTTATCGGCGTAACGCGTCCGGGTCAACTGGATGCTTCGTTGCTACGCCGTGCGCCCTATTTTGCGAAGGAGGATTAAGCATGGAGTTAACCCTTTACAGCGCGCTGGCATTGAGTGCGCCCTTTAATACGCTGGTCAGACACTGGCAGGATGCTCATCCTGAGACGCAACTGACGTTTCGCTGGCATCCCAGTACGATCATTGAAAAAGAGCTGAACGCAGGCGAGCAGGCTGATGTGGTTATCGCCACGGTCGAAACACTCGACAGGCTGATTGAATCGGGTTTGGCTGCTAAAGATGATCGGATAGAGGTGGTAGATTCACCCATCGGTATTGCCGTGCTGGCGGGAACACCGCACCCTGACATCAGTACGCGAGAAAGGTTAATTGATACCCTGCTGGCAGCACGTTCTGTTTCATGGTCGGAAGCCGGGGCCAGCGGCGTGTGGTTCAGCCATGTGCTGAAACAACTCAATATCGATGCTGAATTGCGTGCCCGTGGTACCGTCATTCCTGCCGGCTTTACCGCAGAGCAACTGGTCAATGGCAATGCAGATTTGGCGGTACAGCAGCTCAGTGAATTGCTGATGGTATCCGGTGTTGAGATTGTCGGCGCGTTGCCACCTGAAACGCAGCAGCCGGTGTCTATCTCAGCGTCCGTGCTGAACAAGACTACACACAGCGAGCCCGCGCGCGAATTTCTGGCATGGCTGAAAACACCGCAAGTCACCGATATCTTCAGCCAGTTTGGCTTAGTGCGCCGTGACTAACGATCCTGACGGGGCACTGACCCCGTACTGCCCCTTACGATAAGTTCCGTCTTAATCACAGTATGCGTCTGCGCTGTCTGGTTGTTCAGTGTGTTCAACAGATAATGCGCAGCGTGCTCACCAATTGACGCCAAATCGACACGCATGGTGGTCAGCGGGTGCTCAAGATGTTCCGCATACTCATAGTCGTTAAAGCCCACTATCGAAATGTCGTTAGGAATGCGCAGGTAGCGTTCGCTTGCTGCGCGCATCGCGCCAAACGCCAGCAGGTCATTACCGCAGATAATGGCGGTGGGTGGCTGTGGCCCGTCGAGCAGACGAAATACGGCTTTACGCGCATCGTTCATGGAAAAAGCATTATCAATCAGATGCGTATCAGCCAGTTCAAGCCCATGCTGCTGCAACGCGCGACGGGTGCCTTTCAGTCGCTCTGAGACACGATCGTTGGAGGGGGGCGTACCGACAATCACGGCAAAGCGTTGATGCCCCAGCCCCAGCAGATGGTTGGCCAACGTTTCAGCGGCGCCTTCACTGTCATAACCCACACTCGGCTTGTCGCGGTCCTGTGAAAAGGTCTGCACGCAGGCGATGTCCTGCTGCGTGATGCGCTCCCATAGCCTGGGATGGTGGGTATTCCCCACCAGCATTAACCCATCTATCCCGTACTCAATCAGCTTGTTGACTTCCTTCAGTTCGGTGTCTGGGTCGAAATTGGAGTTGGCCAGTAGCAGCGTGTACCCCGCTTCGTGGATCAGCTGCTGAAAGGCGGCCAGCGGTCGGGAAAAGGTTTCAGTCGCGAGCGTAGGGACCACCGCGCCTATGGTCATGCTGCGGCGCGATGCAAGGGTTCGCGCCGCACGGTTGATAACGTACCCCAACTCCTCGCAGGCCTTCTCCACCGCTTCCCGGCGGGCCGCTTTTACCGTGGAGCTACCATTCAGTACCCGCGATACCGTCGCTGTGGATACTCCTGAGAGACGCGCGACATCTTCCAGTGATACGCGACCGGTTCCATTTTGCTTCTCACTCATCAAGTCACTCCTGCTGAAAAAAGTGAGCTTGTCCACAGTTTTGGCAGACAACTCACGATCAATTTTGAAAGCGCTTACTTTTGGCTTGACTGTATTTTGTAATCGCTTACTTTTGAAAACATGTTATCAGCTTGAGGACGCCTGCTCACGATTTATTAACCAAATCATGACCTGCATCCCCAAATTTTAACCGCAACGCTGGCTGCTGCAGGCCGCAACGCCGCAGAACCTCTGTTACCCATAAATAAATCATAAAGGAATTCACCATGCGCAGATATCCACGAATTCGCTGGCTGATGATCGTGTTCTGCTTCTTCGCCATTGCTATCAACTACATTGACCGCATCAATCTCGCAATTGCTGCACCTCACATCAAGGCCGATCTGGGATTAGATGACACCAGTATGGGGCTCATTCTTGGCGCCTTTTTCTGGACCTATGCCTTGATGCAGATCCCGGCGGGAAGATTGATTGACCGTCTGGGTGCACGTGCGGGCCTCGCACTGGCAGTGGGTTGGTGGTCACTCTTCACGGTATTCACCTCATTCGGTAAAGGCTTCACCTCTCTGTTTGCTGCGCGCCTAGCGCTCGGCATCGGTGAAGCAGGCGGCAACCCGGGCTGCGTGAAAGTGGTTTACAGCTGGTTCCCGAAAAAACAGCGTGCGACCGCCAGCGGCATCTTCGATGCAGGCCCGCGCGCCGGAAGCGCACTGGCATTGCCGCTGGTTGCCTGGCTGATCAGCACGTGGGACTGGGAAACCTCCTTTGTCGTCACCGGTGCATTAGGACTGGTCTGGGTAGCGATCTGGCTGGTGTTCTATCGCGATCCGGAAGAGAAGAAAGGACTGGATGAGACGGAGCGTCAGAATCTGCTCGAGGATCGCGCTGCGCCGGTCACGCAGGAAAACGCTAAAGTCGAACTCTGGTCACTGTTCCGCCACCGTAACGTGTGGGGAATGATGATCGGCTTTTTCTGCATGAACTTTGCGACCTACTTCTTCGTCACCTGGTTCCCGACCTATCTCACCGTCGCCCACGGTTTCTCGCTGAAAGAACTGGGTACGCTGGGCGCGATCCCAGCGCTGATGGGAATTCCCGGTAGCCTGTTAGGGGGCGTCATCTCAGATGCTCTGTACCGTAAAGGTTTCAGCCTCACGGCTGCACGTAAAACCTGCCTGGTGGCCGGCATGCTGCTCTCGTCCGTCATCGCCTTTGCGGCCTTCACCGACAGCATCGCCGTGATCCTGACGCTGTTCTCCATCACTTATGCCGGTCTGGCATTCACAGCAGCCAACATCTGGACGCTGCCAGCTGATGTCGCGCCTGCCAGTAACTATGTGGCCACGCTGGGCGGCATCCAGAACTTCGCTGGCAATCTCGCCGGGATTGTCACGGCATCATTTACCGGACTGATGCTGAGCCTCAGCCACGGATCTTTTGTGGTGCCTTTACTGGTCGCTGGTGCCATCTGTGTGCTCGGCGCGCTGACGTTTATGTTCGTGCTGGGCAAGCTGGAGCCGCTGCCCGTCAGCGTGCGCCGTGAATCGAATGTTATTGCCACTGCTAACGATTGAGGAGAGGGAAAATGCAAAACGAACAGTCTTTACGGGAAGAGATCTGCCAGGTGGGAGCCGACCTGTTTACCCGGGGCTACACCACCGGAACCGCGGGCAACATCAGTGCGCGACTGGAAGATGGCTGGCTGATCACTCCCACCGATGCGTGTCTGGGCCACCTTGAACCGGCGCGTATCGCCAAAGTGAATCGAGACGGCGAGTGGGTATCGGGTGATAAACCCTCCAAAACGCTGCTGCTGCATCGACAGATTTATGACCGTAATCCGGATGCGCAAGGCGTGGTCCATACGCACTCAACGCATCTGGTCCAGCTGACGCTGGCAGGTGTCTGGCAGCAAGACAGCATCTTGCCGCCACTAACGCCCTATCAGGTCATGAAAGTCGGGCGCATCCCACTGATTGAATATCGTCGTCCGGGTCATGCAGACGTCGCGGAACAGGTCGCCGGACTGGCCAATGAGGTTCGCGGTGTGATGCTTGAACGCCTGGGGCCGGTGATCTGGGGCGCGTCCGTCTCGGCGGCCAGTTTCTCGCTGGAGGAACTGGAAGAAACGGCGCGCTTATGGCTGAACTGCGCCATCAAACCGGCCGCGCTGCCAGAAGCGGCAGTGCATGAACTTTGTGAGCACTTCAAGACGCACTGGTAAGCGTCACTCTGTACCCTACAAAAAAGAGAAAAGAACATGAAGAAAACAGTTATCGCGGCGGGGATGATGGTGTTCGCAGCCGCAGCCATGGCAAAGGATACGGCTTTTGTTTACGTCTCAAACGGCGACAGCGGGACGGTGACAGCCTACACGCTGGATAAAGCAAAGCACCAGCTGAAGCCCATCGGTGAATATCCCACTGGGCTGAAAAGTATGCCTATGGTGGTGTCGAAAGATAAAAAGACGCTGTACATATCGGTGCGGAGTCAGCCTTACCATGTTGCCGGCTGGCATATTCAGCCGGACGGATCGCTGACCCATTTTGCCGATACCTCGCTGCCCGAAGCGATGGCGTACATTGCCTTGGATAAGACAGGGCGTTTTCTCCTTTCCTCCTCTTATGGCGGTGACCTCTTCAGCATTAATCGCCTTGCTGCAGACGGTAAGGTCGAAAGCGCTCCCGTTCAGGTGGTGCATACCGGCAAGCGCGCCCATTCGATTCAGACCGACCCCAGCAACCAGTACCTGTTTGTGCCGTTACTCGGCGCCGATCAGCTCTTGCAGTATCGTTTCGACAGCGCCACCGGGAAAGTCACGCCCAATACTCCTGCATTTATCAATATCCAGCACGAGGCGGCAACCGGGCCGCGCCACTTTGCATTTGCCCCGGCAGTGGATGCAAAAGGGGAGCAGAACATGTATTTGCTGACGGAGATGGCAGGGAATATCTCGCGCCTGACGCTGAACCAGGATGGCACCATGACTGAACGCGACGTAACGCCTTCACTGGATCCGGCCATTGCCCGAAATATGCAGCGTGGTGAAGCAAGACCGCTGACCGGAGATGATGATTTACCCAAGTCTGAGAAGCCACGGTTGTGGCAGGCCGATATTCACCTCACTCCGAACGGTCGCTTCCTGTATTCAACGGAAAGAACCAGCAGTTCTTTGACGGCATTTAACGTATCACCGACGGACGGAAAATTGACGTTGATTAACAGTATTAAAACCGAGACTCAGCCACGCGGTTTTGCCATTGATAACTCCGGTCATTATTTGATCGAGTCAGGACAGAAGTCTTCGCAAATATCACTTTACGCCATTGATCAACAGAGCGGAAAACTCAACTTAATTGAACGAGTACCCACCGGAAAGGGAGCAAACTGGGTCACCATTGTGGAATAACATCTTGTTATTACCTGTGCATTATTTAATGCCGTTTTTTTCAGAGTCTGATTACGTAAA
Organism: Pantoea sp. EA-12; assembly: GCF_030053355.1. Classification (NCBI taxonomy): domain Bacteria; kingdom Pseudomonadati; phylum Pseudomonadota; class Gammaproteobacteria; order Enterobacterales; family Erwiniaceae; genus Pantoea; species Pantoea sp. EA-12. Next base: position 252,851 of record NZ_JASGBY010000006.1, on the reverse strand, counting down.
AAAGGAGTCGTCATGTCCAGCATTCAAAAGATGCTCAATAAAACTTTATTATGCTCTGTATTACTGGGAGCAGCCTTTCAATCACAGGCTGCTGAAAAAGTAGTCGCCACCGATCTTGAACCTCTTCACCATGTCATTCTTGAAAATAAATATGTCACCGTCATGCGCGTATTAATTCAGCCGGGACAGTCGACACTCTTTCATGAGCAGCATCTGGACTACGTGAACACGCATATAGAGGGAAGCCCGGTTAAAATTGAATATCCTGATAAGCCTGTAAACATTACCGAGATGAAAACCGGTAACGTTAAGTTTGGCGAACATCAGGGCAAGTCAGACACCGATAAAGTGACAAATACCGGCAGTACGGTGAATCATCAGGTCGCTTTTGAAATTAACATTCCGGGTCCGCAACATTTTGGCGGTGCCACACGCCCGGCAAGTTATGCTTTCCAGCAGGTGCTGGATAAGAAAACCGTCAAAGGCTGGAAAGTGACCCTGAAACCGGGACAGAGCACGGGAGAGTATACCCAGTATGGTCCTGGCGTACGCGTCTTCTTCACCGAAGGACGTGTACTCATCGCCGATCGTGCCCATACCAACCGGGTGAAAGAACTTTGGGTACATCCAGGTGATGCGTTTTTAACCGACCCTGGAAAAACCGAGATTACGGCGGCCAGTGCGGACAATATTGTTTTTAATGATTACGAACTGTTATAGCACTGTTTGTATTTTGTAAAATTAAGGGTTTTGATAATCTGCACATCTGCGGTCATCCCGCAGATGTGCATTTATTATTCTAACAACATTAAATAATCATTTACCGGAAGCAATTATAATGAAGGCAAGAAAGGTGAGACTACGTTGTCTGCCTTTCGCGTTGAGCGCAATAATGTCTGTGACATTTTCTGCCCATGCAGAAAATGCGAATGACTCTGCAGCGCTGATAGCGAAAGGTAAGTATCTGGCCATTGCTGCTGACTGTGGTGCATGTCATACCGCGCCACAACATGGCTCAGAGATGTCCGGAGGTTATATTATCGCCTCCCCCTTAGGGAATATTGTCGCGAGCAATATTACGCCGTCAAAAACAGCGGGAATAGGGAATTATACCGAAGAAGATTTTGCCAGAGCCGTTCGGCAGGGTATTAATAAAGAAGGCCAGCATCTGTATCCGGCGATGCCCTATACCTCTTACGCTAAAATTACTGATGCGGATATTCATGCTCTGTATGCCTATTTTATGTATGGCGTCAAAGCAGATGATAACGTACCACCTAAAACAGATTTACCTTTCCCGTTTAATATCCGTTCAAGCATGTTTTTCTGGAATATGCTTTTCGCCAATGAAACGGTTTTTGTTCCTGCAAAGGACAAGTCAGCGCAGGTCAATCGCGGGGACTATCTCGTCAACGCTCTGGCGCACTGTGATACCTGCCATACGCCACGTAATGCACTGATGGGACAAAACAATGACCAGGCACTGGCCGGCGGAAGCCTTGGCAGCTGGTACGCCCCGAATATCACCCCTGACAAACAGGCGGGAATCGGCAACTGGAGTGATGCCGATATTGCTCAGTACCTCAAAACGGGGCACGTCGCTGGCAAAGCTCAGGCTGCGGGTCCCATGGCGGAAGCGGTTGAGCACAGCCTTCAGCATCTGAACGATGAAGATATTGCCTCCATTGTCGCCTATTTACGTCAGGTTCCAGCCATCAGCTCCCCTGAAAGCGCTCCCCGCGAAAGCCTCGGACGTCCGGCAACCAGCGAAGCAGCCCTGCGCGCCATTAACAATCCGGATGCTGGCTGGAAAGTGTATGCCAGTACCTGTGCGAACTGTCATCAACCTGATGGTTCGGGCAACCAAATTTACCCTTCGCTGTATCACAACACCGCGACCGGTGCAGCTCAGGCGGATAACTTAATCGCCGCCATCGTTTACGGTGTGCACCGTACCGTGGCCGGTAAAGACGTCGACATGCCGGGATTCGGCCCTGACGCCTTGTTTACCGATCGTCTGACCGATCAGCAGATTGCCGATGTCAGCAACTACGTGCTGAAGAACTTCGGCAATGCACAACTCAACGTGACGCCCGCGCAGGTGAAAACACTACGCGAGGGAGGAGAACGGCCCCTGATTGCCCGACTGGCCCAGCCAGCCGTGTGGGGCGGCGGTGCAGTGGTGGTGATCGTTCTGTTACTGATCATCGTGGCATTCTCCCGCAGGGGTAAAAAGCATGACAAATAAATCTTCCCCACAGCTGTCGCGGCGCCGGCTGCTGCAGGGCATGGGCATTCTGTCCCTTGCGACAATGTGCAATTCCCTGTTCCCGGCACGCGCGTTAGCTGCGGCACAGATGTCAGACACGGGTTTTCTTGACGTTTCACAGTTTCTTGTCAGCCGTTCGGTGGGGCCGGTTCTGGGGCAGCGCTATTTTGAAGCATTAACCCGTCATGACCCGCAGTTCCGACAAAAGCTCGACAGCCTCAACGCCCTGTTACAACAGCGTCACTTTGCTCACGTGGATGATTTTCTCGCCGCGTTGGGTACAGACAACGGTGACTGGCAGACAGCAAAAACGATTATTTCTGCCTGGTATACCGGCGTTGTCGGCACAGGAAGTGATTTAGAGCTTATCGCCTATGCCGAGGCGCTGATGTACCTGCCAACCAGAGACATTTTGGTGGTACCAACGTACGGTGGCGGTCCTTTCTACTGGGCAGTAACCGATGGCAAAGTGGCGACAACAGGAGAAGGCGCATGAGTGCACAAAAAGTAGATGCCGATGTCATTATCATCGGTTCGGGTGTGATGGGTGGGCTGATCGCCACGCAGATGGCAAAAGCCGGCAAATCGGTGATTATCCTTGAGGCGGGTCCCCGTGTTTCGCGTCAGGAGATTGTCGAACGCTTCCGCAATTCGCCGTTTAAGATGTCGCTGACCAACATCAAATTACAGGGTGTCGGTTCTCCTTATCCCAACCCGCCGCACATCCCCTCGACTTACGGTGATTATCTGCAGCAGGTCGGCCCGGTAAAATACCCCACTAAATACCTGCGCGTGGTGGGTGGCACCACATGGCATTTTGGTTCAGCACTGTGGCGCATGATCCCCAATGACTTTAAGTTGAACAGCCTGTATGGCCGCGGGCGCGACTGGCCCTTTGGCTACGATGAGCTGGAACCCTGGTATGGCAAAGCCGAACACGAACTGGGTGTTTCGGGAATTGATGGGCAGGACGAGAGCGGACAGGGCGGCAAAGCCTGGCCACCGCGTTCGACACCGTTCCCGATGCCAGGGCTACCCACCAGCTATCTGTTCGACCGTCTGAGCGAGATGCTGGGCAAAGGGGGCTATAATCCGGTGCTGGAGCCAAATGGCCGTGCCACCAAGCCTTGGGGAAAACGACCGATGTGTGCCGGGAACAACAACTGTAATCCGGTATGCCCGATTGCGGCTAAATATGATGGCTCAATGCACATTGATGAGGCTGAAAGGCTGGGCGCAACCTTACTGGATAATGCCGTGGTTTACCGTATTGAAGCGGGCGACGACGGGAAAATTACCGGTATCTGGTATAAAAAACCGGATGGTTCCGAGCATCACCTCACGGCAAACTACTTTGTGCTGGCGGCTTACGGCATTGAGTCACCGAAGCTGTTGCTGATGTCGACGTCAGAGAAATATCCGCAGGGTATCGCCAATTCGTCTGATCAGGTCGGACGCAATCTGATGGGCCATACCGGTATCAGCATGAATGTGATGATGTCCGAGGACGTCTGGCCAGGGCAGGGACCGACAGAGCTACTGGTTTACCTGAATAACCGAGATGGTGCATTCCGCAAAGACTTCCCCAGCTACAAGATCAAAGTGCGTAATACGGTCCCCACCGCCGACTATGCTGCATCATTAATTGAGAAAGGGGTACTGGGTTCAAAACTTGATGCGGAGATCCGTCGCCAGTCAGCACGTTCGCTGAACTTTGCTATCGATTTCGAGACGCTGCCACTCCCGGAGAACCGGGTGACACCCAGCAAAACGAAAAAGGATGCGATTGGTATCCCGCTGCCGGAAATCTATTACAGCGTGACAGACTACTGGCACGCCGGAAAAGAAGAGGGCATTAAGGATTTCCATAAGTTCGCAGAGCTGCTGAATGCCGACATCCTGTCGATTGATACAAAATTCCAGGATCGCCAGCATATTATGGGCACCACCATCATGGGCGATGACCCTAAAAATTCGGTAGTGAACCGTGATTGCCAGACCCACGACCATCCGAACCTGTGGATCGCGGGTACCAGCGTCATGCCTTCAGCCTCCTGTATGAATCCAACATTAACAGGGGCGGCACTCAGTTTACGCCTGGCGGATCATATGCTGCATAGCATGGCGTAACCCTTAGCTAGATACGGATTTTGCTCATCCGTACAGCCGTGGATAAATATGGCAGCCTGCATTAAATCGGGCTGCCGTTGCTTTTAGATATGCAAGACGAGCTCACGCAACAATGGAACCGCATTCTGGTGAGAAGTGAACCCCAGCTTACCTGCAATACTCACCTGCGCCCTGATAAGATACACCGTGTGATAGGGACACTGGCTCGAAAAATGTGCCGGACTCTGATATATCTGACCAGTGGTTAAAGTGTTAAGGGTCAAGGGCTATGCAAGTCAATGAAGAAAAGCTGTTACGTTCGGGGTTCAGTCAGTCGGACATTCGCAAGGTAAAGAACAACCTTGAAAGCTATGGCGGCACTTTAGATCATGCCATTCGGGACCTGTCGCGACGCTTTATTATTGCGCTGAGTGTGGTTTCTTGCGGCATTGCAGTGGCTACTTTTATACAGCCACCATTATTATCCTATAAATCATGGCGTTATATGCGGGTTAATAAAGGTTAATCGCGTTGCTGGTCAGTTGTGAGCAAATCAAATACTACCTTAGCCTTCACGCCGTTCCCCAGAATTTTCATTGTTAGCTGAGGTTTACTCATGGTGTCCACATTGCGGTAAAAATCTCGCGGCATCCAGCGGAAAAGACACCATGCACCTGATTCTTATTGCCAGTCCGAACATGCTCTATACTCGCGACCAATATGTTTGCATTAAAAAATTCGAGCTAAGCGTTCACATTAAAAGTAAACAGTTTACCAATACTTGGTTAATCTCAGAGACATCCTAAACATTAATCTTTAAAATTTAGGCCTATTTCCATCAACCAAATTTTTGCCGCGTTAATCAATGCGCATATTTTATGAAACTATTGAAAGCTGTATAAGTACAATTAATTCCAGCGCCACAACTATCAAGGCGCTGGAAGCACATTAGAATCAATCAAACCGTTCCGGCCGGAAACTCGCGAGCATCGGGTGCTTCACCCCAGTCAGCATTTCCTCTGCTATCAACTCCCCCAGTATCAGCCCCAGGGTGGCCCCCGAATGGGTAAACGCAACAAAACACCCTGGAACTTTCACCAATTCCCCGACCACCGGTTCGCCATCTCCGGGAATGGGCTTCAAACCTATCTTCCAGCTGTTCGCTGTGAGGGGTGAACCATCGCCAATCAGCTTTCCCGCTTCTGCCATTAACTGGTCAATGACCGCTTCATCAATGCTGTACCGTCCATCGGCATGCGCAACGATATCCTCTTCATACCAGTCATGATCAACCGCTAAGGTATTGCCAGGATTGGGTCGCACGGCTGCGCGCGGGGTATTTAACACCACTTTGAGCCCGCGGCCACTCGGTTGACTGGTGACTAACATCGAAACCGGCGACCCATTGGGGATGTTCACACCCAGCGGGGCAACCACATCGGGTGTCCAGGGGCCGCACGCCACCAGCAGATTCTCGGCAGTAAACTCCCCGCGCTTTTCGCAGCGAATACCAATCGCTCTACCAGAATCGGTCATCACACTGCCTTTACCCGCATCCTCAACGATTTCTCCCCCCAGCGCTTTAAACGCCTCAACAAGATGATCGATAAGGTGAGGGAGGCTCACCCAGCCCTCGCCCGGATTGGCAATCGTAATCTTTGAGAGACTGGCTTTATTAACCTGCGAATCCACGCTACCCACTGTGGTCTGGTCAATCAGGCGTGAATCATAGCCATGCGACTTCTCATACTGATGGCGCGCCTGGGTTCCCGCCTCATCATCAGCCGCCCAGAAAACAGCGCCATCGAAACGCAACCAGTCGAGATTAGAATAGCGAGCAAACAGGGTGCGGTAGCGATCGATACCCGCCATACGTAAGTTGTGGTAGGGCAGTGAACGCTCGCCAGCAGAATTCAGCCAGGAGAGTGAACGTCCTGAAGCGCCCGACGCCAGTTCTGATTCGGTAACCAGTGTGACTTTCGCCCCAGCTTTGGCCAGATGCCAGGCAGTGGATACCCCAAGGATACCGCCGCCCAGCACGATAACGGTGTTCGCTACAGATTTCTCAGACATCATTTATTCCTTCTCTTAAAAATGAACAGCCGTCAGGCATTCACATACGCGGGTTCGTGGAGGGCAAGATCCAAGATGCGTTGGCGTGTCATCAAAGCACCTCCGAAAGAAAGCGCTGTAAACGGGCAGACTGTGGTCGATCAAAGATCGCTTCAGGCGTGCCGGATTCGACGATTTCCCCCTCATCCATAAACACCACCTGGTCGGCCACGCGACGGGCGAAGCCCATTTCATGTGTCACCACCACCATGGTCATCCCGCGCTGGCAGAGTTCTGCCATTAGCGTCAGCACTCCCTTAACCAATTCGGGATCCAGCGCGGAGGTCGCTTCATCAAACAGCATCACTTCCGGTTCCATCGCCAGTGCGCGTGCAATCGCCACTCGCTGTTGCTGACCACCAGAAAGATCGCGCGGACGGTGGTCAGCGCGCTGCGCTAATCCCACTTCAGCCAGCCGTTGACGGGCGATGTCCCACGCTTCAGCCTTTGGCCGCCCTTTGACTTTCCAGGGTGCCAGCGCCACGTTTTCCAGCGCGCTGTGATCGGGGAAGAGATTGAAGTGCTGAAACACCATGCCAATTCTCAGGCGTAATGCATCGGGCTTGTCCTTGAGTACCGATCGCCCCGCCAGCAACACATCGCCATTTTTAGGTTCGTGCAAACGGTTGATGCCGCGTAACAGCGTCGACTTTCCCGAGCCGGAAGGGCCAATGATGCAGGTTGTGGTACCAGGCGCGACGGTCAGAGACACATTGCGCAGGACTTCAATTGGCCCGTAAGCCAGTGTCAGATTGCGCAACTCAAGGCTCGCGCCATGGAATGCAGTGGAAGTCGCCATATTAATGTCCTCGCTCGCGGGTCAGTGAGCCAGTCGGCGCGACGGTGCGCTTTTGCCCCACCTCATCAACCTCCTTCAGGCCGCTTTGTGGCGCGCTCGCCCGACGGCGTCCGGTTCGATAGCGCACATCGATATAGTTCACCGCATGGGTAAGGGGCACGGTGATGATGAGATAGAACAGGCCGGCCAGCATCAGCGGAGAGAGATTGCCACTCAGTACTGCGGCATCCTGACCCACGCGGAACAACTCGCGTTGATTCGTCATCAGCCCCAACAAATACACCAGCGAGGAGTCTTTGATGATGGCAATAAACTGATTCACGATGGCGGGTAACACGCGTCGTATGCCCTGCGGAATGATCACCAGCCTCATCGCGCGGCTGTAGCTCATCCCCAGTGCCCGGCAGGCTTCCATTTGGCCTTGCTCAACGCTCTGAATACCCGCGCGAAAAATTTCGCCCATATAGGCACTGGCGATCAGGCTTAAGGCAAAAATGCCGAGCGGGTAGGGTGTAGGACCAAACAGTTGGTAGCTGAATCGCGCCAGACCCTGACCAATCAGTAAAATGGTAAGGATGGAGGGCAAGCCGCGAAACAAATCGGTATATAACCGCGCCGGGAGTCGCAGCCAGCGCGAAGGGGAGATGCCCATCAACGCCAAAATCAGGCCGAACAGCGTCCCCAGTATCGTCGCAGCGACTGAGATGATAATGGTGTTAACCAGTCCAGTTGCCAGCAATTGCGGCAGAACGTCCATCATTGAGGGAATATCAAAGAACGTCCGGGAAAGAATGGTAATCAGGTCCATAGCCGATTCTCTGTTACGGGTGACGGACCGTTGCCGTCACCGGATGCAGTCTCTCGCTCAGATGTCGCGCGAGGTTATTGGCCGTTCGGCAGATACTGTTTCGGCATCGGCGAACCCGGGAACCACTTCTCATAAAGCTGTTTCCAGGTGCCGTCCTGCATCGCATCTTTAATAGCTTTATCGAGAGCGGCTTTAAAAGCAGGCTTGTCTTTCGCGATCGCCACACCGGCGGGGGCATCGAAAGAGGGGATATCAGCCGCTGTGACCAGTTTGAAACGGGTGACATAATCTTTGGCGGCTTCGTAATCGAGGAACATGGCATCCAGGGTGCCATTGTTCAGCGCGGAAACGGCACTGTTGTTATCAGGAAATCGCACCAGGTCGGTCTGCTTGAAATGCTGCAGCGCGTAACTTTCCTGCAACGTGCCCTGGATCACCCCCAGGCGTTTATGTGCCAGCGTTTCGACATTCTTCACTCCCGAGTCACTGCGGGTCAGTACGGTCAAATAGCCAGCCAGATAGCCTGTCGAAAAATCGACGGTTTTTTCCCGTGCCGGGGTGATCCCAATCGCTGCTACGCCGGCATCATATTGCCCGTTAGCCACCGCTGGCAGAATGGCGGAGAAATCCTGGCCGACAAAATCCACCTTATCGATGCCGATCCGATGCGCCACGTTTTTAAAAAACTCGATATCGAAACCGGTGAAATTCCCGTTCTTGTCGGTGAAGGTGTAGGGCTTGGCATCCCCCAAACTGGCCACGCGCAGGTGTCCTGGCTCCAGTAAACCGTAGGGGTTGCTGTCATTGGCCGCCAGAGCACTGAAGCTGGCTGAAAACAACACGGCGCTGCCGAACAGTGCGGCAGTGAGGTGGGTAAAATATTTTTGCGATGTCATAAGGCTCTTCCGTCTGTGCAGGTGAAACTTCAGAGTCCGCTAAGCCGGGATATTATAATTGAGACCGGTCTCAGCGAGGGCCAAAATGAAACCGGCGCATATTGTGAGACCGGTCTCAAGTGGATATACTGATATTAAGCACACGCCTAAAGAAGCGTCAATTCTGTCGTCATCAACTTGTGATTCGAAATAATTATGACCAATGAAAATCACCGTTCCCGAGTTCCCACCGTGGCTGATGTCGCGCGCGCAGCCAGCGTGTCAAAAGCGCAGGCTGCAAGAGCACTAGGCGGGTATGGCTCCGTCAGTGAAGAGGTGCAATCCCGGGTTAACCAGGCGGCAGAGGCCTTAGGGTATCGGCCTAATGAGCTGGCCCGCAGCATGAATACCGGGCGCTCTAATACCATTGGCGTGATTGTCGGGGATATTGAAAATCCACACTTTGGGCTCGCATTACGCGGCATGGCAGATGTTGCCAGACAGGCAGGCTTTCACTTACTTCTCAGCAACAGTGATGAGACACTGGAAGAGGAGCAGGAAGCAGTGCGCGTTATGCTGGATAAGCGTGTCGATGGCATCATCGTGGCACCTTGCAGTTCGATGTCACGCGATAATGAACACCTTAAACAGGTGCTGGCCGAAGGCCGCTCACTGATTATGTTTGACCGGGCAGTCGAAGGCATGGACGTTGAGGCGATACAGGCAAACTTTTTAACCAGTGCTAAAGCGGCAACCGCGTTGTTACTCAATGAGGGCCATCAACGCATTGCTTACCTCTCCAGTATGCGGGTGCCTGAACCCTACTCAACGGCAACAACTTTAGGGCCAACTCCCGTGGCACAGCGTGTAAAGGGGATGATAGATGCTTACCAGGACGCAGGGCTTAAACTGGATCCCAGCCTTATCCGCCTCAATGCCCTTAATGACGCGATCATCGAACAAATATTGACGGAGTTGTTATCTCTCCCAGAACCACCCACTGCACTGATTGCCTCAGATAATCTCATTGCCATGGGCATCCTGCGAGGGCTGGCAAGACGCGGGTTAAGGGTGCCCGAAGCGATGTCGTTTGTGATGTATGATGATTTTCCCTGGACGGAATTGATGACACCGCCTTTAACCGTGGTTGCTCAGCCGGTGTATGAAATGGGACGTGAAGCCGCGCGCAGGTTGATCTGCCATATACGCCAGCAGTCAGTTGGGGAACTACCGAGGTTTGATAGCTGGATGGTGGTCAGGGGATCGGTTGGAAGACACGAATTTTAGCGCCATGCAAACATCATTAACGTTGTTGACGTCAATCAGCCAGCGAACAGCTGATGCTGTCCGCACGGCTAATATGGCAGGGAATTTAACCGTTAGAACGAGATGGCGGCGTACCATGCGTATGGAAGGTTTCAATGGTCTTCAGCCCCCACGCCTGGCCTTTTTTCCTTTCAGCTTCCGTCCAGACGACCGTTTGCCAGTCAGGCGCCAGAATTAATCGCGCCCCTGAATTAGCCAGTTCAATGCGATTGCCCGCAGGTTCCCAGACATATAGGAAGAACGTGCCCTGTATCGCGTGCTTGTGTGGACCGGTCTCAATGTGGATACCATTCTCCAAAAAGATGTCGGCTGCACGCAGAATATCTTCGCGCGTATCCGTGGCGTAGGTGACGTGATGCAGACGTCCGTTGCCGCCACCGTGCTCTTCCGTACAGGCCAGATCGTAGGTTTTATTATTGATAGTGAACCAGCATCCGCCAATGCGGCCGTTATCCAGCTGAATCATCTCTGTGACGCGTGAGCCCAGGCACGTCTCCATAAAGTTTTTGAACTCGCTGACATCGGCGGCTAACAGATTGAGATGATCAAGACGGCGTGGGCAGGCGCCGCGTGCATGATAACGCTGTGACAAATTTTTCAGCGATGGGCGTTCCTCGGCGTCCGCCTGGTAGCGCACCGTATAGTAGTAAATCTCGAAAACATGCCCAAAGGGATCGGCAAAGCGAAAAGCACGACCGTGCCCCTGCTCATTATCGACCCAGCCCAGCACCTCATACTTGCTCGCCTCAATGGCCGCGACACGTCGCATTAAAGCGGCTTCTGAACTGGCGCGATAGGCAATATGGCCGACTCCGGTGGTGTGGTGCCGAGTCAACTTCAGACTGTGAAACTCGTAATCATCCCAGGCACGCAACCAGGCATGATCCGCATCCTGAGCCGAAATGGTCAGGCCATAGACGTTAACAAAGAAGTCGAGACTCTCTTCAAATTTGTCACTATAAATCTCAACGTGAGCCAGATGGGCAATATCAAAGCAGGGTTCCGGCAGTTGAATCGTCATAATGAAATTCCTGTTAAACAATATGTAAGGTAATTAGCTTTTTTTTAGAGCGTAACATCACCGGTTATTTAGGGTTTGTGAAAGCACTGGAAGATCATCCAGGTCCGCCCCTTTGACTTTCAATGAAAGTGATACGTTACGGTGTAACACAATGCTTACTGCGGCGAACAGCGCGGGCAAAGCAAGGATGAAGAAGATGGCGGACTGTGCTGGAAACGCCCCGATCAGTAAGCCCCCCACGGAAGAACTTAAAATGGCACCGGTACGACCGATACCGTGCATCCAACTCACCCCTGTTGCGCGAATTTCCGTGGGGTAATAGGCAGGCGAATAGACCTGCAACCCGTTCTGCGCGCCATTAATGCACATGCCGATGATGAAGATGAAAATGCCAAGGTTAACGCCAGAGAAGTTAAACACCCCCTGAGCGATTAAACAGAGGCTGCCCAGCAGGTACACCACGGCAATAACATATTTCGCGTTGAGCTTGTCCATTAACGCGCCAACGATGATGCCGCCCAGTGGACCACCAAGCTGGAACAGACCGGCAATCACGGCGGCTTGCTCCAGTGAAATGCCACCGGATCGCATAATGGTCGGCAGCCAGCCATTCAACAGATAGATGACGAACAACCCCATAAAGTAAGTCATCCACAGAATGATGGTGCCGCGAGCAAATCCGTGACGGAACAGCTGTGAAATGGTGCTGTTGCGACTCATCCGAGGGGAATTGAGGATAAAGGCCGAATCCGGGGTGAAATGTCCGCCCATCCGGTTCAGCAAAGCCGCAATCTGAGCACGGGGTGCTTTACGCACCAATAGATTGAAGGCGGATTCAGGTAACAGCACGCCCAGGAATGGCAGCAACAGTAATGGGATTACGCCACCAAAAATCAGTACGGCAGACCAGTGATAGTGCGCCAACAATGCAGCCGCAATAAACCCGCCCAAGCCAGACCCGATATTAAAACCGCTGAACATCAAGGTAATCATGACGCCCTTGCGCCGTTCAGGCATGTACTCTGACAGCAACGTGACGCAGTTAGGCATAACGGCCCCCAGCCCCAAGCCGGCGATAAAACGCAGCAAGGCCATTTGTAAAGGCGTGGTAGCAAATGCGCAGACGAGGCTGAAAGTGGAGAACATCAGCACCGACAGCAGAATGACTTTCTTGCGCCCAAAGCGATCGGACAAAGGGCCGGCAATCAATGCGCCTATCGCCACGCCAAACATGGCAGCGCCGAGGATGGGCCCCATGGCGGCACGGGAAATATGCCACTCTTCAATCAGCGCGGGAGCAATAAACCCCATCACCGCAGCATCGTAGCCATCGAACATGATGATAATCAGGCAGAGAAAGAGTACGCGCCACTGAAAGGGCGAAATAGGCCGTGCATCAATCCAGGCTTTGATATCGACCAGTTTTTCTGTGTTCATGGGTAGGTTCTCGGTAAAGGGACTGAGGTTATTTTTGTTGTCGTTGCGTATTAACAATCCAATTACACGGTATGCAGCCTGGCGCGTTATGTCTGTTTAAAAACCCTTTTAAAGGTATGAGTTACATTTATATTGTGAGCGAGTTGGCATAGTCTCTGGCGAAAGCAACAGGTGAAAAACGCCGACATGATTGCCACTCATGCAGTTTAGCGTTAATCACCCTATGCATTTCGTTTAGATGATGTCTGAGACGGCTTCGGCGCGAATGGATTCAATCAATGCCAGCGTAGCGGGAGAGTGAAGCGCCCCATGGCGCAGCGTAATGCCAATATCACGCTGCGTATCGGGCAGCGTGAAGCTCAGAGGCACCAACGTGCCAGCGCGTAATTCGTATTCCAGTTGATGCCAGGAAACGGCCGCCACCATGTCGGAATTCATCAACAGGCCACGCACGATGGCAAGGTCGCCACTCTCCACGACAGGCACAGGAGAGGCGATCCCCAACGTCTTAAAGGCCTGATCCAGTAAGTGTCGGGCTGGTGTATTCGCCCGCGGCAAAATCCATTGCGTCTGCGCGAAATCCTCAGGGATGACGGGATTTCCGACCAAGGGATGCCCAGGGCGGGTCAACAGGACCAGCTCTTCGCTGAACAGTGCCTGATGATCAATATCTGTGATTCCATCAATCTGTCGCAGCGCACCCAGAATCAAATCAACCTCACCCGCCCGTAATTCGGTCACCAGCGAGCTGTATGCACTTTCATTGGTCACCACTCTCACTGCCGGATGGGCAGCGACAAGGCGACTGATGGCACGAGGCAGCAGAGAAGTGCGGCACAGGGGCAGGGCGCCGACGTGAACCACGCCCTGCAATTTCCCATCCTGTGCGGCCAGGTCTTCCGGGATGTGACGAATTTCATTCAGTGCCCGGCTGATATACGGTGCTATTTCACGTGCCGCCGCTGACGGCATCATCCCTTTTGGCGAACGCTGAAATAACACCTGACCGGCCCCCTTTTCCAGCACCTTAAGCGCGGCGCTGACGGCGGGTTGGCTGATCGCCAGCATATTGGCGACACTCTGCGTATGGTGCAGGTGGTAGAGCTGCAGAAAAATATTCAACCGCCTCACATTGAATAACCAGATGGGCTCAGCCTCATCGCGCACACTTTCCCGCTGTTTAAATCTTGCCAGCAAGGCCGGGATGCGGTTGAGCTCTTGCAGCGCACGCTGCGCACGCGGTAACACACATTTCCCCTGCTCGGTCAGCAGCATTCCGCTGGCATGCCGTTCAAACAAAGGCGTGTCTAAAGTGTGTTCAAGATCACGAATCGATCGCGTGACCGCAGATTGGGTGCGAAATAAATATTCAGCAGCATTCGATATTGTGCCTCTTTCTGCAATTAAACAAAGCGCTCTTAGTTGCATGATTTTTATATCAAATTCTTCGCCGCTCTTATTCGTCATCCGGTCTTCCCTCCACGAGATCATCATCACAACATAAATAAAACTCATAGCATGCGCAATGAAAGACATTATTCGCCTCAGAAGGGTCATGGCAGGATAAAAAAAACGCAACAGCAGGGAAATAAGATGGAAAACGCAGCAAAAAAAAGTGCTTTGGTGGTCAGTGCCCATTCCGCTGACTTCGTCTGGCGGGCGGGCGGCGCAATCGCGCTGCATAGCGCACGCGGCTATGACGTGCATGTGGTTTGTCTCTCATTTGGTGAGCGCGGCGAATCGGCGAAACTATGGCGCAAAGGCAATATGACGGAGGAGACGGTGAAACAGCACCGTCGCACGGAAGCGGAAGCGGCCGCTGAAGTGTTGGGTGCGAGTATTGAGTTCTTTGATTTGGGCGACTATCCGTTACGCGCTGACAAAGAGACATTATTCCGGCTGGCCGATGTATTCCGTCGCATTCAGCCTCACTTTGTCCTGACACACTCGATTGCCGATCCCTATAACTACGATCATCCTCTTGCGGCAAATCTCACGCAGGAAGCGCGCATCATCGCGCAGGCCGAGGGGTATCGCCCCGGCGAGCCGATTATTGGTGCACCGCCGGTATACTGTTTTGAACCCCACCAGCCCGAGCAGTGCCAGTGGAAACCGGATGTATTACTGGATATTACTTCGGTCTGGGACAAAAAATACCAAGCGATTCAGTGTATGGCCGGGCAGGAACATCTGTGGGAATACTATACCCGCGTCGCATTACAGCGCGGCGTGCAGGCCAAACGCAATACTGGCATTACCTCAACACGGGTGATTACCCACGGTGAAGGGTATCAGAGCCTGTTCCCCCGCGTGACGGAGGATCTGGCATGAGCATGGTGAACAGAAAAGGCCTGGTCGTGCGCAAAATTCAGCGAGCCGATGGTGCCCTGGTCAAAGAATTCGCCCACTTTGGTGTGGCAACCGTTCACGAAGCCCAACAGCGCCAGGGCTTGCTGGATAAGCGAGTGCGGCCGATCCAGCAGGGTGTCACCGTGACGGGCAGTGCCGTGACGGTATTGGTCTCGCCTGGCGATAACTGGATGTTTCATGTTGCTGTCGAGCAGTGTCAACCGGATGATGTCTTGCTGGTGGCACCGACATCTGACTGCCATGACGGCTTTTTCGGCGATCTCCTCGCCACCTCGTTAAAAGCACGTGGTGTCGTGGCATTAGTCGGCGATATCGGTATTCGCGACAGTCAAACGCTGCGCGAGATGAACTTCCCTGTCTGGTCGCGCGCGGTCTATGCCCAGGGAACGGTTAAAGAAACCCTGGGTTCCGTGAATATCCCGCTGATCTGCGCCGGCCAGTTGGTCTATCCGGGCGATATCGTGGTCGCTGACGATGATGGCGTGGTGGTGGTGCCGAGGGCTGATGCCGACGCGGTGGCACAGGCTGCCCGGCAGCGTGTCGCCAATGAAGAGAGTAAACGCGTGCGGTTAGCATCAGGTGAACTCGGTCTGGATATTTATCAGATGCGCGAACAGCTCGCTGAAAAAGGGTTGCGCTACCTTGATTCCCTTGACGATTTACAGAAGCTTTCATCATGAAACAGACCCGAATTCCCTGTGTTCTGATGCGGGGTGGAACGTCTAAAGCCGCTTGTTTTCTGGCCAGCGATCTCCCAGAAGAGACGCAACTGCGTGACGCGGTGCTGCTTGCGGTGATGGGATCCCCCGATCCGCGACAAATTGATGGCATCGGCGGTGCCGATCCGCTGACCAGCAAAGTGGCGATTATCTCTGCTTCTGCACGCTCAGACGCCGACGTGGATTACCTGTTTGCTCAGGTGAACGTTGATAAGGCAAAAGTGGATTACGGGCAGAACTGCGGCAATATTCTGGCCGCCGTGGCCCCGTTTGCGGTTGAAAAAGGTCTGATTCCCGTTCAGGGCCCCCTGACGCGAGTCCGCATTTTCATGGTGAATACCGGGCAGATCGCCGAAGCGCAAATCGCGACGCCTGACGGAGCAGTGGAATATCAGGGTGATACGCAAATTGACGGCGTGCCCGGTTGCGCGGCAGAGCAGGTCATCCGTTTCCAGGATATCGCCGGTTCGAGTTGCGGCGCATTACTGCCCACCGGGCAAGCACGCGATACCTTTGATGGCATTGACGTAACCTGCATCGATAACGGGATGCCTGTGGTCTTAGTGCGCGCCGCCGATCTGCAACGCAGCGGCCTGGAAACCCGTGAACAGCTGGACGCTGATGATGAGCTGAAGGCCCGGCTGGAATCCATTCGCTTACAGGCCGGTTTACGCATGAATCTTGGCGATGTCAGCACGCGCACCGTCCCCAAAATGACGCTGATTTCCCCTCCGGTAAATGGAGGGACCGTCACCACTCGCACCTTTATTCCCCATCGCTGCCATGCCTCTATCGGCGTACTGGGTGCCGTGAGTGTGGCCACGGCTTGCCTGATCCCCGGTGCGATAACGGAAGGCGTGGCACAAGTCAGTGCTGAAATCGAGCATCGGCTCTCCATAGAACACCCGGAAGGGGAATTTAGCGTCATGCTCAGCCAAGACCTGAACGGCTACGTCATTAACAGCGGACTGATTCGTACCGCTCGCTTGCTGTTTGAAGGTTCCGTCGCGATTCCTGGCACGCTCTGGTCAGGCAAATAAGGAGCAGGACATGACGAACATCGCCATTATTGGTTTTGGTGAAGCAGGGCAAATTTATGCAAAAGATCTCTCGCAGGTCGCGAGAGTCAGTGTCTGGGATAAAAAGTTTCTCACACCTGCGGGCGAGACGTTAAAAGCAGCAACTGAGCAGGGTTCGGTTCACCCGGCCCGTTCCCTTGCTGAGGCACTGGAAGGCGCTGATTGGGTATTGTCCCTGGTCACCGCCGCTAATGCATTTGAGGTAGCCCAACAAGCAGCCCCATTATTGCGGAGCAGCCAGTACTTCCTCGACTTTAACTCCGTTGCACCGGAAACCAAACGCGCTGCCGCGCGAGCAGTGGCGGCGGGTGCTGGAGCGTATCTGGATGTGGCGGTGATGGCGCCCGTACCCCCTAAACGACTTCAGACACCATTACTGATGGGCGGTAACCACGCAGAGTATGCTGCTTCGATTTTTAATGCTTTAGGCTGTCAGGCCAGCGCCGCCAGCCTGCATGTTGGCGAAGTATCGGCAATCAAAATGTGCCGCAGCGTAATGATCAAAGGGCTGGAAGCGCTCACGACAGAGTGCCTGAGTGCGGCAAAACAATACGGCGTCGAAGACGCGGTTCTCTCCTCACTGCATGCCAGCTTCCCCTCTCTGGGGTGGAACGACCAATTACCCCACTACTTAATCAGCCGCGTTGCGGAACATGGCGTTCGTCGTGCTGAAGAGATGGGTGAGGTCATCAAAACGCTACAGGATGTGGGGCTAAATGCCACGATGAGCCAGGCGACGCAGCAGGTTCAGGCTGCTTTACCCGCCAGTATGCAGGCGAAAGGGGTGAACTATCACGACCTGATGCCTTTCAACTGGCAGGATGCATTTTGCCGACTGGAATAATTGTGTCTTTACCGCACAACAATAAAGGAACCTCGGGATATTTTTGACCGAAGGTGATTTTACTTATTTTTTAAATTACCAAGCATTTGAATATCACAACCCTCGACACCTACAAGGTGCTCAATCTATTACTATTATAAAACGGAAGGTGAGCAATGAAATTGGGATGGTACAGTACGTTAAACAGGGATGAGCGAAAAACATGGTGGGCATGCCTTGGGGGATTCACGCTCGACTCGATGGACAGCACCATATATTCTCTGGTGATGCCTATATTATTGAGCCTGGCAATCCTGACAAAATCAGAGGCGGGTATTTTAGGATCAGCCTCTTTAATTGGCAGTGCTTTAGGCGGGTGGAGTGCGGGTATGCTGGCCGACCGTTGGGGACGTATTCGTGTTATGCAGTTGACGGTTTTATGGGTGGCTTGCTTCACGGCATTAACCGCACTATGCGGAGATTTTTGGCAATTTTTAATCGTCCGCTTTCTTCAAGGACTCGGTTATGGTGGCGAAGTCGTTGTCGGTGGGGTCTTAATCAGCGAAGTGATCCGCGCCAGCTACCGAGGACGTGTAGGCGCCTCTATCCAAAGTGGTTACGCTATTGGTTACGCAATCTCGTTAGCCGTGCTGCCTGTGCTGCTCAATTTTTTTCCTCAAGAGATAGCGTGGAAACTCTTTTTCCTGATCGGTATTATTCCTGCCATTCTTGTCTGGTTCATTCGTCGTTTAGTTCCGGAATCTCCGGTCTTTTTGAAAATGGCGGAAGCCAAGAGTAAAAGCAGCATCAGTGATATTTTCAAAGGTAAAAATCTACGCATTACGATTACAGCGACGCTACTCGCTTCTGGAATTTTTGGCGGCGCATATATTATGATCACCTGGCTTCCAACCTACTTGCGAATGGAGTTAGGATTACCGGTATTATCTATGTCTGGCTATCTGGCAATTAATATATTGGGTTCATTAGTGGGACCCTTTATATATGGCAGATTAAGCGACAGATTGGGTCGATGGAAAACCATCATCCTTTTCCTGATAGGTCAAATAGCCGTCGTCAGTATCTATATGTTTGCTAATGTGAGCCTGAATATTACGTTAGTGCTGGGTTTCTTCCTGGGATCCTTACAAGGCGGTCTGGCTTCAGGTTTGACGCCCGCATTTTCTGAACTTTATTCAACATACATCCGAGGGAATGGCGCCGGGTTTTGTGCCAGTTTTGGTCGCGGCTTTGGTTCTTTAATGCCAGCCTTAGTGGGAATTGTTTCCAGTAAAATTCATCTGGGTTATGCCATGGGGGCCCTTGCGATCGCATCTTATATCATTGGGATCGTCGCCGCTCTGTGTTTGCCTAACTCTACTGGCATCAATCTTGACGATGTCTAAAAATCATTAGATTCGGGCTTCACCAGCCATCATGGATCTGATTTGCCACATCCCTTCAAATGTGACAACCTACCAACAGTAAGTTACCATTGGTAGGTTAATTCTTTTGGAGGTTGTCGCTATGCATGCTCTTATCGTTACAGCTCATCCAGACCACCATTCTCATACTCACACCATCGTCTCGCAGGTGGCACAAGGCATTGCTGCTGGTGGGCACAGTTATGAAATTGCCGATCTGGCTGCAGAGCAGTTTGATCCTCGCTTTAATCAGGCTGATTTTGAACAGTTCAAAAGAGCCGCCCCGTCGCCAGCCGACGTCGTGGCCGAGCAGCAACGGCTGGACCGTGCCGATGCACTGGTGCTGGTTTACCCGATTTACTGGTGGTCGTTCCCCGCGCAGTTGAAAGGTTGGATAGATCGCGTGTTCACTCAAGGCTGGGCGTACGAGGATGACGGCCAACACGTCGTGAAAAAACTCGGCAAATTACAGGTACACCTTTTGGCGCTGGGCGCAGCGAGTCAGCGAACTTATTTACGTCGCGGTTATTTCAGCAGCATGCGTACGCAGATTGACGTGGGTATTTTTGACTACTGCGGCGCACCTGTTATGACCAGTGAACTGTTGTTACCTGGCGATATAAATTATCCTGACGCACACTTCGAGCTGGCACATCAACTTGGCCAGCGACTTTTTAACGTCAAGGAACCCGCATGAACTCATCCACTCGCCAGCGCATGTCGCATCAAGCCCGACGGCAGCAACTGATGACTGTGGCGTGGAATCTGGTGCGAGAGCAGGGCAGTGATGCTTTGACGTTAGGGCGCGTGGCAGAAGAGGCTGGCGTGAGCAAGCCGGTGGTCTACGATCATTTTGGTACGCGCCATGGTCTGCTCGCTGCGCTGTATGAAGATTTCGACCTGAGGCAGAACGCCATCATCGAGGCGGCGATGAACGCTGCCGGTGACAGCCTTACCGATCGGGCTTACGTGGTGGCGTCCAGCTATGTCGATTGCGTGTTAACGCATGGACGGGAAATTCCAGATGTGTTGTCGGCGCTCGACAGCACGCCGGAACTGGCTGAGGTGAAGCGTAAATATCAGCATGACTTCATTGAGAAATTTCGAGGCTGGTTTTCCGAAGCATCACTCCCCCAAGCCAGTATGTGGGGCATTTTAGGTGCTGCCGATGCGATTTCTAATGCGGTGGTGTCCGGCGACATCAGCCAGCAGCAAGGATTAGCCGAACTTCAGGCGCTGATTATTAAGCTTGTGGAACGCCATCAGTAACACTCTACCCAGCCGACAGGAACACCCATGCCATTGCGTCTCGACATGATTGATTCAGATTGCTGGAACAAGCTGGAGTCCGCTGCCAACGAGCTTTGCTAAACCAACCATTGAAATAATCAGACAGTATCAGGGCTTTACAGCCTTGCTTAACGCTGAGACAGCGAGACGGAGTCGGTGTCAAATGACCACAGACCTCGCCGTTAAGCCGGGTCTGATACCGGTGACGTGCATTTCATTGCGGCCGGATTCAGCGCCCATATCCACGATTCCAGCACATGCCCTCAGCAGGCATCAGCGATGCTATCGGTCAGGTCTGTACACTGTCGCAGGCCCGGAAGACATCGCTGACGATCGCGAAGATATCCGCACCACCTGTCATGTTCCCGACAGACTTTGATGAAGAGACGCGTATGGGTGACAGCATTCATGGGTCATTGTCGATCCTGCTTCAGGAGTTTCGTGCTCTGGCGTCTGCCGTAATATGGCGAAGAACGGTGAAGGGGGGTGCTTAACAAAAGATATTTTAAATGACCGCCCTGTTATTAAAGCATCCTTTAATAAGGCATGGCATAATTTAAACGTATTTTAATAACGTTAATGGCAGTGAAAGGATTTTTTATGGAACGTGCATCCGGGCATCTCATCACAACGACCAGCTATCTTCCATCAGCGAAACCATAGCTCCCTTGTGCGCCTCGGCCATGCGGATATACCGCATCACCGTCTGGGTCTGGGTCCAGGTTCCTTCCTGCATGATCTGTGCGATTGATACGCCTTTTCTGGCCATATCCTGCGCGGCACCAACGCGCGCACTGTGGCCACTCCAGCTGGCATAGCGCCCTTTGTTGGTTTTAGGCCGCGATTGTTCACCTGCATGATGCCTCGCCCGGCGCCAGATATCTTCCAGACACGGGGCACTCATCGGCTCAGTTGCAATCGCGGTGACCTTATTTGACCGGTGAACGGGGCAGAACAGCACGGCATCGGGATCGCCTGCAATGCCCGCTGCATTTATCCACTCCATCAGGCGTTCAGAGGAACGGACGCTGAGCGCCTTGACGATGCCACCCGACTGAAGGATGGTTTTCGGCCAGGCCACGTCGAGGATGATGCGCCCGTCGGCGGCGCGTGAGATGTCGCGCACCCGCAGGCGGGATAATTCACTCATGCGCAGCAGTGTGCCGTAGGCCACCTGCATAAAGGCGAGGTCACGCAGGTGCTGAAGCTTGGGGCGAATTATTCCAGGCCGCATCCAGAGGGTTCAGATCCGGCCGGCAGAAAGGGACCGCCTGACCGGTGCGCTCTCCCAAGACGACGGCCGTACGGTTGATCTTCTTTCTGGCGCGCACAACGTCGGGTGAAACCGTGGGAGAGACCAGTCCGGCGTTACGGTGTAACATTGCAATCAGCGCGGCATGCGCCGATATGGTTGTTAGGTTGCCCGGCCGATAGCCTGGAGATGGAAAGATAGTCCTGCATGTACTCCGGCGACATGGGCAGGAACGAGCGCCGGTTCTCCTGCGATCAGCGCCAGCAGATCCGCATCACGCTCAGCAGCTGCCGCCACGTATTGGGCGAAAAGGCCTCGCGATGACGGACGAATGCGGCCCGCTTCGCGGTGAGATCGTCATCGGCGCTGCCGCTGAGTGCAATACCAGTAAAACCGGAGAGTTCACTCATATTTGCTCAGTTTTCGCCCGCTTATCAGATGGCATCGCTACGTAAATTCTGAGGGAAGAGCAGGGCAAGATGCCCGTCAGATTTTACGTAGCGCTGCCGGAGTTATAACCACCTGCGCTCAGGTTCCGTTACGCCGGTTCGCATTCAGGCCGAGCCATATCGTACAAATGGCCGTTAAGGTCAGGATCCGGCCCGGATCCGCATGATACAAGGGTTTTGTGTGTTTGTCTGGCCTTATATAGACAATCATATGAAGTTAGGATCTTGACCGTAACGTTATCACTGGCAGGGGAAGGGGTTAAAGCGTCTAATAAATTTATTACACAAAATTATAATATTGAGAAGTGATCATTATTCCAGATGAAGTTCACCAAACTCGATACGAAGTCATAAGTATATAAATAAATCTCGATTAATATTAACTACCAGGAGTAACCAATCCCGGTAATAAACAGCCACTCACCATTATGTTGAACCAGCGGGCTATTCGCGATCCCTTTATCGTAATATTCATAGTTGGCTGCGATCAGACCAATCCAGTGCTGATTAAAACGATAACTGGTGACAACTGAAGCCATCGGCGAAAGGGTGGTGCCTGCATTCCAAGCCGCGCGTTCGGGAGATGATTCAGAGGAGGAAACACCACCGAAATAATAGTTTGCTAATTTTTCACTTCTGATTACAACCCCTAGCCCAGGCATAAACAGAAATTTATCCCTAATGACCGGGAAGTCAGCCCAAACCAGCAATTCCTGCCCGTTACTCTGGCCTGATATATCAGTAACGATTCGTGTTGTCAGAAGCGCATAATTTGTAATCCAGGTTAACCCCACACCGCCTTCCAGTTCGCCTTTACGTTTGTGCATACCATGGAATCCATCGTCTGAAGGATTAAGATTTGAAAAACGGTATCGTCCATATCCAAAATATGCAACATCGTCATTTTTATTAAAGTAGTAACGTGCCCTGTCTCCGAGAAACATCAGATTATCACCAAAATAGAGTGCACCAGGAACGACCAGATTATCATTACTGCTTTCATGATATCTTGCCTGGGAAGATATCGCCGCACCTCCAACGATAAATCCTTTAGGAATTGGACTGTCAGGGCGATCCTCAGAGATTAAACCCAGTGAGCTTAAATCAGGTTCTGCATTGGAATAAAAACAAAATAATAATGGGGTGATTAAGTAAATGTGATATCGCATTGTCTTCACCTTATGTCCTTGAATCTGGCTTAACCATCTGCAATTCATAAACCACAAGAAATTCAAGTTTGTTCAGGTTGCATGGTCAGTCATGATGATTTAAGTCTACTATACTTACGCTTACAAGCAGGGGGTGGTTTTAGAAAAACTGACGATGACAGGAATTCATGAGTTTTTCGCCACTAATAATTTTCGACGGAAAATCTAAGATGAGAACAACCGTAATTAAATTTTTTGCCTACTCATTTATTTTATTTTTAGCTTTACCCTGTATTGTACAGGCTGACACAGTCTGGCTTACTAATGGAGACCGGTTGAGCGGAACGGTCGAATCCCTGAGTGATGGGATACTTGAGTTAAAGACAGACTACGCCGGCGTTTTGAAAGTAAAATGGAAATCTGTCAGTACCATGCAGACAGAATCACCGATTTTGATTAGAAATAATAAAACACAAGAAAACTACCCCGTTTACTTTACTCCCTATAACGCTGGGTATGTGGTAATAAAAACCAGTGAAAAAAAAGAAATCGTCTCTGTTAAACGAATCGATGAGTTCATGCAGTCTGAAGTACGAACAGATCAATGGGACTGGACAGGAAATATAGATGCAGGCGTGAATCTGAAAAATTCGTCTACCAGCACAGATGACTATAACCTTTCACTGAATACCAAGTTAAAGAAAGAAAAGTGGAGGCACGATATCTCCGCGACATACAATCGCGAAGTCGAGGAAAGCAATGTTAATACAGATAATTACAGCTTCCGCTATGCTATCGATTACCTGTTTGAAGAGCAGTATTTCTGGCAGTCGCGGTTAAGTTATAAACGTGACTGGGTGGAAGATTTGTCCCG
Source organism: Pantoea sp. EA-12 (assembly GCF_030053355.1). Taxonomy (NCBI): domain Bacteria; kingdom Pseudomonadati; phylum Pseudomonadota; class Gammaproteobacteria; order Enterobacterales; family Erwiniaceae; genus Pantoea; species Pantoea sp. EA-12. The sequence goes on along the minus strand of NZ_JASGBY010000006.1, from coordinate 228,667 downwards.
CCAACTACTTATTGGTACCGGCCCTGGCTACCAGCTGTGGGATGATGATACGGGCGCTTTCTCGATATCGCTGTTAGGTGGAGCCTTCAGTTATGGTTACAGCGATGACCGGCGTGACAGCCATTTGGGTGCGACCATACACTGGGATTACCAGCGATACCTCATGGATAAAAGCGTCACTCTGTATAGCAATGGTGAAACCGGACACTCTCTGGATAATGACGGTGTAATATCTGTTGACGCTGAATTAGGGCTAAGATATGCACTGACATCCTGGTCAACGTTTCATATTGGATATCACCGAAATATCGTGAAAGGGACACGGGATACTCTGGATGAACGTATATTTTCAACAGGTTTAGGCATGACCTGGAAATAAAAGAAAAATAAGATCACATCGCTAATTGATTACTGCCAGTCCCCAGGACTGGCAGTTCGAAAATCACTTGTAGACGGTCGCCGTACCCTGAACCTTACCTTCGACCCTTGCAGAGGTAATGACGTAATATTTACCCCCTTTTTCATCTGCCAGTTTCGAGAGCTCATCTTTAGCATCTTTTGGATCGGTAAATGTGCCAGATGTAGAAACAGTGGCAACTTCAGTGTAGTTTTTGGCTTCTTCTTTACTTATTTCCTGTGCCGCGAATACGCTGGTCGTTACGAAGACAGTTCCCGCCAGAATCATTGCTTTCATCATCACATTTTTCATTTATACACTCCGAATTGTTAAAGTTAACAACATAGTCACTCAGTCATGAATTCAGCCATCATGGCTGAGAATAGAATGTTACCAGAAGCAACATAAGTATTTATTTAACCTCAGAAAATATCAATCAAACATTTTGTTATTTGTGCTAACCAATTGAAAGTTAGTGAAAATTAAAAAAAAGTCAGATCTTCATCTTGATTATTGCATGCGTTATTTGATTTACATTCGGTTATGTACTATTGGGCATTATCTACTCTTTAAATTACTGGTTCACTCCCTGACAAATGCTTGATGACTTGATCCCGTGAATAAGTGAGCAAATGAAAGTCAGCACTTGTGCCTGGCTGCAACGTTATTCGGATGGTTAATCTTACGCCTGAAAGCAAAACAAATATTTTACCTACTACTTTTCATATTTGAACTAATGTTGATTGTAAGTTTTTTATTATGACTTGGTACAGAATGTAACTTTAGCAATCCTTTAAAAACAACAGGTTGATAACTTACGGGGCGGGTGCGTTTATGAACTTTGTTTATAGGCTTATCTGGAGTGCGTCGCGGGGCGTTTTTGTTCCAGTATCCGAGATCACAAAAAGACATCACGGTTCGACTAACAGAATAAACCGCTCTATAAGATTAACTGCACTGGTCATGGCCTTTTTTTTAGCCGGGTCAGTACATGCGGATGACGTCCAATGGGCAGATGCCTATCCGAGCTACAGTTTTCCAGATAATCAGGGCATTAACTACGATTCAGTACTCAACACTGGGACAGCCTTTTCAATCGATAGTGAGTCACTACCCCAACACTTTGCTCCGGGCACAACGCTCAACATTCTTGGCCCCCTGCCAACCTTCGCAACGGGGAGTAACGGGACTTCAACCAGTGTCAGTGTCTTCGACGCTCTACCCGGGGGCGGAGGCAACGATGCTGACAGGATCACGGTTATCACCGCGACCGATGCACAGGGGAACGTCACGCCCATTACTGCCGAAAATATCAATCAGTTCACCTACTCTCCGTCACCCGCCAATCCTCAGCAAAACCAGGAGCTAAACGTTGAGATCCCGGGTCTGGAAGGCAGCTATCAGGTCATCAACGTTTATGACTCCACCACCTTTGTTTCGGCTGGCGACACGCCCGTCAGCAACCTGATGCTCGCGGTTTACGATCCAGCCTCCTTCCGGATTTATAATAATTTTGGCATTGTTTCAGTGGCCTCTTCAGGCGGAACGGCGAATATCAATGTGGGAGATGATACGGCTGGTACAACCCCGATTTCGGCGCCTGCAAACACTTTAGACTTGCTGGCTAAAAACAGCGTTCTTGCTAAAGCAGAGGGGACTGGAACCGCTGCCAGTCAGGTGAACTGGTTGTCCGATAATCTGATCCATTTCCGGCCTGCCTCGGTATTATCGAATGACACTCAGAGTATATCGGCACAGAGTGCACAGTACGATTACACTCTGACCATCCCCAACTATGTCCAGGTCGGACAGCGGGTCATCCAGGCGGGCTCAAAAACCTTCAACTTTACTTCTTCAGCAGATATCGCAGAAGTTAATGATTACCTGATTGGTCAAAATGCTTACGCAGGAAAACCGCAAGTTCAGTACTGGCTCACTGCCGGCGCTTCGGTGAACGGTCAGGTAATTGACTCCGCTCCAGAGGCCCAGTCAGTTTACAACGCCATTATCACAGGCTTACTGAATCAACAGCAGCAGACGTCGATAAATCTCACTTATCACGTCTGGGATAACGACGCTGCCCACAGCAATAATGCGACGTTACCTGTGGGAGATTTGAACGTCATCTATGCGACTGGAAACAATGCCTCAGGCACAGTGAGTAGCACGGGCTCACTTGCTGTAGATGGCGCAAGCGCAGTGATGCGCGGCGATACGGGGGCAGTACTCACCAACGATGGAGCCATTAATCACTGGCGAGGTGACAACGCCAGCCCGACCTCCATCGGGATGCAGGTAACGAACGCCACGGCGGTGAACAATGGCACCCTCAATGCCGGATTGTTTTTAGAAAAGGACGGTACCAATCAGAACGTCAGCAATGCCGGTAGCATCGCAATGCAGGGCCTTGGACAAAGTACCCTCACCAACAATGGTCATATCAACATTGCCATTACCGACAGCACAACGGCTAACGCCCGGGGTATGACGGTATCAGGCACCAGTAGTGCGACCAACACCAGTAATGGAACCATAGTCCTCACCGATAACAGCCGAAACAGCGCAGGGCGGGCAGCAGGCTATGGCATCTATGCTGAGCAGGCCGCTAGTGTGCTCAATCAGGGGACAATCTATCTAGGATATGCGCCGGTCACTGATTCGAGCACGCCAGCTTCTGTCCCTTTAACCGGCGGCAGTGCGCTGAGCGCCGGTATTTATTCCACCAGCAGTGGGAATGTTCTCAACGAGGGCAATATATTCATTGGTGACAGCACGCGTAATGCCGTGGGTATTTTCACCAATGGTGCAACTGGTTCACTGGTAAACAACGGTTCCATCAACGTACTGGGCAAACTGGTCAACGGCGCAGCGGCAAGTAACTATGGTCTGTATGTGGTCGATAACCAGGGGAGCGTCACTAATAACGGGGACATTTTCGTTGATGGTGACAACAACGTGGCCATTTATCTGCAGGCGCAAAATGCCGCTGCGAATGTCACCTCATCGGCAAGCAGCAGTATCACCGTGGGAAGTGCAGGAGACACCGGTGGTTCTGACGATAATGTGTACACATACCGAAACTATGCCGTCTATGCTGAGGGACTCAACAATCAGGCAGCGAGAGTCGATCTTCAGGCTACTATCCGTTTACTGTCAGCAGGTGCTATTGGTGTGCACGCACGTGGCAATGCACAAATTGATATCGGCAACTCGGCATCGCTGACGTTCGAAAACGATCATCAGATCGGTTATTACGCCTGGGGTAATCTGGCAAAAATCAATATCAGTAACGCCATCATCAACGACAATGGCCAGGCAAATTCCGTGTTGTTTGCCGTTGATAATGGTGCAGTGTTCAATGGCGATAACGGAAGCGGCAGCGCTTATCAGCTCACCGTCAGTGGTGACAGTGCGATTGGTGTTATTGCTAACGGCGTGGATGATGGCGGTACGGCTGATGAGTCTGATGATATTGCCAGTTCGCTCATTACCGGGCCGGCCACCATTAATGTCAACGGTAATAACGCGGTAGGCGTGCTGGTTTCAGGCGGCGCAGTGGGCACCATCAGTGACGGCGGTATTGTGCTTGGCCATGATAATTCAACCGCCGTGCGAATTGATGGCCGAAACTACAATATTGACGGTACGCTGGACAGTGATCAGCGACTGACCAACGTCACATCCACGGCGTCTACCACCACCACTTCCAGCCAGACCGGCATTATTGGCTACGACATCTCACATGCGGGTAACCTGGTTTTAAATGGTGTAAACGGCATCAATTTAAATGGCAGTGGCGGTAAAGGGATCTGGCTGCACGATGGGGGTAGCGCCACGGTTAACGCGCCCGTCAGCGTACTGGGAAATGACAACATCGGCGTCGATATTGAGAACATTGGCGTACTCACCAACAATAATGCCATCAGTGTGGGTGGCGCCCTGAACAGTGGGAATGTCGGGATACGGGTACAGGGCGCAGGCGCAGTTGTCGATCGATTAGGCAGCGTGAGCGCCAATGGCGGTCTGGCGGCCGTTCAGCTCACCGGCAGTGGTGCCGCTTTAACCGTGAACGGTGATGCGAATCAGATAACCGCATCTGGCGGCGCAGATGGCGTGCGGATGGATAATGGGGCCAGTAGCTTCACGGCCAGCAATACCACCATTGATATCGCAGACAGCGGGGCTGGCATTAATAACAATGCTAATACCGCCAATATTAATCTCAACAACGTCACCATTAATGCCTCCGATGGACCGGCCATCCGCACCGCCGTGACCTTTAACGCGCAGGGGAGTGGCAATGTACTGAACGTCAGTGGCAGCGGTCAGGGATTTGCGTTCGAAGACAGCAATGGCGCGGCGACTTCGGGCGATCTCACGATTAGCAATGGTTATACCATTAATGGTAGCGGAGCAGGCAGCATAGGAATCTTGGGGAACACGGATGGTAGTGTGAGCTCAGGTGCCAACATCACTATGGGCAGCAGTGCCGGTGCAGCGATTGCAGCGACAAATGCCAGCAGCGTCAGCAACAGCGGGCAGATTAACACCAGTAGTAATACAGGGAGCACCATCCTGGCGGAAAATGCCAGTCAGTTCAGTAACAGCGGCTCAATCAGCAGCACGGGTACCACTAACGCCAACCCTCTCATTCTCATCAATGGCAGCGCCGCGAACCGCACGGTTTCCAACACGGGTAACATCAGTGCAGCCAGCAGTAACGCGACGGTCATTGATGCATCAGGCAGTGGCAACACCACGCTCACCAACATCGGTACGCTTCAGGCTGCGAACAGCAATGCGCTGGCGATCCTTACCGGCAGCGGGGCAGATAATGTCACGCTCAATGGGGGCAGTACACAGGGTGAAATTACCCTTGGCAGCGGCAGCGATCAGTTTAACTGGAACAGTGGAACCTTTGCGGGTGCGGTCAATTTCAGCGGGGGCGATGGCGGCGACAGCGCCACCCTCGGTAACGTCTCTCTGGCATCCACGCGCCATATTCTGAGCGAAGGCGGCAGTGGCAGTACGCTGTCATTCAACGGCACCTCTGCAGCTACTGTCGGTTCCTTTGCTGCGGATGATCTCAGCAAAGGCACCAATATTGGCAGTGGCTGGAGCAGCATGACGCTCAATGCGGCAGATATCAGGGTACTCGATGATCTGGCGTTATCAGGCACGCCGGATATCAACGTCAATAATGGCGCCATCCTGCGCAGCGGCAACAACGTCAACACCGCAGGGGCCGCCTCGATACGCAACTATGATGTCGCGACCTCCAGTAGCGGCAGCCAGTTGATTTTCGATGGCAGTCAAGACCAGCAATACAGCGGCGTTATCAGCGGCAGCGGCGGTATGACGCGCACAGGTGGTGGCAGTACGGTGTTACTGGGTAATAACAGTTATACCGGTACGACCCTGATTGAAGGGAGTGAATTGTCACTGGGTAATGGCGGCACCGTGGGTGGGCTCTCAACCAGCACCCCTATCATTGATAACGGGTTGCTGACGATTAACCGCAGCGATGAGGTGACGCTGAACGGCGTCATTTCGGGGAGTGGTGACTTTCAACAACTCGGTTCGGGGCTTACGCGACTTGGCGGTAATAACAGCTGGGCAGGCAGCACGACGGTAAACCTGGGCACGTTACTGATTAACGGCGATCAGTCTGCTGCGACAGGGGTGACCAATGTTGCCGCTTTCTCTGCGTTGGGGGGCAACGGCACCATCGGAGGGGATGTCACCTTCGCTAATGATACCGTACTGACGCCCGGCGATAACGGCACCGGTACACTGACCATCAATGGCAATCTGAATCTGAACGCCACGACAAACAGTCAGTTTTCACTGGGGGAAGCCTACACACCAGGTGGCAGCCTGAACGACTTTGTGAATGTGAAAGGCAATTTAGTGCTGGATGGTTTGCTGGATGTGGCACTCACTCCTGGTGGCAGCTTCCTGCCGGGTGTCTATCGCCTGTTTAACTATGCTGGCTCGCTGGTCAACAATACGCTGGAGATCAACAGTCTGCCACCCAACGACGGCGGCACCTATGCGATTCAGACCAATATTGCCAACCAGGTAAACCTCATTCTGAATTTTGTTGACCCCGCCAGTGAACTGCAGTTCTGGGATGGCGAAGACACGGCAAATCACGGCGATGGGACGACAGGTAATGGTCAGGTAGATGGCGGGAATGGGATATGGAAAGCCAATATCGCCGGTGACACCAACAACTGGACGCAGGCCAGTGGCGTCGGTAATGCCCCCTGGTCTCAGACGGCCTTTGCGATATTCCAGGGCACTGGCGGTGAAGTTCAGATCAGCAATATCAATGGTCGCGTCGTGAATTCCGGTATGCAGTTTACAGCCGATAACTATGTTTTGAACCAGCTCAATCCCGCCTCCGCACTTAACTACATCAGCACCGTCACCGAGTCATTCCCCGAAAGCGTGCCCGTGCCGACAAACACTTATCAGGCTCAGGGAGAATCTGTCGCTGACACCTTCTACGTGATCCGTGTGGGTGATGGCGCGAGCGGTAGTGACGTCACCACAACCATTAACGCCAGCCTGCGACAGGATGCGCTCGACACCAACCGCATACGCTTGCTGAAAACCGATGCGGGCAGATTAATCCTTAACGGCGTCAATGATTTCTCGGCGGGGATTGAGGTGTGGGGAGGGGCATTACAGGTTTCTGATAACGCCAGTCTGGGCGCACCCGCGACCAGTTTAACGTTGAAAAATACGGGTGCACTGCAAGCCGGTGCTGATTTCTCCCTGAACCGCAATGTCTTCCTCGATACCACCGGTGGCGGCACACTCGATGCCTACGGGCATACGTTGATGGTGGATTCTGTTATTGCGGGAGACGGGGATTTAGCCGTTGTAGACACGTCTGCGGGGTCGGCAACCGGCACGCTGGCACTGAATCAGGCCAACCCCTATCAGGGCAACACCGTTATCCAAGGCAAATCAGGCAACGGGCAATTGATCGTTGATGCCAATATCACGGGTGCATTAGGCAGAACGGACAGCACCATCAATGTCACCGATCAGGCACAGCTCAATTTCAACAACGCGTCGCTGGCCGAGGCACATCTGTTCAACCTCACCAGTGGCGGTCGGATGCAGCTGGCTGATAGCAGCAACGGCGGCAGTGCCACCATCAACACCGACGCCTCCTCATTCCTGCTGCTAAGCAACAGTGCCAATGCGGGTAGTGCCCTGATCAACAACAGTGGTCAGACCGTCGTTGCCGATGCCGCTATGGCAGAGAACGCCACCATCAGCAACGCCAGTGGTGGTGTGGTGGATATCAGCGCAGCCGATGCACAAACCAGCATTGGATCGCTTTCGGGGGAGGGTAATGTTGTTTTAGGCTCGGCCACGCTGCTTGAAGGTAATGTGGGACACGACGACACCATCAGTGGGATCATCAGCGGCAACGGCGGTAGCCTGGTCAAGACCGGTATCGGTGCCCTGACGCTGACCGGCAATAATACATACAGCGGCACAACGCAGATATCGCAAGGCACGCTGCTCATCAATGGTGATCAATCGCCAGCCATAGGGCAAACCACGGTCAACAACGGCGCAACCCTTGGTGGTAACGGCACTATCGGCGGCAGCGTAACCGTGGATAACGGTGGTCGGCTGGCCGCAGGGTCTGGCATTGGCAGCGTCGGGACCTTGACCATGGGGGCGCTGACGCTCAACGAAGGTTCGCAGCTGGATTACCAGTTTGGCGAAGCCTACACCACTGGCGGAACCTACAACGATTTAATCAATGTTAATGGCGATCTGAACCTGAATGGCCAGCTCAATATCACCCAGAGCAATGGAGGGACTTTTGATGTCGGTGTTTACCGTGTTCTGAACTACAGCGGGGCGCTGACCAATAACCAGCTGGTGATTGGAGCAGCACCGCAAGCTGCTGCTGATCTCTATGTACAGACGTCCATCGCAGGTCAGGTCAACCTCGTCAACCACGCCGGGGCAGAGCTGCGGTTTTGGGATGGAACAGGCGGCAACGCAGGCGAGATGAAGGACAACGGCATTATTGAAGGCGGCGACGGCGTCTGGCAAAACGGCAGCGGCAATGACAACTGGACCACTGACACGACGTCGCCTGCAGGCCGTTATAACTCACCTTACAGTAATGCCTCCTTCGCGGTGTTTGGCGGTGAGGCAGGTAATGTCACTCTCGACAATTCTCTGGGTGATGTGGGCATAACAGGCGCGCAGTTTACGACCGACGGTTACACCCTGAACGGGGATGCCCTGACCCTGGCGGCAGGCGACACGCAGATCCGTGTTGGTGACGGCACCTCGTCGGGAGCGAATTATCTCGCGACGATAAACGCCTCGTTGGTCGGCAGCGGTGCGCTGCATAAAACCGATCTCGGCACGCTACAGCTTAATGGCAATAACCATTACAGCGGCGGGACCGTGATCAGCGCGGGAGCCGTGCAGGTATCTGAGGACACAAATTCAGGCGCCAGCGAAGGTGGCATTACCCTGGCTGGCGGGACTCTTCGTTACACCCAGGGTTTCAACAGCGACCGACGCGTCACGCTTATTGAGGGTGGCGGTACGATTGATACCCAGGCATTCAATGCCGGCCTGACCAACGTCATCTCGGGTGAGGGTGAGTTAACCAAGCGCGGAGGCGGCACGCTGACCCTGTCGGGCGATAACGTTTATCAGGGAACTACCCATATCCGTGAAGGGGTTTTGCAACTGGGTAATGGCGGCAGCAGTGGCAATCTGGCGGGTAATATTGATAACCAGGGCACGCTGGTGCTGGATCGTAGTGATACCTTCACGCTGCCAGGCGACATTTCGGGTACAGGCGAGGTGTGGCAGCAAGGAACCGGTGTTGCCCGACTGGCGGGTGCGAACAGCTGGAGTGGCCTGACGTTCGTGGAGCAGGGCACGTTGCAGGCAGCTGCTGAAAATACGTTCAGCGCCGCATCGACACATGTGGTGAGCCAGAATGCCACCCTGGATACCGGCGGATACAACCAACGTGTCGCCAGCCTGCTGAATCAGGGCACCGTCAATTTGCGGGGTGGGGATGTGGGGTCAACGCTCACCGTCACCGGCAATTACGTGGGTAGTGACGGCACACTGAAAATTGCAGCACAGCAACACAGCCCGGGGGTTGCCGACAGGCTGGTTATTGATGGGGGAACGGCGAGTGGGCGCACGCTGTTAGACATTGACGTCAGCCAGCTAGGCGAGCCTACAGAGGGTGATGGCATCATGGTGGTCGAAGCCCTGAACGGGGGGACTACTACCGCCCAGACGACCAAAGATGCCTTTACCATAGGTGCTGATGTTCTGTTATCAGGCGCATACCAATACCAGCTGTTTGCGGGTAATGCTGAGGGTGCAGGGGAGGACTGGTTCCTGCGTGCGGGATATCGACCCGACGTTCCCGGCTTCGATACGCTCGGCGCCATTATCCGTCAGGCTGACTTAGCGGTGTTGGGTACGCTGCATCAGCGTGTTGGGGATGAGCAACCCTGGCGCGCGGACGTTGCTGAGGATCAGCAGAGTCGTTTCTGGATGCGATATCTGGTTAAGTCCGTTGATCAGCACATCAACGATCCGCTGCAAAGCCGTACTTCATCCAATTACAACGGTATGCAGGTAGGGGGGGACCTGTATCAGGATGCCCAGTGGCGAGCCGGTATCTATGGCACATTCCTCGATAACGATACGTCCATATCCGGCAGAAATGGCGACACAGACAGCCTCGCCTATAATTCGACGTTCTCGACCTATATCGGTGGCTATGCCACCTGGACCGATGAAAGCGGACTCTATGTCGATAACGTGCTGCAGTATGGCTATCACGCCGTTGATCTTAAAAACGGCCGCAATCGGGAGACGGTGCACCCGGACGGTAACTCCTTCGCGGCGTCTGTAGAAATCGGCAGGCCATGGCAACTGGGAGACAGCACCTGGAAGATAGAACCGCAGGCGCAGTTGATCTATCAGTACAGCGATTTTGACAGCGTTACGCTTGAGGGTGCCTCGCAAACGCGTGTCGATGTGAATCCGGATGGATCGCTGATAAGCCGCATTGGTGCAAGACTGACGGCCGATTACGACACCGGGTATGGTCAGGTAAAACCTTACTTACGTGTTAATTACTGGACAATGCTCAGCAATGGTCAGGATAAGGTTAAATTTGCCAATACCGCGAATAATGCGGGTACCACCACCATCACTGCCGACCAGCAGTACAGCATGACGGAAGCTGCCGTGGGGGCAACCTGGGCAGTCAGTCAAAAAGTTCAGGCCTATTCTGAGATAGGCAGGGCCTGGAGCAGCGGGGGCGATACACAGGTTGAAGCAAACATCTCAGCAACCGTTGGCGTGAAGATGCGGTTTTGAGGAATGAAGCGCTGCACCCAGCCTCTTTATCAGGGCTTGGGTGCAGAACAGACGTTGAATATCTGATTTTTCACAACGCTTAAACGTCATGCTTTGCACGTTAATTAAACTGATATTTATAGGAAAGGACAAAGCGGTTATCAGGAGAATCAAGGTAAGTATTATTGTCCATAATAAATGTCATCACATTGATCGAATTATGCTTATCAATTGAATAACCCAGGCCGATCCCACCAAAATAACCATGATAGTTCTCACCCTCATCATTCTTTGAACCGTACGAACCTGCCGCAAAAGCAATCATCGTTAAATCCGGCGTCAGTGGTTTCAGCGTAAACGCGCCAAGGTATCCACTGCTCCCTGATGTCGTGATGGTTTCAAAATTGGATTCGGGTGACAGGTTTTCGGCGAATTGCGGTGAGATACAGGCACCTTTATCGTCACGCTGACAATCGCGGACTTCCCCGGTGTTGTAGGTATAGCCAGCCATGGGGAAAATCTGGAACCCTCCCGGGGCAAAGCCAAAGTAACTGAGGGGAATGAAAGTGCCGACAGAATAATTTGTCTGCGTGGCGCCATTGGTATATTCATTTTTCCCAAAGTTAAAATTCACTATTCCCACGGGAAACAGCCATGATCCGCCAATACGCCACTCACTGGCATCACTGTTGATGCGGGCATTGAGCTTCTTGGCCTTGTCGAGCGCAATCGAACCGGAAAACGAGACGTTACTGTCATCCATGTCATAGGTGTCCGACCAAGACACCCCCGCCTTGGTGGTGATTTTCGTTGGATCATCATCGAGTTTATGATCTCCTCTGGCATCATCTGTTGCCGCCGCAAGTGCAGCACTACACGTCAAACTGAGAAGGGTGAAAATAATGCCTGAAGCAAGTAATTTCATATAACCCCCAGAAGGCTATAAATTTTTGATTAAAATGTGTAGCTGTAATTCATGCTAAAGAAATAGATGTCCGGATTATGATAAGTACCTTTCAGCAGCGGTGAAGCCACGCCAGAAGAGTCCATTTTCAGATATTCAAACGCCGCGCCCACGTTACTTGACGATGTAACCTGGTATTGCGCGCCGACACCAAAGCGCCATGCCTGTCCTGAGGGCATCGTCATTGAGGCATCATTTTGATTTTGGTAGAAGCTGCTGTCGTATGCGACCCCGGTATTCAGACGCCAGCGATCGTCTGGCCGGAACTGAACGCCTAAGGCTGTGTGCCAGGTATCCTTCAGACGGTTATCTCGATCTATCGCATCTCCTGACACGTAAATCTGATTGCCGCCATACTGGCTCCAGTTCTGCCAGCCAAGATCCCCCATGACCGACCATTGCGGGTTAAAATCATGCACCAGACTCAGCATCAGTTGATCCGGTGTGTTGATCTGCGCAGACAGCGGTAGGGTATATTCAACATTAGGTAACTGAGGGAAACGCGCTTTACCATCAATACTGAAATGGTACTCCGTTTTGCTGGTGTAATTCAGGCCAACACGTGTCTTATCTGTGATATCAAACAGCAGGCCAGTACGGAAGTTAAGCGCCCAGTCATGATCGGTGGCTTTTTCATCCTGGCCACCGACATTGCGCGTTAATGACAGATAGCCATAGTTGATGCCTAAGCCCACTCCCCAGGACAAACGAGGATTAATTTTCCACGCCAGGGCAGGGCTGAGTGTCATTCCGACTAAGGTACTTTTCTTTATCAGCCGGTCGCCCGCCCATTCCCCAAAATCGAGTCCCAGTCCGTAATTGCCATACAGGCCGATACCTGCCGAGAGGTCATCAGTCAGGCGATGATGGTAGAACAGGCTAGCGCCAGGGAACCAGCCGATGGTATTACCGGGGCTCTTGCCCTGATAACCGGCATCATCATCCAGTCGATAGGGTGTATCCCCATAGAGCGCCTGTATTCCACCGGTTATCATGTTATCCGGCAAACGCGTCATCCCCGCCGGGTTGGTCATCAATGTTGAGGCATCCTGAGCTCGTGCCGCTTGTCCCGCACCCGCCAGACCCGTGTCCTCCGTGGCTATTTCATATAAATACAACCCGCTACTGTGCGCCTGGCTTGCGTAGACCAAACTCGCGACGGTGAAAGCACGTAACAGCGATTTCTGTCCGCTTTTATCCATGAAGGTAGCCTCATTGTTTTACAAAGGTTGGGCAGCGAATACTCTCAATCGATGTCTGATATTGGTCGTGACGCCCGTCCTTTAATGCGCTACCCGCGGCGCTGAGCGACTGATGGTTAATCTGGCTGTTGAGGAAGACGGATTTCACTTTTTCGTCGGGAACAGTTGGGGGAATATCACAATGCGTTCGCAAATCTTTGATCATCACCTGTTCATTTAGGGCATGGGCCAGATTGTCGTAAGGTGATGCCAGTGCAGACATCGAGGAAACTATCAGTGTCGTTAAGATAAGTATTTTCATTCATACTCCCAATCTATTGATTTAAATTTGTTCTTTTCAACCGAAACGACTGCATGGTCATTTAGTTTCATCAAACTGAAGCAGACGGCCGGTGTTTGCCAGGACCATTAAGGTGCTCAGGTTATGTAAGAGGGCGGCAATCAGCGCGCCGGCCCCACCCAGTAATCCCAGTGCCGCCGCAGAAACAATCAACAGCGTCCACCCCAGACCGATGAAGACATTGACCAGCAAAGTCCTGCGGCATTTGCGGCTCAGCCTTATCGCCGTGGGTAATCTTCTGAGGTCGCTTCCTGTCAGAACAATGTCAGCAGACACCATCGCAATATCAGCGCCATTTGCACCCATCGCCATACCCACTGCTCCAGCCTTAAGCGCAAGCGCATCGTTTATGCCATCGCCAACGACCAGCGGACGCCAACCTGCGTTAACTGCTTTTTGCACTTCATGCAGCTTTGTCGAGGGCAGGGCCTGCGCGATGACTTCATTGATATGAAGTGTTTGAGCAACCTGATTGGCGGCAGAGAGCCGATCACCCGTTAGCAACAACCGCCTTTCAATACCCAGCGTTTCCAGTGATTTAAGTGCTTCTGCCGCTTCGGGCCGGAGAGTATCTGCCAGAAGCAGCCAGCCCAGAAACTGGCCGTTATGTGCCAGCCCGACAATTGGACCATCATGATCCGGTGCGGGAATGAGTGGAACGGAGTATGCGGCAAACAGGTCTGCGCGCCCCATTAACGCGATGCCTGACTGCGTTTCGGCCACCACACCCAACCCCTGCTTTTCTTCAACGTTGCTCAGTGCAGGCTGATGTTCCTTTTTAACGTACTCCGCCAGAGCGTGACTGACCGGGTGGCTGCTGGTTGCACCCAACGCCGCAGCGAGTGCCAGCACGTCCTGATAAACCACACCAGAGACCAGAAGGGAATCCACGACGTGCAGGCGTCCCTGCGTCAACGTGCCGGTTTTATCGATGATGAGGGCGTCAACATCCGCTAACTCTTCCAGAAAAGCGGCATTGCGTATCAGGATGCCGTGGCGGGCGGCCACCGCGATGCCGGCCATGGCGGTGGCAGGGGCGGACAGCACCAGTGCGCAAGGGCAGGCGGCCACTAAAACGGCTAACATGGCCTGGCTGTCGTAGGTTAAAAACCAGGTGCTGGCGGCGATAAGCAGAACCAGAATTAAATAATGCGAGGCGTACCGCTCCAGCAACCGCGTGATGGGTGGTTTTGCCTGTTCGGCATCTTTCATCAGCGCAATCACTTTTCCTAGAGTGGATTGTGCACCGGTATGAGTCACTTCCATTCGCAGCAGGCCGTTAAGGTTTATGGCACCGCCAAAAACCAGACTGCCCGGCCCAGCCTCCTGCGGGACGGATTCTCCGGTGATAGAAGCCACGTCCAGGCTGGCATTGCCACTGACTATTTTGCCGTCAGCTGGGACGCTGTCGCCGGCCCGAATTTCAACTGTATCGCCAACCACCAGCGATAAGCTGTCAACATTTTCAAACGTACCATCACTGAGCAAACGCCGGGTGCGACTGCGCGTTAATTTGGTTAAGCCCGCAATCGCCTGACGCGTTCCCATAACGCTTCGTTCTTCAAGGATATGGCCAAAAATCATCAAGACGGGAAGCAGTGCGGCAGTAATTAAATCCCCCAGCGCCCAGGCACCGAGCATCGCCAGCACGATCAACAAATCGGTTACACCATGCAGGTCTGGATGTCGCAGGCTGTGCCAGCCCGCGCGAAACACAGGAACAGCCACAATTAACCACGCGACACCGGCCAGCAGATCGCTTATAGCAGATTGAGCCGGGGATAACGTCCGCCACAGCAGACTCAACAGAATAAGGCCCACAGTGGTCATTGCCAGCGTCAGCTGGATGGCCATACGGCGTCTTTCTTCAGGTGTTAACAATCCCTGGCTGAAGTTGGGATGGATATGGCCATGGCTACACTGGTGGCTCATGGGAAGCTCCCGTAAATTTTCTGAGAAGAGGCAGGTGGTGAGGCGTCGTCAGGCGCAGGGCCCTGTAACAGCAACTGGCTACTGTCACCTGGCGTCACCGTAATAACCTGCCCAGCAGATGAAAGGATGCGGGTAATTTTCTCCCGCCACAGCCTTGGCAGCAGGCCAACGGCTGAACCGTCAGCACGCGCCTGCGCAAGTTTTGTAATGGTTTGCGTTGAGACTTCTGCCTGAGCGCGCACTTCACTGCTCGTCGCGTCCGCCTGCTGTAGTAACCGGTCGGCTTGTTGCTGGGCCTGCTGTAGCCGAAGTGTTGCTTCGTTCTGTGCCTGCGCAATATTCTGTTCTGCTTGCTGGCTGGCAGTCAGCACGGAGTCAAAGGCGGGAACCGCATCAAAGGGTAATGAAGACGCGATATCAACACGTTCAATCTCAATACCCGGCGCGTTACCACTTTCGTTCAACTGTTCGAGATCTTGCTGAATCTTTAGCTTTAGATCGTAGCGCAATTTTGAGCGTGCTTGTGCGGAGTCACTATCGTTCTGGACCGATTCCGGTCGGGCAACCAGAATAGTGTCCAAATCGCGGCTGGCACTGACAAGGGTAGCAGCATGCTGGGCCAGGCGGTCAATCAACGCAGCGATGTGCGGCCGCTGTAAGACGAATCGGAGCGGATCGCTGATGCGATAAAAAATCTGCATATTTAACTGAACAACACCTGCGTCACCGGTCAGAAGATAGCCGGCGCCCGCGCCTGCATCAGAGTCATACTGATCGGGAGAGAGGAGTTTCAATTGCTGGCTGCGCTGCAAGGGCAGCACATCATGCTGAAGAATGCGGGCAGGTCCGGGGATCACCTCAACCCGGTCTACCGGGTTGGGCCAGGCGAACAGGACTCCGGAATGTTCAACCGCAACCGGATTACCAAAGCGCAGAACAACCGCCTGACTATCAGGGGGGATCTGATGAAAGCTTGAAAAGATCCACACCAGAGCAGCCAAAAGCGTCGCGGCATACAAGCCGTAAAAGGCGATACGATAAGATTGTCCCCACGGGGAATAACCAGCAGATTGGCTTCTCATTGTGCGGGGTGCTCCGCATCAGTGGGCTGCTGCACCAGCGCTTTAAATGGTGCAGCGTTGGTACTGAGTACAATTCGCGTACTTTTGTTTACGACATCACTCAACGTATCAAGTGAACGAAGCAGATTGTACAGCTGTGGATCCAGTGAATATGCCTTAGCATAAATGGCGGCAGAGTCACGCTGCGCCTGAGCCGTAATGGTTGCAGCCTTGACGGAAGCATCTGCTTCAAGCACGCGCGCATCCCTGTCGGCTTTTGAATGGATTTCTGCTGCCATCCTTTTCCCTTCTGCGGTGCGTTCCGTCGCTATTGTTTCGCGCTCAGCACGCATCCGGTCAACCGTCGCGTTCAGAGTGACCGCCGGTAAGGTCAGTCGCTCGATCCCCACATCGACAAGTTCAACGCCGTAACTTTTTAATAATTGCTCCTTGAGCTGAACCTTTATTTGCTGTTCAAGCTGAGGAATTTTTACTTTTTTCGCATCAGTATTCACGATGTCGGACAACGCGTAATTACTGGTACTGGTTTCCAGAGAAGAGCCGATGAAGGTACGAATCTGCCGTGCCGCTTCTTCAGGTTGATTCTGAACCGCCCGAATGAAACGCAGAACATGTGCCTCATCAGGATCGACTTTCCAGATGGCCCACGCCTGAACAATAATCCTTAAGCCATCACGGGTTCCCACATCCTGAAGCCCACTGGAAGTAGAACGACTGCGCAAATCAACTTCCATCGGAGTTTCGAACGGAGCGGGCAGGCGCCACGCCAGTCCAGGATCTAAAATAACCCTGACGGGGCTGCCAAAGCGCGTAATGATGGTGGCGCTGCCCGCAGGAACCTGTACCAGGCACGCGATAAGCAGAGTCAAAATAATCAGCATTGCGGCGACGAAATATCGCTTCCATCCACCTTTCGTCTGACGCGAACTGCCATTGGGGTTCTGATTCATCATCCCGACCTTATTTGGCTCAACGGGTGATGAAATTGTCCGGATCTTCATTATGCGCCGCCCTTTATTTATTACTTTCAGATGTCTGCCAGAACTGTCTTAAGTCAAGGATGGGCGCATGGTGCGCCGAAATTTCATCATCAAGAATAAGCAGCGGAGTATGCGACAGTGCTTTGCTGAGAATCTGGTAACGCCTTTCATTAATAAATGCTTGCGGATTGATCTCCCACGAATCATGTTCAGCGCTGTAACGGGTCAACGCATTATTTGCCAGAGCCTGTTGTTCATGTGAAAACGCCTGAGATGTATTGATGGCAGTCAGTGCAACGCGCTGGGAGTCATTGGCAAGCGCAGCTGCGTAGCCTTTTTCTCGCGCAATCAGCGCATTTGCTGCTATCTGGGCGGCCTGCACACCATGATAGGCATTGGCTGCCCCAGCAGGCGGATGAATAGACTCGATGCGAGTGAAGAGAAGCTCTACACCTAAATTGAGGTTTCTCAGGCGTTGCTTAATTTCATTATTCAGCGCTACAGACATACCTGCGCGTTGTTCATTCAGTAAGACATCCAGCTGCTGATGAGCAAAATATTGCGTGAGGACCTGCCGGGCGACTCGCTGGATCGTCGTGGGCAAATCATCAGCGTGATACAGGCTATTCATGGCATCAGCATCTTGCAGGCCAACCCGCCAGATTATTCGGATGTCCATATTCACTATCTGAAAACTCTGTTTATCCCCGATGGAACTGGCGATAACCTGAGCCTGATCGGTGGAGTGCGTGTTGTCCCACAATCGCCAACTGTCCTGCGGAGCTGGCCCCTCAATACGGTCCTGAACCGGAGGTGCAGAGGAGTTAGACGACGGTCGCTCATCACTTAACTGCAACTCATAAACCGCGCCATAATCGACTGGACGTACCCGCCCGAAGGGCCATGGCAAACCAATGTGTATACCCGGGAGCAAGACATTAACAGGCTGTCCAAATCGTTCGTATACCCCTCGCTGAGAAAGAGGAATTTGATGAAGTCCGCTGATTAACCACCCCACGAAAACGATCCCAAGTAATACGGGGGTGAAAATTCTCGCCATTAATGCAAATGCCTGGATCTTTCCAATATCAACACCAAAGTGCTGATAGATTTTTTTCCGGATTAAAAGAAGGGGATGAAGTGGCCAGTGATAACACTCAGCGACCATGCTTCTGCAAAGGAACGGCGCGGACCATCCTTCGCGGGGCAGGATGAAGATATGCGCGACTGAATGAAAGATGAATTCTACTGCAATCAAAAATATAATGCCGCACGCAATATACACGACCCAAAGCGAGGCCGTGGGAATGTAATTGTTGAGAGCTAATGCCACCGTCATGAGCAGGAGTATGCTTAACAGCACTCGCGTTAAGCCAGTGACCATTGAATGACAGGGCCATTGACGAATCGACTTAAAACTGAGCATGCGTTCAATAACAAGCACTGAAAAACAGATGATGACCAGTACGCATACAATGGGTATTAATCCGACTGTAATCGGGGGCAATGCACTTTCAGTATTGAAATTTTCAATTACCAGATAAATGGCAAGAACCGAAAGCAGAGAGGTCAAAGTATGTTGATACAAATACTTGACCGAGTTTCTTACCCCTGAAGTCCTTAACCTTCCCCAGCATCTTTTAAACAGTTTTTCATTTTCATATGATCGTGAAGGTACCTGCCCGGCCGAAGGAGACAGATTCAGTTGGACGTTTTCAATGACGACAAATATAAGCAGGTGGACGGCAACCAGAGTACGGGAGTAAATGCGCCATGCCTGAAAGCCATCTGTCGTGAGAAGATAATAATACAGGGCGCAGGACAGAATAAGCAAAATCAAGGAACAGGCCCGATACCCTCTCAGCCTGTTGCGCATTCTGCCGAAAATCGTGTGACTGTTCTCGTCACTGTAAATTGACACAATAAAACCTCCACAGGATCATCCAGGATAAAATGAAGCAGAAGGTGATTGAAAAGAAGGCGCTCAGCGCTTTATGTATTCAAAGGGACAATGCTGTCCGAAAACAGCAGACCTGCGTATTTTTATGAAACGGGCTATTTCAATTGAATAGCCCGTATGGTTATTACGGCGTGACGATGTTGAACCAGAACTCGAATTTATCCATTGAGTTCAGCAGTTCATTAATTTTGTCAGCATTTCCCGTGACCTTAACTTCTCCTTTGTCCTGAGCCTGCTGTAGGGTTTCATCCTTGAGGATGATCTTATTCAACGTATCGCGGCTGAGGGTCAGAGTTGCATCAGCATTGTCAGCCTGAGAGTTGGACGTATGGTTAAGTACGCCATTTTCCAGTTCAAGCTTATACTTGCCACCGTCTTTGCCAAGGTCCACATTCAGCGTCGCCTTGGCATTGGCGGCTTTTTCCCCATTGATGTGTGTCGCCAGATAATCGAAGAACATTTCCGGGGTCATAGCTCGGACCGTATCCGGGCTGGCCGTATTTGGCGTGGGTCCTTTCACCACACCGCTGCGTAACTCCTGTGCACCGGTGAGGTAGAAGTTGCGCCATGGACCAGACTCGGCCTGATAGCCCAGCTGTTCCAGCGCATCCGCTTCCAGTTCACGTGCAGCTTTGTTGTTGGGATCGGCAAACACGACTTTACTGACCACCTGTGCGACCCAGCGATAATTGCCCTGCTCATAGTCAGTTTTCGCTTTTTGCAGAATGTTGTCAGCGCCCCCCATGTACTCGACAAACTTTTTCGCGCCTTCTTCTGGTGGCAACTCATCAAGGGTTGCTGGGTTGCCGTCAAACCAGCCGAGGTAAAGAACGTAGGTTGCTTTCACGTCATGGCTCACTGAACCATAATATCCCCGGTTCGCCCATGTATTC
The DNA here is from genome assembly GCF_030053355.1 of Pantoea sp. EA-12. Classification (NCBI taxonomy): domain Bacteria; kingdom Pseudomonadati; phylum Pseudomonadota; class Gammaproteobacteria; order Enterobacterales; family Erwiniaceae; genus Pantoea; species Pantoea sp. EA-12. The sequence continues at coordinate 208,528 of NZ_JASGBY010000006.1, read as the reverse complement.
GCCAGAGCCGGTGGAAGTTTGAACTTGGCGGCAATTTCATCACGTGTCAGGCCTTCATTAGCCATACGCAGGGTCTGGTCATTGATATAACGATACAGGTCACGTTGTGATCTCAGTAACTTGTTAACGTTATCATTTCCCCAGGTTGGCCAGTGGTGCTGAGCAAGAATAATTTCCGCTTTTCCACCCCAGCGGTTAATGGCGTCGTTAATATATTTTGACCATGGCAGCGGTTCACGAATCTTGGCACCGCGAAGTGAGTAGGTATTGTGCAGGGTGTGAGTGACATCCTCTGCCGTTTCGATAATCTTTTTCTCTTCGATATACCAAAGCATTTCAGATGGCGCCTCGGAGCCCGGTGCCATCATAAATTCATAGGTCAATCCATCGATTGTATGCTTTTCACCGGTTTTGGTGATGTAATCGGTGGGCGCAATCAGCGTTACCGTACCTGCTGAAGTGGTTGTACCTAATCCAGCACCAACCTGGCCTTTTGGATCAGCTTTGAGGAGGTTGCCATACATATAGCTGGCACGGCGGCTCATCACGTTACCGGCCATAATGTTCTCAGCTACGGCGGCTTCCATGAATCCTTGAGGTGCATAGATTTTGGTTTTTCCGGACTTGACGTCCGCTTCGTCAACCACACCGCGTACACCACCGTAATGGTCAACGTGACTGTGAGTATAAATCACCGCGATGACGGGTTTTTTACCTCTGTTTTTGTAGTAGAGGTCCATACCTGCTTTGGCCGTTTCTGCCGAGACCAGTGGATCGACGACCGTAATACCATTCTTACCTTCGATAATGGTGATGTTTGAGAGATCCAGATTACGGATTTGATAAACACCCTCAGTCACTTCAAACAGGCCACTGATATTAATTAACTGAGACTGACGCCACAGGCTGGGGTTGACTGTATCCGGTGCTTTTTCTCCTTCTTTAATAAAAGAATATTGCTCCGGATTCCAGATAACATTTCCAGCTTCACCTTTGATTACCGCAGTAGGAAGTGGAGCGATGAATCCTTTATGAGCGTCAGTAAAATCAGTTTTATCATTGAAAGGTAACTGATTATACAGAGCATCGTTCGCCTGTTTGGTGGGTCCTGCGGCATCCTTTCTCAATTCATCTGCAGCCTGAGCGAGTGAAATTGAACTAAGTGAAGCGGCAAGCGCCATGCAAACAATTAGTGGCTTCAGTTTCATAGTTGTCCTCGAAAATATGCCTAAACGTCTGAATTTAAATGACTGAAAAGAAGCCTATCAAGAGTCGATCCTTCCTCCTGATAGGGTGTACATGGCGAAATGGGAAATGACTCGCAACATTTCGCTTTAAAAGTAGTACACCGCTGGGCTTAATCAATCATTACTAATGAATTTTATTTTTTAATCTAAGTAATGTTGATGCTGATCAATTATTTCACTCAAAACCAAACAACTGAGTGATTGATTTTTATCAAACACTTTCAATAGGTTAACCATGAAGATGGATTGTGAATGCACCTTTATTGTTATAATATCACATTAAAACAGAGTGGCATTTTTTCGGAAAAACGCTATCAAGATGATACAAATGTGCAGATTCATTAATGCGGTTGTTCCAAATAATATCAGAGCACTGAAATACTTTAGTTACATCTTTTAGGGTTATGGCTGACTATTTTTACAGATTCTGACTTCGGGTATTTTCCGACAAATCATTCGGTTAGCTTGACCACTCAGTGGCTTGTCGCTTAGACCTAACAATTGTCAGGAAGTTAACCCTATAAAAACGGGGGACAGAAATTTCTCGTTATCGCTGGTTGAAAGTAGGATGAATGGGAATACAGGAATCGCGAGGATATGTTAATCAAATCAGACCAGAGAAGAAGTGGCATTGCCCTATGGGGGATGTTATTTCTATCTTTGGTTTAGGGCCACCTATACTCTTCATATGCTTACCAAAAACAGATGCTTTTTTAATCGATAACATGATCTGGTTTTCCATCTGTGCGGCGATAAATATTTAATACAGATAGTTCAATGCATTAAATATTTTTTCGGAAAACATCCATAATCTTAAACCAGCACTGCTTTTATGAGTCACATAGCACTCCTGCGGAGAGTACAGTATGTTGAAAGATTTCATCCAGAAGTTAAAAATAAAAATCTGGTCAAAGCATCTCCCGACATTGACAAACAGAACTGAGAAACCTGATGACCCTTATAACTACTACACGGTATATTTCCGAGATATCGATGATGTCCAGTTTTTCCTGAATGGGGTAAATGACAACCCTGCTGACGGAAAACGATATGGCGTGTTGCTGGAAACACAAAGTAATAAAGATTTAAACGTCGATCTTCCTACGCTCGCCGAGATGAAAAGTGAGATAATTCACTACCGAAAGGAGAGTTCATCAACTTATAATAATATTTTGCTCTTTGCATTCGATTATTATACGAAGATTTTATTCATCAAAAAACTCGTTTCCAGGGGGAAGGGGGCTCTGGTTTCGAAGTTTGTTTCTGAAACCAGAAGCCTCAGTCACGATCGATATGCTATATTAAAATTACTTTTAAGTGAATATATAAAACTCAGGCCTGGTCGTGAAAATAATGGATTTAATGAGTCAGAAATATTAGGCTTAATTCATGGCCGTTTATGGTATAAACACATCCGTAAGGAAGAGTATAAGGTGAAGTTGAGATTACTTCTGGATTCTCTTGTGATTACGGGAGATTTGAATGAGTCCGATAGGGTGTATTTCATCCAGAGTAAGTCAGTCAATACTGTTGTGGAGTATGAAAAAGAGTTGTCATTTAGAGATCACCAAATAAAAATACAGAAGAATATATTCAGATTCATTGTCGTCCTGACCGCTTTGCTGGCCATTATCATTCTCGTGCTGCTTGCCCTTGCTGGAATAGTCAATCTCCCAAGCATCTGGCAGAAAATACTTGAAATAAAACCGGTCCGATTTTTACTCAAGTTCATCTGAGTCAGCTCTCTGATATGTGCGCCATGCTTTCAAGTATTGAATAGAAGGGCACAGATTATAGTGTCTGGGCAAGCGAACTTGCCCGTACTTCACAGGATGATATGATGGTTGTCAGCAGCAGTACACCCTAAATTTATTCATAAAACAGTGTAGCAAATAATGTATATCTTGGGCATAATCGCTGTTGTAAAGCGTAGTATGAGCAGAATCCATATGAATTCTGCTCACGCTTAACAGAGTGGGGTATTGCAAAAAGACAAACTAGGCGTCAGGAAGATGTTTAATCGGAATGGGCCCTCGTTTAGTGGCGGCAAGATTATACAATCGTCTTTTTAATATGCATTTAGGGCAGGGTGATACTTTCTGAAAGTTATTCCTTGCCAGATTTAATGCAACAATAAACTGTTCGTGGCGTCCCAGCGCGATCATATCTTCTTTATTGCTGAGGTAAATCTGGCAAGTACCGTTATGCAGTACATGATGAGTGTTACCGACTTTAGATATGCTGATGTAGTAAGTATATTTCATTATAATTATTCTCGGCATTAAAGGGGACTGGTAGGATGACTCACAAATGAATCTTTGTTAAGTGAAATTTATTGGTATTTATTGCCTTATAAGTACCCTTAAGATACATGCTTGTAACACATTGATTATAATCATAATTTTTAATTATGACAAAAGCATACGAATGTCAGCAACAGTAACCAATCAAAATAATTCATCATTTTAACATGCCATCGTCATTTTTTTTGAATGACGATGGCCAATGTAATACTTTGCAGGATAACTCTATTTTATGGACTAAACAGTCATCAGAGCTCCAGATGAGTTTTTTAGATGATCCTACGATGAAGGAAGTCATCCTGCGCGAAACGTTTATCGCTGAATCCGGGCCGGTCTAAGATATTTGGTAACGCTAAAAACTCATTGCTAATCCGATTCCATAGCCACTGGTGTCATTGCCAAACATATAGCGCGCCACAAGTCGCGTTCGTGAAATAAAGACAGGGTAATGACTGCTGTCCAGTTCGATGCCAACACCGATTGAACTTAAGCTGTCAAATCCGAGTTTTCCCCTTTGATCTCCGAGATATTCTGTATGTGCTCCTTCAAGAACGTATCGTACCGGGCTTTTTAAAAGCGTCCAGTCTGAAATAGGTGCTCTACGGCGTACATAAATCCCAAGGTTTTGGGCATTCGCCTGTCCTTCCACGGCTTTTGAGGTATTACTGAATGTCTGCAATTGCATACCCGAATAACGCAATTCAATGTCAATATCCTGAGCGGCCGAGAGTAATTCATAATCCAGCATCAGCGATCCACCGAGACCATAGGCGTTCAATCTTCCCCCGTCCAGAAAATCAAAATCTGCGTTGGTACGCCGATCAATTACCCAAGCACCTATACGAGCGTCGCTGGCCATAGTGCCCAGCATGACATTTGCGATAGGGCGAATCACCCAGTTTCCACCCAGATGGTCTTTAAAGAGATGGAAATCCCACCCAATACCTCCTGTTGCCGTCAGGCTGTTCCATTTCGTCGGTATTCGACGTGTCTCAGTGCCGTTACTCACGACAAACTGGGGATCGTAGCGGCTGTAACCCATTGCTCCCTCGAGATATATAGGAAAGTTTTCACTTAATGTTGCGCCACCACCAAACTGGGTAATGTTGAGCTCATTGCTTTCATTGGTTCCCGTTCCGATGTTCAGATCACTTGCCGTTATGTCCGGAACAACCATATAGCTCATCAATGTAAGAACTGAATCCGCACGTTGTTTAATGCGTTGGCCATCTGCTGCGTAACTTGACTGGCTAAACGTAATGGATAGCAGTGGAATAATCAGCAGGTTTCGAATTGCTGCACTCATAGCAGTTTGCAGCCTGAGTAAGATGAAGGGTTAATAAACTATAGGCAGGTAGATAGGAAAGGTCAGGTGGATAGCAGTTTGAGGAGGCTCAGTGCACGATGTTCTTAACTGTGGTTGAGTTTTTCACTGAGTATTTGATTACGGCCTGATAAACATACACTAAAGACATTAATGATCAGCTAACGGCATCATCCTATAGCTAGCGGGTGCGTATAGAGATATGAAATTTAACATAATTATGATGTCCGGTACTGCTTATAAGAGTCCATTTTATTTCATAACGTTGATGATGAACAAGTAAGGAAAGGGCGGATGTTCTCGTAGCCCTTTAGGTGACCAATTAGGCATTTGTATGTAGAGTGAATACGATAAGCCGAACTTTACTTTAGGCATGGCTTAAGCCTAGATGTCGTTATTAAAGAATTAGGTTATTCCTTCTTAATTAGCCACTTGCTTGGTGCGTGCTAAAGGATTCAACTTAAAATTAATTTATACAAGGATTTCCCACTGTTGTGCATTACCTTAAGCACGGTGGGTGAAATAACCTTCACTTGCGGTGCCACAGCCTTCCGAGGTCAGCATAATCAGCGTGGAAAACCCATCTTTTATTTCATAAGAGAGGAGTAACCTCAAAGCTATAACTAAATTTCAGTGTACTTATCTTCAGCTAACATCCCAATCCCCCCTGTTAAGCCTTCCCGCCGCGCTCCGCGCAGTTTCCGATCGGCTCGGGCCCGTAAAGTTTTCTTTTTATTTTCTTTTTTTTCTCTCCATTTTCTGAGAGGGGAGGGCACATACGCCGTTGAAGTACATCTGGGCTCATGGGATGTTAGCACACGATTTGGCTTTCCTTCTTCGAGCAGGATTTATCGGACAATTTCCTTAATATTCTCTCTCCTCTTTTGGTACTGTTCAGTTACTGACCTCAGGCAATGGAGCGCATGATGAGTAACGAGTCCGGTATCGTACTGGCGATGTCACCCGTGCAGATGGCCGCAGTGATGTCTGATAAAACCGTGAGCGAGGGAGAGACTCTCAGCAACCGGTTGTACGGTGGTCTTGGATTACTGGGTGGCGTGGCCGAAATGTTTGGTGCCGGTGCGATGTGCGTGGTACCCGAACCCACCATGCTCACGAAAGCCGGTTGCGTCATGGTGGGTACCCACAGCCTCGATACCATCCAGGCCTCGCTCAGACAGGTCTGGACAGGGAAGTCGGTCGCAACCGACACCTACAACTCAGCGGTCGCGCTGGCGGAAAAACTGGGGGCTGACCGGAACACGGCCATGTACGTGGGCACGACCGTCGATCTGGCCGTGCCGATGTCGTTTGCTCTGGCGATCGGCGGTGTGAGAATTGCAGCCATCCGTGCTGGCCGCATTCGGTTAGCCGATCACGAAGCGGTCGTGGTGAAAGGCGCTGGCGGCCACACGCTCGAAAGACATGTTGGGAAAACACCAGAGGAGCTGATTGCCAGGCTCGGACGCCGTGCCAACCTGGATGAAGCAAGTAGCTTCAGAACCACAGATGAGGCTGAGAAGCTTATCTCCGCCGTCGTGCGGGATAACCGCCGACAGATTGAGATGTGGGTGAAGCACGTTCCGCCGAACCTACGCGCAAGAATGGTGATGTCCCGAGCATTCTCGCAGCCAACAGGCATCGTCGTGAAGCGGGGTGCCACCTCGGCGACCACCGTCTATCGCGTCAGGGTCTCTCTTGAGTTCCGGCCTTACCACGGTAAGCCTTATTTCGTACTCACCGCCTTTCCGGAGCTGTAACGTGGACAGAATCAATATCAGCGCACTCGACGACCTTATCTTCATTTACTTCGGCCAGGACTACGACCTGTTTGACGACAGTGACGATATCGATCCCAAAATAGATGCCTACCTAGCCGCATCGCATAAGGGGATGCAACATGCTGTCATCGATGATATCGACTTGTTCCTGAAGGAGTGTGATGACCTGGAGGCTGATTTCAGGGCGCATTACCGGGGTTCTTTCGTCCCTGAAAACTGGGGAACAACGCCGGCAAAATTTCTGGATCTGATAAAAGCCAGGATTCGGCAGCACCTGCAGGATTCCGGACATTTAGGCTGACTTAGCTGATGTAACTGTGACCTCTAAGCAGCGATTGAATAAATAAAACAGAGAGAGCATTCGTTTGAAGGGGTAGTTATGGCAGTAACGCCCTTAATTCCCACCTAAGTTGAAGATGAAAAAGGTTTTTCTGGTTGTGCAAAGTATCACTGAATACCCATTTTATGTTTCTAGCCTTTGCGATAGCAGCTTTTCGGCTTCTTAAGTCTTCGGATTTAACCCAACTGTATTTAAAAATGAAAGCCCAGTGTGTTTGTAGTACAACAGTTGACTTCTCAAGATTGATTGCTGCTATTGATGAACGCCAGGCTTGCTTAAATATTCAACTGAATCAATGGGATGTGTTACTTTCGCATATTGGTAATAAGCTGCAGGACGTGCTGGCAAAAAAGAGCTGACGCTGGCACGCCTGCGCGAGTGGGTCAGGGACTTGCAGACCCGCTACGGTGCCAGTGAAAGACAGGTTTGCTTCGCGCTTAAGATCAGCCGCAGTTCGTACCGTTACCGCTCCGTTGCGGCAGACGACAGCGCGCGGCTACTGCGCATCAGGGAGATAACCGAAACCCGCGTCCACTATGGCTACCGCAGGGTTCACGTCATGCTGAAACGGGAAGGCTGGCGCGATAATCACAAGCGTATTTACCGGCTTTATCGCGAGCAGGGATTATCGCTGCGGCTAAAACGCCCCCGCCGCAATCAATCTGCGCTGAAACGTCAACCCCAGCCGCAGGGGCTGTATCCCAATCACGTATGGGGGATGGACTTTGTCTCCGATGCGCTGTTTGACGGTCGCCGGCTTCGCCTGCTGACGGTACTCGATCTCTACACGCGTGAATGTCTGGGGATCTGCGTAGGCCAGAACCTGCGATCTTCAGAAGTGGCTGAGATGCTGAATATCATCGCGTTGAGACGTCCGTTACCGCAGCTCCTGAAAACGAATAATTGCTCTGAATTTGCGGGAAAAATGCTGGATAAATGGGTGTACGAACGTGATATCCAGATTGACTTCTCACGGCCGGGTACGCCCACGGATAATGCCACAGTGGAATCATTCAACGGCAGGCTGCGCCAGGAGTGCCTGAACGAGAACTGGTTTATGTCCATGGAGGATGCCCGGTGCAAAATCGAGGCCAGGCGCATACACTATAACCAGAGTCGACCCCATTCTGCGCTGGGGTGGAGATCGTGCTGCGAATAGTGCTCTCCATATCATCGCCATTGGTCGATTACGAACTGACGCAAAACGAAGGAATATTTTGCCCGACGCGTAGCCGAAGGGTATACAAAAATGGATGCAATACGGTGCCTGAAGCGATATATCTCACGGGAAGTTTATACATTACTGCGAAATCAAAACAGGCAGATCGAGAGCATCCCGATAACGGCTTGACTCTAAGAAGGGCGTCCAGGGCAGCCAGTAAGGCAGCGATGACTGGCGACGGTTCTGTCAGGTTAATAACCTGTCACCAAGCATAAGCCGGCGCGGCAACTGCTGGGATAATGCAGTGGCAGAATCCTTCTTCAGTTCGCTAAAAAAAGAGCGCATCAGAAAGCGGATTTATAAAACCCGGGACATGGCCCGGGCTGTTATCTTTGATTATATCGAAGTGTTCTACAACCGGACCCGACGCCACAGCCACCTGGGAGGCGTCAGTCCATAGGCCTTCGAAAAGGCCTCGTCGTGAGGACAGTGAATGTTTACGGGAACGGGGTCGCTCCAACCAGCGTTTCGTCACTTTTCAAAGGAACGACACTTGCGGTGAAGCAGATTTAATTATCAGGTGCACATCAGTGTGCACCTGTTATGCTCTTAGGTTTCCCGAGCCGAAAAAATGAGTTTCACGCTTAACGTGGTCACGGAACCATATCGAATGGGCCGGTGTAGTCGAAATAACCGTTGTAACAATCCAATATAACATTCGCTGAATAGTGGCCCTTTTCCCCAACCACCTTCAACTCACCAGACCAGCTATTGTCAGCAAACACTGGGTTTGTTTCAAACCTGATGTTCGACAAACCAATCGCTTCCATACTTTCACTTTTACCGGCCATTCTGAACCAGGAATTGATAAAGCTGGATTTGATTTGTGACTCAGACAGTTTAGGGCATGCCTGCTGATACTCTTGACTTGCTGGAATGACTCTGTCAAATGCCATCAGCACAAAGAGGGCCGCCAATGTAAAAATAACGCCCATTAAAAACATGGATAATGGATAAAGCCACTTTTTCAATTACACGGAATCCTTGTGAGGTAAACAGACATAACATAATAAATTAATTTTAGGCAAATATCCTAGATTAGGCTACCTATTATAATAAAACTGAGATGAAATAACGTCTCTAAAAATTTGTGCCAAACAGGGCAATTACCTTAGCCTTGTAAAGTCCACCCGTGACCTTTAATCCAGCATATAGGAACAACATATGCCATTAAGCTTCGACCAGATTGATGAAGATTGCTGGAAAACTCTGGAAACCGGCGCAGACGATCATAACAGCGGTTTTCACTTCTTAACTATGGCGCCCGTTGCTCAACAAGGCAAACCGCAGGCGCGGACGCTGGTGCTGCGCCGCTTTGACCACGTCACACGAACGCTGGAATTCCATACCGATATGCGGGGTCCGAAATGGCGGGCGCTGAAGACCAATCCAGACGTGCCCGTATTGGGTTACAGTAATAAAACCCAGTTGCTACTACAGTTTAATGTGAACGTTATTGCATCATAAGCAACCACTAGCTTAGGTAGTAGCTTTATGGAAGGAAAAGGTGGGACGTTGAGAACTGGACAACCACATTATTTAACATAATAAGTATTACATGAACTAGGACAAGTCATTGATTAATATGATATTTATTCCGTCATCTAAGTTTGCCTGACCGTGTCGGGCTACCTGCTGAGGATCCTGATATGACGGATTCTGGTGCGGAGTTTTTTACAATGAACGAAGTTAATCGGCTTAAAATTATTCAGGACGTCGTCGACCGGCAGCTGACAACCCATCCCGCTGCTGAGCGTCTCGGTATTTCCGACAGGCATTGTCGTCGCCTGCTTCAGCGCTATCTTACAGACGGTCCGCTGGGCATGGCTGATCGGCGGCGCGGCAAGCCCAGCAACTATCAGCTGCCAGCAGGCCTTGCTGAACGTGCGGTTCAGATCATCCGCGAGCGCTACTCAGACTTTGGTCCGACACTTGCATGCGAGAAGCTGACCGAACTGCACGGCGTTGTATTGTCTAAAGAGAGCGTGCACAAGCTGATGATACAGTCAGGTCTCTGGGTCCCGCGCAGGCATCGTGCCCCTAAAATTCAGCAACCCCGCTACCGGCGCGCCTGTGTCGGCGAGCTGATACAGAACGACGGCTGTGATCACCACTGGTTCGAGGAACGCGGCCCGGCCTGCACGCTGCTGGTTTATGTGGATAACGCGACCAGTCGCCAGATGCAGCTTCATTTCGTCCGTTCCGAGTCCACTATCACCTACTTTGAAGCCACGCGCGGTTACCTTGAGTAGCACGGCAAGCCGCTGGCGTTTTACAGCGACAAGGCCAGCGTGTTCCGCATCAACAATAAATAAAGCCGGCGGAGAAACTGGCTTCGTAAGACTCAGTTTCTGCTGCTTATCCAGTGGGCGAGCCGGCCACCTATCCCGTTCCAGTACTGACGGACCGACGCCGAACTCAATGTCTTTTGCGCAATACAGCTTCTTAAAAGCCTCTCTGCCAGCTGGTTTTGACTGATCACCCGGTAATCCGCTACGCCTTCCGGCGAGACAAACAGTGCTTCCGGCGCGATAAAACGACTCAGATGCCTGAAAGTGGCCCTGTCGTATTGGTGTACCGTTCCTTCAATCTCCACATAAGGATTTTCGGTATCCGCGGGGTCTAGGAAGAGACCGTTCCATTGAACCGCTTCATCCGTTAAATGAGGAAGATGAGGCCTGCATTTCTTAACCGTTAAATCACTGCAGTCTGTATATTCAAAAGGGGGCAGGCTTCCGGTAAGGATCACAAAGAAGTTTCTGTAAGGCCTGCCGGAGTCATAATGAACCAGGATTTTAAAAATATTAGCCTGATGCGCAAAGCCGCCGAAGTTAATTTCATATTCATGCCCGCGGATGTGCTCAGCGCCATAATAATTCTGATCCCCGCCGTTAGATTTAACCATCCAGAGCATCTCTTTACCGGAATCAATGGCAAGCGTCGCGTCGACATACTCAAGGAATTGACGGATTTTACCAGGGTCGGTGATTTCACCAACCTGCCTGACGGCCGGGCAACCTTTTGCAATGGCGTTACTGAATGCAAAGAGAAAAGCCCATTTTTCCGAGATCTCCTTTTCCTGCGCCCTGTACAGAATATCGGCTTTAAAGGCCTCGCTTTCCGTGTGCATGAACGTTCTGACTTCCGGTACGCTCTGCAGCCTTTCTGCCGGGTTATGCATAAGACACTTTGCAATCACCCTGTCAATAATCCGCAGAGTCTCTGAGTTCTGGAACCTCACGGGGGTTCTTCCTCCACCTTGGTTGATGTCGCCCGTCGCATATTCCTGCATCACCTGAGCGAGTGAATAGAGGTCGCTGGAAAAAGATGCCGGAATGCTATGCCCCCGCTGCTCCGGAGCACAGTAACGGTAATTGGCCAGCCGCTCGCCCTCTTCTGTTTCAGCTTCTCTCGCCACGTATTCCGGATCAAATTTTGAAATGCCGAAGTCGGACAGAACGAAGCGATTATTCAGGCGGTCGATGAGTATATTCTGAGGCTTGATATCACGGTGGATGATGCCATGCGCGTGCAGGTGCCCGATAGCGTCAAGCAGGTGCTCAAACAGCGCCGTCATTTTTTCCACATACAGGGTTTCATCGGCTTCTCCACTCAGCGTTCCCCTGAGGGCTGATGCGTAGCGCCGCATGATTATGATCAGAAATTTTTCATCTGAGATGGTCACCGTGTCCAGATGAAAATATTCGGCGATACACGGATGTGACGGTATCTGTGCCATGCCGAAAAATTCGTCAATGAACCGATCCGTTTTAGACCGGTTTTCCGTGCCCTTTGAAAAGAATTTTACCGCAAACTCTTTCCCCTCTTTTACGTACAGGCAGACGTTGCTGTTTCCGCCTTCTCCAATCTGCTGCCTGAAAGTAAACTCCCCTACCAGCGTGGTGATCACTTTAGCTGCTTTCAGTTGTTTGATTAAGTCGGGTATGTCCATATATCGCTCATAACAGATGAGTTAAAGGGAGCCTGACGTTTTATCAAAACGTTCGGCATAATAGTGAATCACCACCAGTACTAGGTGCAGACGGAAGGTCGAATCCGCCTCTTCAGAGAGACCGGGATGCGATCCTTCAGGATGTAGGCGCTTCCAGAACCCCTCAACAAAGCCGGTTCCGTTGTGGCAGAACTCATTATATTCAGACCTGAAGAAGCCCGCGCTGGCTAACTCCTGCCGGCGTTGCTGGGACGATTTACCGCTTCCTGCCTGAGTGACGTCATGAATTCTGTCAAAAAACTCTTCCACAAAAGTACGGAGCTGACTGTTCGCGGCAGCCCATTCCCCCCGGCCATGAGACGCAATGGCCTGATCGTAGTGCCCTGCTGCGGTGGTAAAGCCATGCTTTTTCAATATTTCTGCTAAACGGTCTTCTGACCTGGCAACCGGCACGTTACCCGGAAGAGTTTTTCTGACGGACGTGTCGGTGAGCTCATAGCCGTCCCGCTTAAGGGCGTTATTCAGGTTTTCCAGATTATTGTATAAGGAATAAGACCGTGCGTCCTTTTTAAGGATGTATTCAATTATCTCGACAACCAAGTCAGAATTATCCGGCCCTTTGACCCCCGGGTTATCTTTAAGGTATTTCACAAGCGACGTTTCTTTTTTTGCAATAGAGCCGCCACCTATATCCTCGCTCAGTTCAAAATGAATAATAAAGTCATCAAACTCATTGTTTGTCCGGAACTGAATGCTCTTTACGACTTCCTGTATTGTTCTGTTTGAAAACATATTCCCCCCATCTACACTGCATGTTCTGATAAAAATTTAGCAATAACATTCCATCCGGAACATATCATATGAAACATAGGCTTATCCCTGCTTATAGTGACGGGGAAGCGCCTGCCCCGTAAAACAACACTTTCCGGGCCAGCGTTAAGTCGACGCTGCCGGTCAATATATCACCCGGCGGGGGGAAAAAACGATCCTTGAGGCGGATAAACCGGACGCCTGCCAGCTGGCGAGCCCATCATCTTCCCTGTGGAAAGGTATTCACGACAGACCTATTTTCCGCCGCTATTTATGCCCGTTCTCTGTGCTTTCTCCAACAACTCGTATCCGTGACTCTGTCACCCTGAATGTCAGCGAAGGGGGTACAGACCTTATGATTCAGCTCATTCAATGTCTGCCAGCCGATTTATGCCGCCCGCCGTAAAAGGTTGGCACGCTACCGAGGCCTTTTCGAGTTCTTTAGCAATGTCGCTGTCATAATGGCTGCTCCAGGGAACAAAGTGTATGCGGTCTCTGTAAACCGGCTTAATCATTTCCGGGCAGAGCAGCCTGGTGTTGTTCAGCGAGTACACCATAACTCCCTTCACGATAAATTTATCTTTTATTCCGGACTGCTCAGTATACCAGACGTTCTCACTAAATCTTTTTTCAGGAAATGAGGATCCGTCGATAACATAGCGTCTGACTTTCCAGTCAGCAATACCGGTAAAGGTCATGGTCCTGTTAATGATCAGTGGAACAACGGAGGTCACGACTGAAGCCAGTAAACTCAGGGCAATGACTGCTGATACCATCGCAGTACATGCGGCCTTCACAAACGTGGTCCGATTGTGAAGGAGTGAAAAAACGATGCCTGGGACGATATTAATTACGCAGAGAAATATCATGACAGATGCCATCCTGACAAAATCGCTAAAGCTGTCTGTGACTTTTTCATGATTCACTGAGTTAATCAGTAATACCAGCCCATAGCAGTTGAGCAGGATCATGAACACCCCGCCGGCCGGGTAGGCTAAAAAACAGAGGCTTTTGATTTTAATTCTGGTTTTTTTATCTTTATAATATACAACCTGATTAACAGGATCGCGCAAAAAAAGATAATTAATCAGCGTCACGCCGGAAATTAACCCCATCAGGGCAACCCAAGCCGTCAGCCGCCCATAAGCTTTATATTCCGATGACAAATAGGCCATATAAAAAAACAGCAGCGATGAGTAAACAGCATTAAACACCATGCTTATTCCGGCCCTGGATTTAATGGTTTCATAGTTCCACATATGGCGGTTTTCTTTAGGAACCATCACCCCATAAGCAACGGATGGTAAAAATATAACAACAGAAAAGGCCGTAACGCTCAATGAGATAAAAATAAATACCCCATTAAGTATGCCGGCGTTCGCTATATCTGCTGTCAGCAGGCCCGCATTATCGAAGTATCCCAGATAAGCTCTCAGCATAAAAACCGGCGCAATGAAGGATAATATACTGACCATGACGGATAATCGTTTTAAATTCATTACAGTCTCATTTCTTTATGTTAACGCTGTGCGTAATATTTCATGCAGATGAAACAGGGGCAATGATACAGATAATATGGGGCCGGGCGTTTATGACTATTCCCCGGCCTTCACTGAGGTACCCGGCTTTCATACCTGTTCTGGCTCCCTCCTCATCAGGCAGGCCCCTGTTAACATCTGGTCCGAAACGCCGTGGTGCGGATTCGTTTATATCTGTATCTAACTCACGGTTACGTGAGCACTTTTTTCCCTGCCGTCCTGTTCCCGAACGATCAGGCGGTATTTCTGCAGGATACCAGCGTCTACAACAGAGTGCCTGGTAACCTCCGCCCCCGATTTTTTCACATTTTATCATTAATATCATCACCTTACGACAAGATCATCATCAAAACCACTGCTGGTAGCCGCCCATTTTATTCCGTTCTTCCAGATTAATCTTCGTATGCGGGAAAATAGCCGAAACCGTTTCGCTGAGGATCATGAAAAAAGTGATTTACTTTTCTTGACTTGTTTCCGCCAATCTTAATGGGGCAGCAATTCTACAGTTTTAAACATAACATCCGTTGTGTACATTTATTATAGTACTTTTATTAAAGTGCTGATTTAGTGAAAAACTACTTGGCGCATAATATTCAAATAGTACAGAGTGTTATCCTTCCTTTTACGGCGAAACTGCCAATTAATAATACAGTTAAATTCTGGCAATGATTTTTGATGGCTAAATTTCCAGTAGCATGCCCCTGTCGAGCCATCGATATTTGAGTTTAGAACCGACAAATTAGTATCACCATCAATCATTAATGCTCATAAAAACCTGCCAGGATAATCCCCTTCTATCTCATGAACATCATCGTAATGACCGAATAACCGATAGCGGTTGAGTGCAATACGATTATAAATGAAATCAGATATAAAACTGGGTAAAAATCGAATAGCAGACAGCGCCTTCCAGGGCCACGGCATAAATGCCATTGCCCTGCAAATGGCCTGAGACCTGAGCCAATGTTGGTTCTTGTTAATCAGAACAATTGTTCGAATATTTTCATCAGGCAAACCTGCGTATCTAAGTAACATTTTCCCCTTCTCACTTTGGATGGCGACAAAGCGAATTTTCGGATCGATCCGATGAGTGATCAAAAAAATAACTCAGGCGTTACACAGCTTACAAATACCATCGTATATGATGACTTGTTCCTCTGCTCTGAGAAAGGGTGGCAACGACATAACGATTTCCCCATTCATCAAATCATCATTACGGCACATTCAAGTGCTACGTCAAGCAATGCGGGGAAATCAAATTTATAAGCGATACGGTATATTTCTAAAATCGGTCATATAAAAAGTTGTTTTATTTCTCGCTCCGCTTACTTTCTGCGAAGAAATAGCCCGCCACACCCGTAATGTCCAATTGACGTCTATGCTTAGTGCTTACAAAAACCTTATAAACTGAGGTGCCTTAGGCACCCTAATTTTGTCACTGGAGGCCGGGTATGAGCACCCCACATGATGTCAACCACCAGCAGGATCGTGATCGAGAAAACGCCGCAACAGCCAATAGCGCTTCAGTTGCGACCACATCAAGTCAGCACGCGCTAGCTACCACACCCCCACCCGCCATGATGCCGGTAAGTTTAAAAGTGAATGGTAAAGAACGTTCGCTCCATCTGGATACCCGCACCACTCTGCTGGATGCTCTACGCGAACATCTGCACCTCACCGGAACCAAAAAGGGCTGCGACCATGGTCAGTGCGGTGCCTGTACCGTTATCGTAGATGGGCGACGCATTAATGCGTGCCTCACACTGGCGGTAATGCAGCAAAACACTGAGGTCACCACCATTGAAGGCCTGGGTACGCCTGACAATCTGCACCCGCTTCAGGCTGCTTTCATCAAACATGATGGCTATCAGTGCGGTTACTGCACGCCGGGACAAATATGCTCTTCCGTGGCGGTTCTGAAGGAAATTGCAGACGGCATACCCAGCCACGTTTCCCCGGACCTGCTGGCACAGCCGACACGACATGCAGATGAAATTCGCGAGCGCATGAGCGGTAATATCTGCCGCTGCGGGGCCTATGCCAACATCCTCGCCGCCATTGATGAATACGCGGAGGGTCAGACATCGTGAAAGCCTTCAGCTATGAAAAAGTCACCTCTTCCCTGGAAGCCGCCACGCGCGCGCTGCAAAATCCCGGTGCCAGGTTTATTGCCGGAGGCACCAATTTGCTCGATCTGATGAAGCTGGAGATCGAAACTCCCGCTCATCTCATTGATGTGAACGGTTTGGCGCTGGATAAGATTGAACCCACCGACGAAGGCGGACTGCGTATTGGTGCACTGGTGCGAAATACCGACCTTGCCGCAGACATGCGTGTGCGGACGGGCTATGCGGTGCTCTCACGCGCGTTACTGGCAGGTGCGTCTGGTCAGTTACGCAATCAGGCGACGACGGCAGGAAACCTGCTTCAACGCACGCGCTGTCCTTATTTCTATGACACCAACCAGCCCTGTAATAAGCGTCTGCCCGGCAGCGGCTGTGCGGCGCTTGGGGGTTACAGCCGCCAGCTTGCTGTTATCGGAGCCAGTCAAGATTGTATTGCAACACATCCCAGCGACATGGCCGTGGCAATGCGTCTGCTGGATGCAACTATCGAAACGGTCAGCCCGGATGGCAGCGAGCGCGCGATTCCTATTAATGATTTCTACCGCGCGCCGGGTCAGACGCCTCATCTTGAGACGGTGCTTAATGCGGGCGAATTTATCACTGCGGTGGTCCTGCCGCCGCCAGTGGGAGGCACGCATATCTACCGTAAGGTTCGCGATCGCGCCTCTTATGCATTTGCACTGGTTTCCGTAGCGGCCATCGTAAAGCGTGATCACACAGGAAGGATCGCCGTCGGGGGTGTGGCGCATCAACCCTGGCGACGGGCGTTGGCAGACAGCGAACTGCCCAATGGTGCTCAGCCGGTTTTCGATAAGTTGTTTGAGGATGCACATCCTACGGCGGATAACCAATTCAAGCTGGTACTGGCGAAGCGCACTCTGGCTTCAGTGCTGGCAGACGCGAGGGCAAAAGCATGAAATTTGAGAAACCCGCCGGTTTTAATCCCATCGACCAGCTCAGATACGTTGGCCGTCCGCTTGATCGCATTGATGGGCCTTTAAAAACAACCGGCAGCGCGCCTTACGCCTATGAATGGCATGATGAGGCGCCTGACGTCACGTATGGGTATGTGGTGGGTAGCCCGATTGCCAAAGGTAAAATTACCTCACTTAATACCGAAGCCGCTGAAAGCGCACCGGGCGTGTTAGGCGTTGTTACCGCCAAAAATGCGGGCAAACTCAGCAAGGGGGAGATGAACACAGCAACGTTGCTGGCTGAATACCGTATTGAACATTACCATCAGGCCGTTGCTTTGGTTGTCGCTGAAACGTTTGAACAGGCGCGTGCGGCGGCCCAACTGGTAGAGGTCAGTTATCAGCAAGAAGAAGGCGCTTACAGCCTTGCTCATGAAATACCCACCGTGACGACGCCACCGGAAGATACGCCGGATAAAACCGTGGGTGATGTGGATCGTGCCCTGCGCGAAGCGGCGTTTGTGCTGGATGAAACCTATACCACGCCGGATCAGAGTCACATGGCCATGGAACCGCATGCTTCTATGGCCATGTGGGACAAGGACAAGGTAACGGTGTGGACGTCGAACCAGATGATAAACTGGTGCCGATCCGATCTTGCGAAGACGCTGAACCTGCCGCTGGAAAAAGTGCGGGTGCTGTCGCCTTATATTGGCGGTGGTTTTGGCGGGAAGTTGTTTCTGCGCAGTGATGCCCTGCTGGCAGCGTTGGGCGCTCGCGTTGTGAAACGTCCGGTAAAAATGATGCTCCCCCGGCCGATGATCCCTAATAACACCACTCATCGTCCCGCGACGCACCAGCATATTCGCATCGGTACCGACAAATCCGGGCATATCACGGGCATCTCGCATATTAGCTGGTCGGGTAACTTGCCGAACGGCACCCCTGAGACCGCCGTGCAACAGACGGAACTCCTCTATGCCGGTGCTAACCGTCTGACCGGCCTGCGTCTGGCAACGCTTGATCTGCCGGAAGGCAATGCGATGCGCGCGCCGGGTGAGGCGCCAGGGTTAATGGCGCTGGAAATGGCGATGGATGAGATAGCGGAGAAAGCTGGCATCGATCCCGTCGAATTCCGCATTCTGAATGATACTCAGGTTGATCCCGCTGATGCCAAACGCCCCTTCTCGCGCCGCCAGCTGATTGAGTGTCTGCGTACCGGTGCAGATAAATTCGGCTGGCAAAAGCGCAATCCCTTGCCTGCCCAGGTAAGAGACGGGCGCTGGCTGGTGGGCTTAGGCGTAGCCGCTGGATTCCGCAACAATCTCCTCGCTCCCTCTGGCGCTCGGGTGCACCTGGATGCGCATGGCATCGTCACCGTCGAAACCGACATGACGGATATTGGCACCGGTAGCTACACCATCATCGCCCAGACGGCGGCAGAAATGATGGGCGTGCCCCTTGAACAAGTAGCAGTGAAACTGGGAGATTCCGCTTTCCCGGTCTCAGCGGGGTCCGGTGGTCAGTGGGGTGCGAACACGTCGACGGCAGGCGTTTATGCCGCCTGCGTCAAGCTTCGAGAACAGGTAGCAACAGCACTCGGCATCAACCCTGATGATGCCGAGTTCGTGGAGGGCGAAGTTCGCTCAGGTCATCGCAGCGTCCCGCTTTCTGCGGCAGCGGCTAATGGCACTCTGACGGCAGAAGACACGATTGAGTTTGGCGACCTCGATCAGCAGTATCAGCAATCCACGTTTGCCGGGCATTTTGCTGAGGTGGCCGTGGATGTTTACACAGGGGAAGTGCGGGTACGCCGCATGTTGGCCGTCTGTGCGGCAGGTCGAATACTCAATCCCAAAACCGCGCGAAGTCAGGTCATTGGCGCGATGACAATGGGATTAGGTGGCGCGCTGATGGAAGAACTGGCGGTGGATACCCGATTGGGATTGTTTGTGAATCACGATATGGCAAGCTATGAGGTGCCCGTTCATGCGGATGTTCCCGAGCAGGAAGTCATCTTTCTTGATGATACCGATCCGGTCTCTTCACCGATGAAAGCCAAAGGCGTGGGTGAACTGGGATTATGTGGTGTCGGTGCAGCCATTGTGAACGCGATTTACAACGCGACGGGTGTCAGGGTCAGAGATTATCCGGTTACGCTGGATAAACTCTTAGCAGCTTTACCCCAGACCGCTTAACGTTCGCCAAATAAATTTACCCGCTGTGCGGTCTGCAAGTCCGTGCAGCGTCTGTTTCTTAGCCACATCAACATTCAGCCTGATTAGCCCGCGTAATATCCTCAATAGTATCAATATCCGTGATGCAGCCGCGATCGGTTAAGTCAACAAACGTGACAGCATCAGCGTTTAGCAATTCCCTCGCCCCTTTGTCTCCCTGTAATGCACAAAGCTGAGAGTAAAAAGATCGCTGAAAACCGACGGGATGACCTTGTATTCCATCGACTTGTGCGCGTACCAATCGGGAGTCGCGCAGCGCTTCACTGATGGCCCGATAGCTTGAGGGCTGGATAAAAGGCATATCCGCCAGGGTAATTAACCATCCGTCATAATCTGCTGTGGCGTTCACGCCCGCCGCGATAGATTCCCCCAGCCCCTCACTCGAACAGCGCACGATGCGTTCTTCCGACATTAACGCATGCAGTTGCCTGTCATCAGGCCGAGCCACCACATAGCAGTCAAGACCAGTAGCCCGCACATTATCCAGCGTATGCTGAAGCACTGGCTTACCCTGCATTACCGCAGCGAGTTTATTTCCCCGACCGGATTGCCTGAAGCGACGGCTGTACCCAGCGGCCATGACCAGAATGGCAATATTCACGATGCGCCATCCTTGTCCTGCGCTGAGCCCATCAAACCATTTTTGTGGCTAACGACATCGGCCATAATGGATAGCGCGATCTCCGCGGGTGTTTTGCTGCCAATATCCATCCCAATCGGGGCATGAATCCGGTTAATTTCTTCGGGATTCAGTTCGCCAATCCTGACTAACCGCTCTTTTCGCCTCAGACTGTTGTTCTGCGATCCCATGGCGCCGATATAGAAAGCGGGCAGATTTACAGCCTCCATCATCGTGAGATCGTCGATGCGAGGGTTATGGGTAAGGGAAAGAATCGCGGTGCCTGAGTGACACCCTTCACGTTCAAGGTAGCTAGCGGGAAACTGCTTAATTAACTTCACAGAGTCATCAAGTTGATCGGCCAGATTCAGCAGTACATCCTCGCGGTGCTCACATACCAGTGTTTCAAACCCTAAAGCCTGAGCAAAGTTCGCGCAGTAGAGTGCGACGCTGGAGAGGCCCGCAATGACCACCCTGGGAGGGGCGCACAACGTCAGCACGATGTTCGCGCCCTGTACCTGAGTATGCGTCCGGCTCAGATACCCCCCAGGTAGCAGCGAACGGCACGGTTCGGGTATTGTCAGCGCTTTTACCACGGAATGCGGCCCCGTCAACGCTGACATCATCTGTCGCAGGTAGCCGATCGACGCTTTAACCGGCATCAACTTTTCCACCAGGATGTCCAGCGCGCCTCCGCAGGGCAGCGCCTGGTCCGGCTCAAAGCCACCGTCTCCATAACGAACAATCTGGCTGGGCGAGGAAAAAATATCGTCGCCAATTCGGGCGATAAAGCTCTCTTCCACGCACCCGCCCGACAGCGAGCCGCAATAGCGACCATCGCTTCTGATCACCATCATTGCGCCTGGCGGGCGCGGGGACGAGCCAAAGGTACTGAGCACCGTACATAGCCACACCGGATGCTCCTCAGCCCATGCCAGTGCTGCGTTCAACACTTGCACATCAAGATGATGCATGCAGTTCTCCTGTAAGGGCGTTTATGTTCAGAATTGCGTCCAACCCAACTTTTCTTAACTCCCCTCGTCAAACGCCGACTTGACCGCCTCAACGATCTTCTCCGCCCTTGCCGTATCCTCTAGCGGCGGATACTCCTTTCTCAACTTTCCTGACACCTGCCAGCCATTCTCTTTCAATGATCGGATTATCCGATTCGCATCCTGATCCGGCATCTCCAGCACTTCCTTCAGCCTCTCCTGCGCCTTCTGGAATATTGTCAGCACTCTGGCTTCATCTGCCATTTCGACTCGCACGGTGTGCTCAATCACTTTCGCGGTGTACAACACGTGAGAGGTCAAATCCGGGTAGCGCCAGGCGTAACGCGCATCTTCGTAGTCGGCGAAGGTGAAGTTGCTCGGTGTACCGTCGTCATAGGTCACAATCTCACCAAAATGGCATGAGGTGGCATAGCGGCGCATCAGGCGTTTAGAGAACACTTCCAGCGTGCGGTCATAGCCAACACGGAAATCCAGCGAGCTGGTAATACTGGCAGAGACCGGCAGAATAACGCCTTCAGGAATGGCGCCGTCGCGAATTAACGAGTCATTAATCAGGAAGCGATGAATACGGCCATTGCCGTCGCGCATTGGATGAATATAGACAAAGCCGAAAGCAATCACGCCTGCTCTTGCCAGGGGTTCTGCACCACGCGTGGCGAGTTCGAATTCCTGCAGTCCACGCATAAACTGCGGCAAATCTTCAAACTGCGGCGCTACGTAATGCACGATGTCTTCGCGCATGGTCGCCTGTCCGACAAACACCGGCGAGCGACGCAGCCCCAGTCCCAACGCATCGTGACCGAGAATGCCTCTTTGCAGAATATGCAGGCTTTCATCACTGAGCGGGTCATCGATCTGGCCGCAATATTGCGCAATAACATGGGCGAAACGCTGAATACGATCGGCCTGTTCAGCCTCTTTCTCAATTAAAAAGCTGGCCCGGGATTCCTTGAAGGTCAGCCAACTGGCGGTTCGCAGCAGAACATCGGCACCAAAGGTATCATCCAGTTCATGCAGTGCTGCCGTGACATCAAAGGCAATGGCATTCTCAATCTCAGGCGTGCGGCGAATAACAGGACAAAAGTCTGGCGAGCCGGGTAAGTTATCATTGATACGCCAGCGTTTATTCT
The DNA here is from genome assembly GCF_030053355.1 of Pantoea sp. EA-12. Lineage (NCBI taxonomy): Bacteria > Pseudomonadati > Pseudomonadota > Gammaproteobacteria > Enterobacterales > Erwiniaceae > Pantoea > Pantoea sp. EA-12. Next base: position 185,972 of record NZ_JASGBY010000006.1, on the reverse strand, counting down.
TGATTGCTAAAGTTCGCGTCAGATAGTCCTTCGCGGAGATCGCCGCAATATACCCGCCGTTAGCGACATCGGACACGTTGGTGAGCGTGTTACCTGTTAGCCATTCATAGAGAAAACCGGTACGGCGGGCGTATTGGCCAAAGGGCTCGCGCAGGCACCAGCTTTCGATCGGTTCAGGGCCGATGGCAGCGAAGAGCCGGGCAAAAAACTCCAGATGGAACTCTTCATATTTGAGGCCAAACGCAAAATGGCCTGAGAAGCTATCGTCAGGTTGATAGCTCGGAGGATAGCGCTTTTCGATGTGTCCCTGGTTCTCATGGGTGGCGCGAACCGTGCCAATAGCCGATTCCACGCGAAGTGGCTGAACCAGTTCAATGTGATAGCGCTTGCAGAGCGCCTTAAATCCCACCAGCATCGGCTGAATCCTTTAACATCCAGGTGAAAACGATAATTTATCCGCACTATAGCGCGAAAATACTAACATCGCGATGCGACTCTGATAATCCATGCTCTAAAATGCTAACAAAATCGTTCTGAACGCTGAAAATGATAATTTAAGTCATAAAAGAGAAAGCTACCCGACGAACTGCCGAGTAATAAGTGATAGGCGGTAAGATTCATTCACCTCAATGAAGGTTGCCCTTAAACGGTGCAGTTGATCTGCGTTTTAGTAATGGAAAATAGCCATTATAAAGAGAGATATAGCTAAACAATTATAATTTTATGCACCATAAGTGTGATGCAATCGTCATATTTAACCATTGGTGCGCTATTTTTGTGCGTTATGTCAAAATAAATCCATAAGAAAATAATATAGAAATGAATTTATAAATTCAGGCTGCCGTTTATACAGAGACGTCAAAGAAAAATAGTCATTAGTTTCAAGTCAATACGTAATTACCCTTTCATGGAAACATTCCTAAGCTCAGCTCGCACCCCCCATTATTAACGTGATTAACGTATTGCTAACGCAAATTTAAAAGTGATAAAACATTCTCACTTGATAAATACTTTTCATTTAAAAGGTGGTTGGCATGGCACTTGAAACAGCTTACGTCCGTATTCCAGAAGCATGGAACCGTCCAGATAAAAAATGGCTTGCAGCATTCGCTGATTTTCCCGTTGCCAATATTGGCGATGCGATGGAAAGACTGAACATGTGCGATGCCGGGATCGTTCCGGTCACCACCCACACCGCGTTCGTCGGCTTTGCTTTTCCTGTGCTGGTCACGCCCGGCGATAACGCTGCCGTCATTCGCTCACTGGATTATATCCAGCCGGGCGATGTGATGATGATCAATGGCCAGGGCCACATTGATCGTGCGCTGGTGGGTGAACAGCTCACCCAACGATTTCAGCATGCTGGCGCCGTCGCACAGGTGATTGATGGCGCAGTGCGTGACCGCAAAGTAATTGAATCCACAGGCTTACCCACTTTCTGTCGCGGCGTTTCCCCTGCCGGTCCGTTCAAAAATGGGCCCGGCGTGATCGGTGAACCGGTGGCGATTGGCGGCGTGGTGTGCGCGGCAGGCGATATCGTGGTGGGTGATGACGACGGCATCATTGTCATTCCTTTCTGGCGCGCGGAGACGGTATTGGCTGAAGTGCGCGAAGTTGCCCGACGTGAAGCAGAAATGACGGCGGAAGTGACCCGTAAATATAAATAAAGCCAGGCCACTACCGTTAAAGGCCTTCCGGGGATTAACCACGCTTAACTCAGGGCAAAACAGATGACGAAATCACATGCCGCAACAATGAATTACGCACTGCCGAAGGATGGAAAGACCAAGAACAATGTTGTACGCCGCGCGTCAATCGCAGGTGGAGTCGGTTCGTTTGTAGAGTGGTATGACTACGGTATTTACGGCTTGCTGGTGAGTTCACTGGTACTTGTGTTTGCCGCCAGTGACATGAACACCAGCGACGCCGGATTGATGCTCACCTATGTCGGCTTCACGGTGAGCTTTGTAGTGCGTCCGTTTGGCGGCGTGATTTGTGGTTATCTCGGCGACAAAATTGGACGCCAAAAACTGCTGGCGATCCTGTTGCTGATGATTTCTCTGGCAACGGCCGCCATTGGTCTGTTGCCAAGCTATGAGAGCATCGGCTGGGCCGCACCCACACTACTGATCCTACTGCGTATCGTGCAGGGGTTCTCCGCCGGTGGCGAAGTGTCCGGAGCCGGTTCTTTCGTGGCGGAATATGCGGAAGACCATCGTCGTGCAGTAGTGATGTCACCGCTGGTAATGGGATCGTTTATTGCGTTGCTGTTCGGCAGTCTGTTAATCAGCGGCCTAATCAATGTGTTTGGCGTTGATGCCATGAACAGCTGGATGTGGCGTGTGCCATTCCTGCTGGCCATTCCGATGGCGCTGATCGGCGTCTACATCCGTACCCGCATTGAAGATACACCGCATTTCCAGATGGTGAAGGCCAGCAACCGCGTGGTACGTAACCCGCTCCGTGAAGTGCTCTCCTCAAAACGTCACCTGAAGGCGATTGGACTGGCAATCACGTTACCCGCGGTAAACGGTCCGGGTTACTACATCCTGTTTGTCTACATGCCGACCTACCTTAACAAGGTGATGCACTTCCAGCAGATCCAGAGCCTGATGGTGACGGCCTGCGGTCTGTTAACCATCGTCGGTGCCATCCCGCTGATGGCGTGGCTTTCCGATCGTCTCGGCCGTAAGCCGCTGTTAATTGCCTCCGCGATTGCCATGGCCGTACTGGCGTGGCCGTGCTTCTGGTTACTGACGCTCGGTATGTTCCCGCTGGCCTGCATGGCATCCATTCTACTGGCCTTCGCCTTCGCCGGACACGCGGGCGTGATTCAGGCCACGCTGGCAGAGATGTTCCCGACCAACGTGCGTTACAGCGCCTACAGCATTGGCTTCAATCTCTCGACGGTGATCTTCGGCGGTTCCGCACCCCTGCTGATGACCTGGCTAATCGGCATGACCGGTATCGCCAGCATCCCCAGCTACATGGTGATTTTCACCGCAGCGCTGACGCTGATCAGCGCGCTGTATCTGAAAGAGACCGCCGGCAAGCCGCTGGCTGATGAATAAGCACTGAATACAAGTACTCACTCAGGATTTCGAGGTCACTATGAAAAACGCGTCACCCTGGCGGATAGGGTTTGATATTGGTGGCACCTTTACCGATTTGGTGCTGTTAAACGACGTCACCGGCGAAGCGATTCGCCATAAAACGCTGACCACGCCCGAAGACCCTTCCGAGGGCGCTTACACCGGGCTGACTCAACTGGTGGAGATGGCGGGACTCAGCGCCAGTGATATTCACACCATTACCCACGGCACCACGCTGGCGATCAATGCACTGCTGGAACGTCACGGCGCCAAAACCGCATTGGTGGTGACACGCGGCTTCCGCGATGTGCTGGTGTTAGGACGTGAGTATCGCTATGACATCTATGACCTGAACGGTGCACCGGCGAAACCACTGCTGACACGCTCGCAGGCTTATGAAGTCAATGAGCGCGTCACGGCACGCGGTGAAGTGGTCACCCCGCTTGATGAGCGAGAAGTGGTGCAACTGGCGGCTGAACTGCGCTCACAAGGTTATGAAGCGGTGGCGGTTTTGTGCATGCACGCTTACGCCTGGCCTGAGCACGAAAATCAAATCGAGGCGATTCTCAGCCGTGAACTGCCGGGCGTATCGATCTCGGTCTCTCATAAGGTGTCCCGTGAGATCCGTGAATACGATCGCGGCGTGCTAACGGCGATGAATGCCTTCGTGCAACCTAAGGCGCGTCGTTATATGGCGCGGCTTGAGCAAAAATTGCGCGAAGGCGGTTTCGCCTGTGACTGGCTGGTGATGGGCTCCAACGGAGGTTTGATGGCGCCGCAGGTGGCGGCCGATTATCCCACACGCATCATCGAATCCGGCCCGGCAGGCGGGATTGTGGCGACTGCCGCGTTTGCCCGTAAGAACGATGAACATCAGGTGCTGGCCTTTGATATGGGCGGCACCACCGCGAAAGCCTGCGTAGTGCGCAACGGCGAACCTTCCATCACCACCGATTATGAAGTGGGTCGCGCCGACCGTTTGCTAAAAGGCAGCGGTTTGCCGGTCAAGTTGCCGGTAGTCGACATGATTGAGATTGGTGCCGGTGGCGGCAGCATCGCGCGCGTCGATTCACTTGGCCTGCTGGAGATTGGCCCTGAGAGCGCCAGCGCCTGGCCGGGACCGGCTTGCTATGGCCGTGGCGGAGAGCTGCCAACGGTCACTGACGCCAACCTGGTTCTGGGCCTGCTGGATCCCGATGCCTTCCTCGGCGGCCGGATGCGACTCGATGTGGAGGCTGCCCGCACCGCGATCCAACGTATCGCTGCACCGCTGGGGTTGAGTGTTGAAGAGGCCGCATGGGGCATCCACGAAGTTGCTAACAGCAAAATGTCCGAAGCGCTGCGCACTCATTCGGTTGAGAAAAACGTCAGCCCGTCGCAGATGACCATGCTGGCATTTGGTGGCGCAGGCCCGAGTCACGCCTGGTCGCTGGCCAAGCAGCTCAGTGTCAAACGCGTCTATTTCCCGAACGGCGCGGGCGTTTATTCCGCCTTCGGTCTGTTAACCGCACCGCCGAGTGCTGACTTTGTGCGTGCCGATCGCTGCCGCCTGCAAACCGGTATTGATGTCGCCGCCATCAGTGCGATCTTCGCCGAAGGGTTTGATGAAGCGATGACCACACTGGCCGCGGCGAATGCCGATCCTGCCACCGCGATACAGCAGAAGCTCGCCGGCGTACGTTATGTCGGTCAGGGATCGGAACTGACCGTGACGTTGCCTGACACCTTCCTGAGCCACGGCGATGTACAAGCGCTGATCGATACCTTTGAAGCCGCCCATCTGGCGCGCTTTGGCCGCACGCTGCCGGGGCAAGGTGTGGAAGTGGTGAACTGGCGTGGGCGCGTACAAACCACGCCTCCGAAACTCAACACTACCGACCAGCTGCGTCACCCCGAACCTGACGCGCGTGAAAAAAGCCTGCAGGTGTATCTCGGCCGTGAACAGGGCTACCGCCCGTGCCGCGTGATCCCACGCAGTCTGCTGGTCACCGGCGTGGCAGTAGAGGGTCCGGCACTGCTGCAGGAGAAAGAGTGTGCAATCTATGTCGGTCCGGGTGCCTCTGCGCAGCTGGATGAACAAGGCAATATTCTGATGGAGCTGAACTGATGGCGACAACCACCCCTGACAATCTGCGATTTCTCGACGATCCCATCAGCCTGCGTATTACCTGGGATCGCCTGGTCAGTATCTCTGAAGAAGCGGCGGCCACGCTGGTTAACATGGCGTTCTCCAGCATCATCCGTGAAGTAGGCGACTACTCCTGCCTGCTGATGGATGCCAGCGGCAATTCGCTGGCACAGCCGAAAGCCAGCGTGCCGGTGTTTATCGGCACCCTGCCCGCCACCGTGCGCCATTTACTGGCGAAATTCCCGGCTGACACCCTGAAGCCAGGTGACAGCCTGATCACCAACGATCCCTGGCTGGGCACCGGTCATCTCAACGACGTTACGGTGGTCACGCCGGTGTTCCGCGACGGCAAACTGGTGGCCTTTACCGGCGCAGCGGCACATATGTCGGATATCGGCGGCTCGCTGAATATGGGGTCCTCGCGCGACATGTATGAGGAAGGGTTCCTCATTCCACCGAGCAAGCTGATGATGGAAGGTCAGGTCAATCAGCAACTGCTGGATCTGTTCCTCGCCAACGTTCGCGCACCGGACCAGGTGGAAGGCGATCTGCACGCAATGCTGGCCGCTAACCAGATTGGTGCTAACGGTTTGCTGGGCCTGATGGATGACCTGAAGCTGGAATCGGTTACCCCGCTGGCAGAGAAAATTCATTCGCTGACCGAAGCCGCGATGCGCAAAGCCATTGAAGCGGTACCGGATGGTCGTTACGAAGCAGCAGTCGATATTGGTGATTATGAAGGCGATATTCACCTTAATGTGGCGGTGATTGTCGAGGGCAGCAATATCACCATCGATTACGCCGGTTCTTCGGCCGAATCAATGTTTGGCAGCAACTGCCCGATGTCCTTCACTTATGCCTACAGCGTCTATCCGCTGAAATGCCTGCTGGAACCGCATCTGCCTAATAATGAGGGCTGCTTTAAATCCATCACCGTCACTGCGCCGGAAGGATCGATTGCCAACGCGCGCCCGCCTTGCGCGGTTGAAATGCGCAATCGCGTCGGTCATATGGCGCACGCCGCGATCTTCACCGCGCTGTCAGAGATTATGCCAGAGCGCGTGATGGGCCATTCGGGCAGTGCACCGGTGACCTGTGACGTGTTTGCAGGCCAGTTCGATGACGGTCGCCGCTTTGTCGAGAGTCTGTGCGTCAACGGCGGTACCGGCGCTCGGCCGGCAGCGGATGGGATTGTCACCGGCTTCCCGGGCAATATGTCTTCCACCCCGGTCGAACTGATTGAATCCGCCACGCCGCTGCTGTTCCTCGAAAAAGCCATCGTGCCAGATTCCGGCGGCGCGGGACGTTATCGCGGCGGCGTGGCGCAGCGCATGGTGATTCGCAATACCAGCCAATATCCGCTCTCGCACAGCATGTTTTATTCGCGCCAGAAACACGCGGCAGAAGGCGTGCTGGGCGGATCGGCGGGCGCACCCAACTTTATCGCTATCAACGGTGAATCCCTCGCCAAACCGGTTGGCCGTCATGATGTCCTGCCGGGCGATGAGATCACCATCCAGATGCCGGGCGGCGGAGGCAAGATGCCGGTCGCCGAACGTGATCCACAGGCCATCCTGTGGGATTTACAGGAAGGCTACATCACCGAGGCGGGAGCGCTGCGTGATTACGGCGTCGACGTCGCAGCACTGAACAGGAGCTAAGCATGGAACAGTTAACGGGAAAAGTGGTCATCATCACCGGCGCCGGCAGCGGCATTGGTAAAGCGGCTGCCGCAGGTTTTGTGCAGCGCGGCGCGCGCGTGGTGTTGGTCGGTCGCCGCAAAGCGGTGCTGGATGAGGTCGTGGCGGAACTGCATGAACAGGGGGGTGAAGCCTGGGCTTATGCCGCTGATATCGCCAGCAAGCAAGAGGTGAATGCGCTGGTTGCCTGGACGCTGCGCGAACTGGGTGAGATCGACATTCTGGTCAACAATGCCGGCAGCGCCAGCAAGACACTCAACGCACGCTGGATCGAAGAAGAAGAATGGGATCAGGTGCAGGACGTCAACTTGAAAGCCGTATTCCTGCTGACGCAGGCGCTGTTGCCTTCCATGCTGGCGCGTAAAAACGGCACCATCATCACCGTGTCGTCACTGGCAGCGCTGCGTCCGAACCTGCTGGGCGGTGCGGCCTATGGCGCCGCGAAAGCCGCCGTACGCAACTTCATGACCTATCTGCACAACACCTTCCGCAATGACGGCATCCGCTCGACCTGCATTCTGCCGGGGGAAACGAACACGCCGATTATGGATAACCGCGCCAACCCGCCGCTGCAAAGCATTCGTGACCATATGGTGCAGCCTGAGGATGTCGCCGATGCCATCCTGCTGTGCGCCAGCCTGCCAATGCGCACGGTGATTGAAGAACTGATTGTTGCGCCGACTTTCCTGCGTGACGTTTCCGGCGATCTGGAGATCAGCCGCTGGAAAAATGCGCCCGCAGAATGCAAAGCCGAGCGTTTCAAACACAACTGATCCCACAGGAAGGTGAATGATGTCTGCCAAACTTTTTAAAGCGTCCGAAGCGGTACTGCGTGTCGAACGCACGTCACTGCGCGTGCAGCAACCCGCTTCCAGCAGTGATATGGTCTCGCTGGCGATGGGCGAACCCGATTTTGATACCCCACCGCGCATCGTTCAGGCGGCAGTAGAAGCGCTGCAGCAGGGTTATACCCATTACGCCCCCCTGCTGGGCGATAAAACATTGTGCCAGGCGCTGGCCGACGACGTCTCTGCGCGGAGCGGCATGTCGGTTAAAAACGGTGAAGTGCTGGTGACCCACGGCGGTACTGCAGGCCTGGCTGCTGCGATTCTCTCTATCGTCAATCCGGGCGATCGTGTCGTCATTCCGGATCCGACTTATTCGCTGTATGCCGACCTGGTCAATATGGCGGGTGGTATCTGCATTCCTATGCCGTGCCGCAGCGATTTGCACTGGGATTTGGATCGTCTGGATAAAGCGCTGGAGGGCGCCAAACTGTTTGTGTTCTGTAACCCAGGCAATCCCACCGGCATCGTGCACAGCTGCGAAGAAATTGAAACCCTGGGTAAGCTGGTTAACAAACACAACAATCTGGTGATTGCGGATGAAGCTTACAGCGATCTGGTGTTCACCGTTCGCCCTTTCACTTCGGTATTGCAGGTGCCCGCCTTCGCTGGCCGCACGCTGTACTGTCAGACCTTCTCGAAAAGTTACGCCATGACCGGCTGGCGCGTGGGCTATCTGGCAGGCCCGGCTGAGATGATCGCTGCCGCCGCGCGCGTTCACAATAGCATCAACGGATCGGTGAACAGTGCAGTGCAGCGTGCAGCACTGGTGGCACTCACGCAGTGTAAAAACGACGTCAAACGTATGTATGATGTCTACCGTGAACGTCGCCAGTTAATGATGGAAGGTCTGTACGCCATCCCGGAGCTGTCGCTCAATGAACCCGAGGGGGCATTTTACTGCTTCCCTTCTTATTCATTGCCGATCCCGGCAATCGATATGGTCGCGCTGCTGCGTGAACAAGGCATTGCCGTCCGTCCAGGCAGTGAGTTTGGTGCGGCGGGAGAGCGCCACCTGCGCCTGTCCTACGCGGCCAGCAATGAGGCGATTGTCGAAGGCGTACGTCGCCTCAAACGTGCGCTGGCTGGTTTGAACTGAGACGTAAAACACAGGAATAAAACCCACCATGGCGGGAAGACCGATGCGCAGTGATACCGAAAGAAACCGCAAAAACCTGATTCAGGCGGGAGCCCGCTTGTTTGAGCATGCAGAAAACCCGATAAGCCTGGCGGAGATTGCCGCCGAAGCCGGCGTATCCGTTGCTACGGCCTATCGCCAGTTTACGTCGGTAGAAGAGGTGCTGAACGCCTATCGCCAGGAAGTGGGCCAGCTTTTGCTCGATTTCAGTCTGAGCCAGAGCTGCGCGGGCCTGCAGAAACTGGAGAACATCAGCCGGCACTGGATCAAACTGGTGCGCGAAAACGGTGCCGCAATGGTGCCGATGCGTAACCGTCGTGGCTACCTGGAACGTTTATGGGAAGGCGCGGACTACCTGAAAGTGCAGGCTGATGCGCTACGCCCGGCGTTACGCGAAGCGATGGAGGAAATGGATCTGCCGGACATTGGTGATAAAGCGATTTTCCTGTGGAACATCCTGTTCGATCCCCGTGAAATCTTTGACCTGCTGGATACCGTTGGCCTGACGGAAAAACAGGTGGGTACGCAGTTGATGTCGGTGCTGATCGGCGGACTACGTGGTTTCGCTACCGCCAATGAGTTCAGCGTGGAAGCTTGCCGCACTAAATAAAATCGGGGCCGCCCGTCAGCGGCCTATTCCCTCTTCTTTTGATGATCACAATCACTGTGAGGGGTTACTGCATCCTGAATTTGGGGCAGCGCCTGCGCGGTGCAAAAAGGTGAAATGATGACAGCGCTTTCCTATGTATCAGAAGATAAACACTCTCCCTGGGCGACCTATCTGGCGCAGGTCGATCGCGTCCTTCCCTATCTGGGCGAACTTTCACGCTGGGCGGATACGCTGCGCCATCCTAAGCGTGCACTGATCGTCGATATCCCGCTGGAGATGGATGATGGCAGCGTCAGGCATTTCGAAGGCTACCGCGTGCAGCACAATCTTTCACGCGGGCCGGGTAAAGGCGGCGTGCGTTTTCACCCGGACGTGACGCTGGAAGAAGTGATGGCGCTGTCAGCCTGGATGACGGTGAAATGTGCGGCGATCAATCTGCCGTTTGGTGGCGCGAAAGGCGGTATCCGCGTCGATCCGCGAGAGCTATCCAAAAAGGAACTGGAGCGACTGACGCGCCGCTATACCAGCGAGATTGGCAGCATCATTGGACCGCAGCAGGATATTCCGGCACCGGACGTCGGCACCAATCCGCAGGTGATGGCATGGATGATGGATACCTGGTCGATGAATGTCGGAATGACCAGTACCGGTGTGGTGACCGGCAAACCCATCCATCTCGGTGGTTCACTGGGCCGCGTGAAGGCAACGGGGCGCGGTGTGTTTGTCACCGGAAAAGTTACCGCGCAGCGGATCGGCCTGGAACTGGAGAACGCACGCGTGGCGGTGCAGGGCTTCGGCAATGTCGGCAGCGTGGCCGCCGAACTGTTTTCGCAGTCTGGTGCTAAGGTCGTCACGGTGCAGGATCACAGCGCCACGCTGCATCATTCAGCCGGCATTGATGTGGCGGCACTGATTCGCTGGCAACAGCAGCACGGCAGCATCGCCGGGTTTCATGGCGCAACGGCGATCAGCCACGAGGCCTTTTGGGAACAGGGTTGCGATATCCTGATCCCCGCCGCGCTGGAAGGGCAAATTACCGCAGAGCGCGCGCGAAAACTGGTGTGCCGTATGGTGCTGGAAGGTGCTAACGGCCCAACGTTACCGGAGGCCGACGACATCCTGACGCAGCGCAATATCACGGTGGTGCCCGATGTGATTTGCAACGCCGGTGGCGTCACCGTCAGCTACTTCGAGTGGGTACAGGATTTCTCCAGCTTCTTCTGGAGCGAAGATGAAATTAACGCCCGACTAGACAAAATCATGGAACAGGCGCTGCTCGCGATCTGGCAAAAATCGGAACAGTTGGCAGTGAGTTTGCGAACGGCGGCTTATGCGGTGGCGTGTGAGCGGATTTTGACGGCAAGGAAGGAGCGGGGGTTGTATCCGTGAGGGGAGTTCCAACATTTAAATAGCGTTGAGGGAAAGCGTTTTTTGATCTGCTTTTAAGGGCTTCAACGCAGAGTTCTGGACGAATCCTGATAATGGATGACAGCCGGATTCACTATCCGGCTGTTTTCTATTGACTATATATTGTTAATCATTGACTGTGATTGATTTGATAACAAACGATCGGCCAGCTCAACGCCCTGAAAACCACGGAATCTATTAAAAATTTCTTATCAGCGATTCTAAACGACAAAACCTCCATTAGGCGGTTTTGTCTGAATTTGGTTTAAGGCCGGGATCAAAAGTGGTTAACTAGTCTTGAACGAGATGCCTAAAATTCTGGAATGACTCTTCCACTAAAATATTTACATGACAGAACACTTCATACTCTGACTGTCGGTCATAACGGAAAAAACGTGAGATCACGATTCCCCTGAAAGAGCTGAGTGTCTCGTTCTCTTCTGGATTTCCACCGATTTCTACGTAATCACCTACTGAAGGGATAAACATCACCGGAGTTTATTCACCAGAGGTCTGAATAACACTTCCTGCAGGGGTCGGCGTTTCTTCACCACGTCGTTTGTACTGAAAATCGATACTGTACGTTATTTCCAATTTTACCTCTGGATGCCATCCGTTCGAATTGTCCACGCGGACTAAACAAGCTTTGGAAGAAGATAATATCAAAGATAATATTCAGGAATAAATAGTGAAAAGTGCGAATTTTTTATATGGTTTTTTTAATGTTATCTTGCAAAGACAATTCATTAGGATGAACAGTAAAAAGCTCTCTGTCAATTGTTAAAAAACGATGCTGCAACGTCTTATTGTTGCTAATGCAAATTTTTATTAACACATACCGACAGTTTACCGCTTCGCTTTATTTCAATCCAAGGTCAACACTCGCAGCAAATTGTATTACTGATGCGTTGCGTTGCCATTGTGTGATTATTTCTACTAAAAAACAGGCTCATTTTTTTGCACTGAGCCTGCCTGTCACCAAGGTAAGTTTAATCAGAGCAACTCACATGGCTGTTCCGCTGAATGACTTACAGCCAATCAAAGCGCAGCAGCGAAGGCGGCTACATCGCGGTTAAAGCGTGCCGACTCCTCAATAAACGGAGCATGACCGGAGTGGCTATAAATACGCGTTTGAATAGCGGGATTCACCTGCTTCGCTCTTTTCAGCGATGCCGCAGGATTAATCAGCGCGTCATGTTCACCGTATATAAACAGTAACGGTACGCGCACGTGTTTAAGTCCTTGCGGCAATGGGATTGTCATCGACATCACCGCACGCTGCATGGACCAGGAAGCCATTGCAGCATTCGCCAGCAGGCGTTCAAAGGTTTCGCTGTCTGGTTGCTGATAGAAGCAAAGCCGCAAGAAGGCGCGCTCGCCATCGAGATGCGTTTTTAAATCTGCCGAGATCATGTCGCGATAAACGTTGTCATGCGCGGGGATTAACGCCGGGGTAAGTTCCACCACTCCGTCAGCATTGATTGCGCCACTGATTTGATGGTCACCAAATGCCGCCAAATAATTGGTTATGACCGCGCCGCCAAGCGACCATCCCACCAGCAGTGGATTTCGAGCGTGGCGTTGATCAATCACCGCCTTGAGATCGTCTGCCCAACGCTTGCCATCGCTATAGGCTACTGCCTGCTGTGGTTTGTCGGAAAGTCCATGCCCGCGAAGATCATAGGTTATCAGGCGATAGCGCTGTAGCTGCGGCTCGTTGAGCTGTTTTTCCCAGTTAAGATGGCTGCCCAATAAGCCATGAATAAAGATAATGGGTAAACCTTCAGGATTGCCTGACTCCTGTACCGCGATCCGCACGCCATCGGGGGCGGTGACGGTGTAGTGCTTTTCCGCAGCAAACAGTGCGGTAGAAAACAGCATGATGAACAGTGCACACAGCGTGCGTGATAGGTGTAACAGCATAAAAAGCCTCCTGATATGAATGATTCCTGGCTATCCTGAACCCTGACACTGGTGTCAGAGTCAAGCCCCCTATTGGAGATGATCTATGCAGTTGGCGATTGGAGAGGTGGCGAAACAATCAGGCGTCAGCGTTCGGGCAATCCGTCACTATGATCGGCACGGGTTACTGACTTCAAAACGTGCCTGTAATGGATATCGTTATTTTCCTCCGCAGGCAGTAACACAGGTGCGTCAGATTCAACGGCTCATCAATATCGGTTTTAGCATTGCTGAAATCTGCTCCTTTCCTGATTGTATGCTGATGGTCGAAGGCGCGGCTTTCTGCCCTGAAACCCAGGCATTACAGTACCAGCGGTTGGAGGATATTGAGCGTCAGATTAGCGAACTGGAGTCACGGCGGACACGATTGATGGCGACGCTGACTGAGGGTATCGCGAAGTAGAACCCACATGATGATCCCTTTAATTCGGGCATTAAAATTCATAACTCAAAAATGATGAGTTCATTTCCGCGCTGATTCAGCGCCTAAAACAGGGAAGAGAGTGATGTTTCATCTGATTTTTAGCATACCGAGTTGGTATGTTATCGCACGATTCGTTTTCCCATTAGCCATGCCGTTAGTGTTGAAGATCATCCTATCTTTGGTGGTTTTACTGGCTTCTCAATATCTATTAATTAGCCGATTTACCCCGGGCGGCATTTTCTCACCAGAAATGCCACGTGCCGTCACCATCCTGTTCAGCTGGGCCTTTGGCACAGTGCTACTGCTCGCGTTCACTCAAATATTGATTGATGTGGTGACACTCATTTCCCTGCTGGTGCGGCACCCGCTGCAGATGACACCAGGCATACGATATGGCGCTGCGCTTTTAACCATGGTAGTGGCGGCTGTGGGCGTCCATCAGGCCATACGCGTCCCCGCCGTAAAAGAGGTGACGATAAAAATCGATAATCTGCCGCGCGAGTTTGAAGGCTACCAGCTGCTTCAGCTCACCGACCTGCATATCACCAAAGTGTTCAACGCCGCATGGACCGCAGCCATGGTGAAAAAGGCCATGACGCTGAATGCTGACCTGATCCTGGTAACGGGCGATGTCATAGATGGCACCCTGGAAAATCGCAGAAATGACGTGGAGCCGCTGCGAGGGTTACATGCGCCGGACGGCGTTTATGCCATCACTGGCAACCATGAGTATTTCTTTGAACAGCAACGCTGGACCGATCATCTTGCAGCGTTAGGACTGCAACCTTTGCTCAACAGCCATACCCTCATTAAACGCGGCGACGCGGAGCTAGCGATCGCCGGTCTGCCCGATGTTTCAGCCTCCCGCAGAGATGCCACTGGCCCTAACCTTGAGCTGACGCTGGAGGGTGTTCCTGCTGACGCTCCGGTAATCTTGATGGATCATCAACCGCGCAATGCGCGCCAGAACGCAACGCACAAAGTCGATTTGCAGCTATCTGGTCACACCCACGGCGGACTGATCGTCGGTTTTGACCGCTTGTTTGCAAAACCCAACGCGGGCTTTGTCTCAGGCCTTTATGATGTGGATGGCATGCAACTCTATGTGAATAACGGCACTGCGCTCTGGCCAGGCATGGCAATACGACTGGGACGCCCTTCTGAACTGACGCGGATTACGTTGCAGCGGAAAGAGTGAAGTTTTGAGTCATATCTTCTAAAAAACTTTGAGAAGAATGTGCATAGCCATGAGCCTATTATGCGAGGCTCATGGCTTGTATTGAGCCAACAAGGACTAAAAACGTTTAATCATATGGAAATCAGAAATTTCTTTGGAGCCCAAAACATCATCAGAATATGTTTAATTGGCGCCGCAGAGAGGGTCAGGTTTATAGCAGGTATTCAAAACAGAAAGATCAACGGTTCTTGCCGCTCGGTCCAGGTCATAAGCCGCTTGAATACGAAGCCACATGGCGGGCGTACTTCCAATTACCGCTGATAACTTTATGGCCATCTCTGGAGTGATTGCAGTCAAACCCGAAACCATTCGTGATGCTGTAGAAGGTGCAATCGCCAAAGCACGTGCTAGCTCGCGCACACCAATATCAAGGTCTTCCATGATATCGGAAATGATTTCACCCGCGTGTGGGGGATTATGCAGAGTCATCAGTGATAATCCTCATAATTAAGAATGTAAGCGTCACCTGTTCTAAACAATACAACACCTTGCATCAAGGTGTTGCTTCAGCTTATCAAAAGCCAGGTTATCTATAGACACAGACATTCATTTCAAAAATTACTTTTTCGCTCCTTTGACTTGCCTATGCGCGGCTGGCCAATCCAAAGCGGCTTTGCAGCACAGCATCAATTTCATCTTCCGCCAGCTGCTGCTTTTCCACGCCATTCGCCGTCACCGTTTTCAATATATCTCCCAGCAGGATCATCCGCCCCTCTGGACGATGCTGCACAATGAGTCGTTTCTGCACAAAAATCGCATCAGGATGGGTCGAATTGAGGTAATTCGCCGGGGCAAAGTCAATCCACTCTTGCGGTGACAGGTCAAAGCCGTATTGGTTACACCACTCCCCTTCTACCTTCGCCTGCAGCAGATACTCGCCATGCGCGTCACAGGTGAGTTTGAACGTATCGAAATCCTGTTTAATATCGTTATTGAGCTGATCTAAGGCTATGGGTGCGCGGATGCCGTAGCTACCAAACCCGAGATCGCACAGCCACTGGCGGCCATCAACTTCAGCAATGATTGCCATGTGGGTTTTGGGACGGCGCACCGGGTAGAACATCGGCCTTGCTGCCACAAAACGGTAGGGAATACCTAACGCTTCCAGCGCCATGGCGAACAGCCCGTTGACCTCATAACAGTAGCCCCCTCTCCCCTGAAGCAGAATCTTGTCACTGATCTCTTCAGGCACCAGCGAGACAACTTTTCCTGCCTGAACGTCGAGATTCTCAAACGGCACGGAGAAAAGTTGATGACGCATAATGGCGTGCAGCGTGGCGGAATCGGCGGCTGCAGGGCCGGTGTAATTGATGCGGCGGAAATAGCGGGAAAGGTCGAAGTTATCGCAATGCATAGTGCCTCCTTGTCTGGTTCATGCCCGACACTATAGATGGCACTCATCATCGTCTGTATAGTCAGATTCATTGAAAATCAGACTGCACAGATCGACATGCCCGCCTCGTCATTATCGTCCCCACATTACCGCCGCATTGCTGAGAGTCTGCGACACACCCTCGCCTCCGGTGCGCTGCGACCCGGCGATCGTATGATCTCCGCACGCAAACTGGCCGAACGCGAACAGGTAAGTCTGCCAACCGCTCTGGAAGCCCTGCGTTGTCTGGAAGCGGAAGGATTGATTATTGCGCGTCCGCGCTCAGGCTACTTCGTCACTCCGCGAAACACCGAACGGCAAATGCAGCCGGCGCTGTCGGGCCCTGTGCCCGTGACCTTGTCAGCTGTTGCGCGTTCACTGTTCAGTAGCGCAGAAAGCCGTTTGATACCGCTCGGCGCTGCGCTGCCCGATCCCCACTGGTTGCCGACGGAGACACTCCAGCGGGCGCTGCAATCGGCAGGTCGCCGTCTGGATGCGCATGGCCAAAGCTATAGCCTGCCACCGGGCCGGGCCGACCTGCGCAATAAGATAGCCACACGTGCCGCGCAATGGGGCGCACGCTTTAGCGCAGACGACCTTGTTATTACCGCAGGGGCGACCCAGGCGCTGCGTCTGGCACTGCGCGCCGTGTGTCAGCCTGGCGATGCCGTCGCGATTGAGCAGCCCGCCTACTTCGGCACACTCCTGCTGCTGGAGGATTTGGGCCTGAAGGCACTGCAAATCCCCACCGATCCCATTGAAGGATTGCTGCTGGCACCGCTCGCTGACGCCATTAAACGGCATCGACCCGCTGCCGTACTGGCCTCGCCTACCGTGCAAAACCCGCTGGGTGCCAGTATGCCGGTCGCGCGTAAGCAGGAGCTTGTGGCGTTACTTGAACGTGCAGGCATCCCGTTGATTGAGGACGATGTGTATGGCGATCTCGCTGGCGAAGGACAGCGTCCTCCTGCCTGCAAGGCCTTTGATCAGAGTGGCAATGTGATTTACTGCAGTTCGCTGTCCAAGACACTCGCGCCCGGCTGGCGCATAGGCTGGATTGCCGCCGGCCGCTATCACACCCAGGTTTTGCAAGCGCGCATGGCGGGCGACTGGGCGGGCGCGCCGTTACTTGAAGCCGCCGCCAGCGACGTACTGGCTAGTGGGGACTACGATCGGCACCTGCGACGTTTGAAAGTTCGCGTTGCAGAAGGTGTGCGCACCGTCATCGCACGGGTTGAAGCGAGTTTCCCGCCTGACACACGCGTTACTGCACCGGAAGCCGGTTTTTTGCTGTGGGTTGAACTTCCGCATCCGATCAATGCGCTGGAAGTTCATCGTCGCGCGCTGGCGCTGGGTATTGGGGTTAGCCCTGGACCGCTGTTTTCACCGGGAGCAGAGTTACAGAACTTCCTGCGGTTAAATTGTGCCAACGAACCAACAGCACAGCTGCTCAATGCTGTGGACCAGATCGGGGCGATTTGTCACACATTGATGGCCTGATTTTTATATGGCGCATCAGAAATAAATGCCGGGCCTATCAGGCCCGGCTCATGTCAGAACTCGACTCGTGCCCCTAAGTTATAACGTCTGCCCTCCAGCATCGCCGACTGATTGTAGGACGTTTTATAAATCGGGTTTGCATCGAACAGATTATAAATACCCGCCATCAACGTAATATTTTTATTCAGATGATAGCGCGCACCCAGATCAACCAATGCATAAGCTTCGGTAGAGCTGGACTTGCCAATGTCCGGAGAATTACTGCGCCAGCTTGTCTGCGTCCACAACTCCAGATCGCTCATCGCCATCCAGTTCACCGAGAGATTGGCCATGCTGGTCGGGAAGTCACTCAACGCGTATCCCTTGTACTCACCGCTTTTCTGCTCACTGTGGGTATAGGTGTAATTGGCGTTAACCTTCAGGTTTGATGTGGCCTGCCAGTCACCGTTCAGCTCTAACCCATAGATTTCAGCGTCGCTGACGTTGAAATATTGCGAGACGCTCTCGGCAACATAGCCATTGTATTCGCACTGCTGCGTGGCCGACTGGGTACAGATGGTGTAATCGCTGATCTTATCTTTAAATTTTGTGTGGAAAATGGTGGCATCCAGCGCCAGGGCATCCTGCTGCCAGTAAAGCCCCAACTCGGTATTGATACTCTTTTCCGGTTTGAGTTCATCGTTGCCGATGCCAATGTAGGAGTATGGATAGGCGCCATATACGCTGGTAAAGCCTGCATTGTTTTCACGCAAATCCGGCTTTTTATAACCCGCTGAAACGCCTCCTTTAAGCGACCAGTTTTCATTCAGTGTCCAGTTGCCATAAAGTTTAGGCGTGACGTGGTAACCGAAGTAACTGTCATGATCCAGACGAGCAGAGGTTGTCAGCGTAAAGTCAGGGACGATCATCCATGCGTCTTCCGCGAATAATGCCCAGCCATTACGGGATATTTTGCTAACCGGTGTGACGCCAGGCGCCACCTTATCCTCGACATCAAAGGTGTCATTCAGCTCATTACGGGTGAAGTTCGCCCCCAGCGTGAGTTTGTGATCGCCTAAAGTGAAGGTGTTGGCGCTGTTCGCTTCAAAGTTACGCTGCTCAATGAACTGAGGTGACATCTCAGGAACACGATATTCCGTGCGTGCCTTTTCATAGCTAATGAAGTTTTTCGCTTCAATCACGTCGTTGGCATACCAGGCATGCTGCGAGAGCGAAGCTGCATCACGATCAAAGCCCCAGTACCATGGACTGGCGGCTCTGTGAGTTTTTTCCTGATGCCCGCGAGAGGCACTCAGATCCCAGAGTTGAGTGTCGGTCGGAGACATGGAAACCGTGGCATCAAGATTCCCAGACTGATGCTTTACGAAGCGTTCATCGTTTTGGCTGTCATCATCACGGCGATCAAGATAGTCAGCACCCACACTCACACCCAGTTTGCCTGGAATAATCGGCCCCATAACGAATGCATTGGTCTGATTGGTATTACCGTACTCACTTTTTTCCTGCAGGAAGTAATTATCCTCCAGTACTCCTGTCCATTTATCGAGGTTATAAGCTTTTTTAGTAATGACGTTGACGACACCACCAATCGAGTCGGAACCATAGAGTGAGGACATCGGTCCGCGAATCACCTCAATACGCTCAATCGCCGCCAGCGGTGGCATAAATGCAGCTTCGGTTCCGATGTGATGGCCGTAAGGGCGTGACTCACGGGTGGCCTGTTTAATGCCATTCACCATGTAAGAGGTATAGGTCGAGTCCATCCCGCGCATCTGAATATCGCCGGTTGCCAGGCTGCCGTGTCCATTGCCGACCAGCACACCCGGGATTTCGCGTAGCGCTTCCGTGACATTCTGATTAGATCGGGTGTTTAACTCCTTCTCACCGACCACTGAAATACTCGCTGGCGCGTCCCGTCGTTCCTGACTGAAGCCAGAAGCGGTCACAACAAGATCATTCTCGTTATTCGAGGTGTTGTCCTGCGCATAGCCGACAACGGGGAGAGGGCTCAGGGCGATCGCAATCGCCACGGCCAGGCGTGTTTGGTTTTTCACAGCAAAATCCCTTTTAAAATTGGTTTAAATCGATCTTAAGGACGTAATCGTCTTTATTGGTTTTTTCGTCCTGCTTCACGCTGACGTAAAGCGTGCTGGCATCGGGTGTAAGCACCAGGCTGTTGGGCATGCCAGAGGTATCTATGGTGTGCTTCACCTGATAATTGCTGGCGTCAATGATGCTGATTTGACGCGCGTTGCGGTGGGTGACATAGATTTCACTGCGGGTAGCGTTGAAGAGCACCGCAATAGAGTTGGGTGTGGGTATGCGGTGCAGAAGCTTGCCGGAATCCATTTGGACCACCAGCACGTCACGTGTATTGGTGTCCGCGATATAGCCAAGTCCCTCGCGTGTATTGAGGGCGATATTCAGGAAGTAGTGATTAGTTTCTGCAGGGTCGACTTTCACCTTCGAAATGAGATCGGAGGAGATGCCATCCAATGTCATGATCTCGCCTTTTCCGGTAACGGCATAAACTTTATTACCCGCTTCATCGACTGCAAAGCCAACCGGCTCCATGTTATCGAGCGTTTTAATAACCTGTTGTTTTTGCGTATCGACAACCCAGAGCAACCCTTTGTCTTTTCCACCGATACCCGACACATATAGACGATGATGTTTTTTATCCAGAACGACTTCACGCACATGGGCTTTTTTTTCCGCAACGGCATCATCGCTTAACTGCAGCGTGCGGAGTTCTTTTCCGGTACGACTATCCAGCAGGGTGACGGAACCATCCAGCGCGTTACCGAGATACAGGATATGGCTCTCTTCATCGAGTGCCGCGGAAAAGACACGACGATTTGTGGGGATTTTCTTATCAATCCGCAACGTATCGGCAGCCAGTTCAAACACCATCCCCGCCCTTTTATCCTCGTCAAACGAGGGCGATGAAGCGGCGAACAGGGCGTTACGCTCCTTCACATAGGCCATTTCATATACACCATGGCCTAAAGGTTGCGTCTTAAAATCCATTTCATTCATAGCCTTAGCCATCCCGTAGGAAGATAACAGCAGTTGCGAGACTGCGAGGGAGAGTAGAGTACGCTTTGTAATTTTTTTGATAAGCATGAGATATTTATTTACAGTTAATTACACGAAACGGAATGATAATCACTATCAGTATCGTTATCAATAAAGATTATTTACCGATCGCTGAATCTGCTTAACTGCTGCTGTCTGGCAACTGTACACGGCACGGAAGGCATGGCTAGCGTATGGTTAAGGTCTGTTTCAAGCACCTGGGATGGAAAAATGATGGACGAGGGTTGTATATCGGGAACTGTTTAGTACCAAAATTTCATGAAACTTCTGGCTTCGAAATAACAAGGAAGACGCTATGTTGCGCCGATTTTTTAATTACTACCTTCCCTACAAACGTCTATTTTTTCTGGACTTTGGTTGCGCCATTGTCGCCGGGTTGCTGGAACTCTCCTTTCCCATGGCAGTCAGGATGTTTATTGATAAATTACTCCCTGCGCAAAACTGGGAGCTCATCCTTCTTGCCTCGTTGGCATTATTAGCCATCTATCTGATTAACACTGGCCTTATGGCCATCGTGAATTACTGGGGACATGCATTAGGTGTCGGTATTGAAACGGATATGCGACGGGAAGCTTTTGAACACCTGCAAACCCTTTCGCTCCGTTATTACGATAATACGAAAACCGGTCATATCATCACGCATGTGACCAAGGACCTTGAAGAAGTCGGCGAGATAGCCCATCACGGTCCGGAAGATCTGTTCCTTGCCGTGATGACCTTTATCGGCGCATTTATTTTGATGGCCAATGTGCATCTTAATCTGGCATTGATCACGCTGGTTCTTGTGCCCGGCATGGTCTGGCTGGTGAGCCGTTACGGCCGGCAGATGACGCAAACATGGCAAAATCTTTTTCATCAGGTGGGAAATTTTAATACCCGCATTGAAGAAAGCATCGGGGGGATTCGCGTCGTCAAAGCTTTTGCCAACGAACAGCAGGAAACCCGACTGTTTGCCAAAGATAACGCGCTCTATAAAAAGACCAAACTGCGCGCTTACCGGATTATGACCACCAGCATGACCCTAAGCTACCTCTCAACGCGCTTAACCCAGTTGGTCATCATGGTGGCTGGCACGGCTTATGTGCTGCGAGGCGAGTTGAGCTATGGCGGTTTTGTCGGTTTTCTTTTGCTCACCGAGGTCTTCTTCCGCCCGGTTGAAAAAATCTCTGCGGTGCTGGAAAGCTATCCAAAAGGGATCGCGGGGTTTCGCCGTTTCACTAACTTAATCGATACCCTGCCTGATATTGTTGATCGACCCGATGCCCAGGCCGTTACGGCCCTCAAGGGGGACATCGTTTTTGATCATGTCACTTTCGGTTATAGCCACACTCAACCGGTATTGAAAGACATCACGCTGACGATCAAACCCGGGGAAACCGTGGCATTCGTAGGGCCAAGTGGAGCAGGCAAAACAACGCTTTGTGCACTGATCCCACGATTCTACGATGTGCAGGATGGCGCCATTCTTATTGATGGAGTTGATGTCCGCGACTATCAGCAACGCGCATTACGAAATCAGATAGGCATAGTGCAACAGGATGTCTTTCTGTTTGGCGGCACCATCCGCGAAAATATTGCGTATGGCAAACTGGACGCCAGTGAAAGTGAAATCTGGCAAGCCGCGAAGCGTGCCCATCTCGATAGTCTGATACAAAGCCTGCCTGACGGATTAGATACCGTCGTGGGTGAACGTGGGGTGAAACTCTCTGGAGGTCAAAAACAGCGTCTGTCGATTGCCCGCGTATTCCTGCGTAATCCCCCAATTTTGATCCTTGATGAGGCCACCTCGGCGCTGGACACGGCCACCGAGCAATCTATTCAGCAATCGTTGAATGAACTTTCGCAAGGCCGCACTTCACTGATCATCGCTCATCGTCTATCGACCATTCAACATGCTGACCGCATCGTGGTGGTGGGTGAGCAGCAGATCCTGGAGGAAGGCAGCCACGATGCGTTAATGGCTAAGCAAGGTGTCTACGCCACGCTTTATCAGGCACATCTGGCGGGAAAATCGCTGCCGGCTAACGCATAAAATGAGAAGGAAATAACACAGACATCAATATAATAAGTGCGCTAATTATCATGAAGAGATTTCCATGCGCGAACACATTAAACTTTTGAGCCGCCAATGTGCGGCTATTTTATTTTTTGCCATTTTTATAACCCTGATGATGTCGTCGATCTATATAGACGTAAACTGGATGCATAACGCTTTGCATGAATCATCAATAACTGAACTTGCTCAGGAAGTGATGCTGGCTTTAATTGCAGGTGGTTTTTTCTTTTCGGCGTCACGCCGTCCTGAGCTACGCGGTGCGCTTATTCTCATCGGCGGTTTTTACACATGTATGTTAATCAGGGAACTCGATTTTATCTTCGATATGATATTTCATGGCAGCTGGGTCATTTTTGCGCTGCTGACAGCATTGGCAAGCCTGGCAACTGCAATGAAAGCGCCAGAAAGCATTCTTTCAGGATTGGTCAGATTTACCGGGCACAAAACCTGGCTGATGACAGCTACAGGATTATTAATCGTACTGGTATTTTCCCGGTTATTTGGTATGCATCAGCTGTGGCAAAATCTTATGCTGGACGGCTATAACCGCGTGGTAAAAAACATGGCGGAAGAAGGTACAGAGCTATTGGGTTACAGCATTTGCTTCCTGGCATCTGCCAACTACATATGGTCGACGCGACCCGCTGTAGTGCAGGATAAAATAAGTGATGACGATGCTTACCGCGACCATGCGCAACCGCCCTTCCGTCACTCAACGGACGCACGGCACCCGCAATAAAGCTAATCAGGATAATCGGTGCGCATTTATGCGCACCTCACGATAATCACGGTTATCCGAGTGGATTTCGCCTGATGGCGAAACGAACAAGGATCAGGGTTCAATTTCGAACGGCCCGGTATAATCGAAGTAACCGTTATAACAATCTAAATAAACATGCGCAGAGTAATGCCCTTTCTCGCCAAATACCTTCAGTTCACCAGACCAACTGTTGTCGGAAAACGTTGGGTTTGTCTCAAACCGAATGCTGGACAATCCAATCGAATCCATTCCTTCACCCTCAGCGGCCGTTCTGAACCATGACTTGATGAAACTGGTTTTGATCTGTGAGTCAGTCAGCTTTGTACATTCTTGTTGATACTCTTTACTTGCCGGAATAGCTTTGTTGAATGCCAGGAGTATGAAAAGTAATAACAGTGTGAGAACAACACCGATTAAAATCATGGAGAGGGGGTAAAGCAACTTCTTCATGTTCACGAAATCCTTGTGAGTTTTAAGAAAAGCAGAAATTCAAAAAAATTATAGCCGTTTTGTATCGCAGTGTATCTTTCTGCCGAACGCATACACCGCGTTGCACAACCCACCGTTCTGAACATATTCCACGTACATTGCCGTGTTCTTCTGTACGCACTCAACAACTGCGTAGAGATAACCCGATGTTAACCCGACTCCTGATTTCATCTTTCCTGATGGCCGCTTCGGCGACCTGTGCCTGGGCCGAAAAACTCAACGACCTCGGCGCCGCAGATGTACTGGGCGCTGCCGCCGTGGCACCACTCGATAATCCACAGCCTCCGGCGGAATTGATCGTGGACGCGCCGTTAGCGGGACCGCTGCGCAAGGGCGCGGTGTTCATCCAATATCGCGCTGAAAACCTGCGCATCGAGCCGGTTTTCGGTCCCGAAGCGCTAAAGGTGACTCCACGCATTGGCCATATCCACGTAATCGTTGATAGCAACCCGTGGCACTGGGCGGATACCAGCGGCGAACCGATCATTTTGGTTGGACTGCCCGCTGGGCCACATAAGGTGAAGATTATTCTCGCCGATCCCACGCATAAACCTATCGATAGCAAAACCATTCACTTCATCGTGCCTGCGCAAGCTGCACATCATTGATTATTTGAGGAAAACATCATGAAGAAGATCGTCCGTCAATCGCTGCTGGCTGCACTGGTGTTAACCGCAACGACCTCTGCCTTTGCCGCCACCTCAACGGAAACGGATTACGTTGCCGCTTTTAATACTATTCATCAGGTGAAAGCAGGCGTGCTGAACGTCGGTTACGTCGATATCGGTCCACGCGATGGGCAGGCCGTGATTCTGCTGCATGGCTGGCCGTATGACATCCAAAGCTATGCCAACGTCGCGCCACAACTGGCGGCAAAGGGTTATCGCGTCATCGTGCCTTATCTGCGCGGATACGGCAGTACGCATTTCCTCTCCGATAAAACCCCGCGCAATGGCCAGCCTTCGGCGCTGGCTGCCGATACGGTGGCATTGATGGATGCGCTGGGCATCAAACAGGCGGTGTTTGGCGGCTTCGACTGGGGCGCACGCACGGCGGATATTGTGGCGGCACTCTGGCCTGAACGCGTGAAAGCATTGGTCTCAGTGAGCGGTTATCTGATCAGCAGCCAGGACGTTGGCAGAAAAGCTTTACCGCCGCAGGCGGAATTGCAGTGGTGGTATCAGTTCTATTTCGCGACTGAACGCGGCGCGCAAGGCTATGCGAAAAACACCCATGATTTTGCCAAACTGATTTGGCAGCAAGCCTCACCGGGCTGGAAATTTAGTGATGCCACCTTCAACGTGAGCGCTAAAGCACTGGATAATCCCGATCAGGTGGCGGTGACCCTCAGCAACTACCGCTGGCGTCTTGGCATGGAAAAAGGCGAGCAAAAGTATGATGCTTATGAGAGAAAGTTAGCCACCTTGCCGGTGATTAACGTGCCAACGATTACCATTGAAGGAGACAACAACGGTGCGCCACATCCGGCACCGCAGGCGTATCGCGCCAAATTCAGCGGCAAATATGAGCATCGGACGTTCACCGGCAACATCGGACATAATCCACCAGCGGAAGATCCGCAGGACTTTGTCAAAGCGGTGGTCGATGCCGCTGCGCTATAACAATGATTTTTCAGGGCCGGTATCCATGATGCCGGTCTTTTTTGCGTAGGTTGAAAACAGGAGGTTGTTTTGGAGCACATTGATCACATCCTGGTTGTCGATGATGACCGGGATATCCGTGAACTGATTACCGATTACCTCATCAAGTCCGGCTATCGTGCGACGGGCGCTGCCAATGGACGGGAGATGCGCGCGATGTTATCAGCGAATGCTATCGACCTGGTGGTGCTCGATATCATGATGCCAGGCGATGATGGCCTGACATTGTGCCGTCAGCTGCGCAGCGATCCCCAGCGAAACTTGCCGATTCTGATGCTCACCGCGCGCAGCGAGGATACCGACCGTATTCTTGGCCTGGAGATGGGTGCGGATGATTATCTGATCAAACCCTTTGTCGCCCGCGAGCTGCTGGCGCGCATCAAAGCCATTCTGCGCCGCACCCGCGCCTTGCCGCCTAATCTGCAAATCACCGAGGTCGGTCGCATTATCGCTTTTGGCGACTGGCAATTAGATACCTCTGCGCGACATCTCATCGATCACGAGGGCGTGATTGTGGCATTGAGTGGGGCTGAATATCGCCTGCTGCGCGTGTTTCTCGATCATCCGCAGCGTGTATTAAACCGCGACCAACTGTTGAATCTGACACAGGGCCGCGATGCGGAGTTGTTCGAACGTTCCATCGACCTGCTGGTCAGCCGCTTACGCCAGCGCCTGCGTGATGATGCGCGTGAGCCCGCCTACCTCAAAACGGTACGCAGCGAAGGCTATGTGCTGGCTGCACCGGTGATCATCAAAGAGGCGCATGAATGAAGCTGTGGCCGCGATCGTTGCTGGCGCGCCTGCTGATTATCGTGCTGGGTGGCTTGTTGCTGGCGAATGCCACCACCTTAGTGAGCTTGATGATCGAGCGTATGAGCAGTGCCAAAACGGTGATGCTCGGCAACCTCGAATATGATGTGGCAACCAGCGTCGCCATTCTCGACCGTCTCCCTGCGGCAGAGCGACCAGGCTGGCTGGCAAAACTGGAGCGCGGTAACTATCGCTATGAATTAACAAAAGGTTTACCTGGCCCTTATCCCAGTAGCTGGCGTGCACGGGATGCGGTCCGTTCCCTGCAGGAGAGCCTCGGTGGACGTTATCAGATGAGCATTCACGCCATTCCCGGCCCGCGAGAGCATATTCAGGTGCATCTGACACTCCACGATGGCGTGCCGCTGACGCTGGATCTCTGGCCGCGCATGCCCGCCATCGCGCGCTGGCTGCCAGCGGTATTGATCGGCCAACTGTTGCTGTTGCTGTGTTGTGCCTGGCTGGCGGTACGTCAGGTGGTGCGACCCTTTATGCGATTCACCCAGGCCGTCGAAGGGCTGAAACCCGCGTCAAACAGCGCGCAACTGATGCCAGAGAGTGGTCCGGAAGAAGTGCAACAGGCGGCGCGTGCGTTTAACGCCATGCAGACGCGCATTCAGGATCATCTAAAAGAGCGAGCCCAGATTCTGGCGGCGATCTCCCACGATCTGCAAACGCCGATTACCCGCATGAAGCTGCGCGTGGAGATGTCGGAACAGCCGGAATTGCGCGATAAATTACTCGGCGATCTCGATAACATGAGCCGCTTAGTGCGGGAAGGCATTGCCTATGCGCGCTCATCGGAAGTGCTGGAGGAAGCGCGGCAGGTCGTGAGTCTGAATGCGTTTCTCGACAGTATTGCCTGCGACTATCAGGACATCGGCAAAGCGGTCAATTTCACGCCCTGTCACGGCAGAGATAATTTTGCCGTCAGGCCTCAAGCGCTGCGCCGCATCATGACCAACCTGATTGATAACGCGCTGAAGTTTGGTAGCGAGGCTGGCATTGTACTGAGCGCGCCGCAAGGGGATCGGGTAGAGATTCACGTACTGGATAACGGACCGGGCATTCCTGAAGCGGAACTGCAGGCGGTGCTGGAACCCTTCTATCGCGTTGAGAGTTCGCGCAATCGTCACACCGGCGGCACTGGATTGGGTTTGGCGATCGCCACGCAGTTGGTGAGTCAGATGTCTGGTACGCTGCATCTATCTAATCGACCTGAAGGCGGGCTCGACGCCCACATCACTCTGCAACAAACCGATTTGTAGCCTTTTGTATCTGCGCCGCCCGTACACATACAGACTGACAATACGGGCGGTAACAGACACTTCGTGAACACATCAGCCTGGTTAAATGAGCGCACTGCTAAAGCACGCAGCCTTTTAACCACTGTCACGAGGTTCCTATGAAAGCATTGTCTCAACTCTTCGCCACCACCCTGCTGGCACTTTCTGTTACCCCCTTCGCGCAGGCCGATAATCTGCACTCGGTGGTACTTGTCCACGGCGCCTTCGCTGATGGAAGTAGCTGGAATCGCGTCATTGAACAACTGCAGGCCAAACATGATGAAGTGATTGCCGTACAGCTGCCGCTCACCTCATTGCAGGATGATGTCGCCGCCACGCAACGCGCCATTGCGCAGGCGCATGGCGACGTGGTGCTGGTCGGTCACTCATGGGGCGGTACGGTGATCACCGAAGCCGGTAATAACGATAAAGTCAAAGCGTTGGTATATGTCGCTGCCTTTGCGCCGGATAAGGGGGAATCCACGGCTGAACTGGCCGACAGCTATCCGGCTCCCCCAGGCAGCGCCGGGATCAGCAAAACGGCACAGGGATTTCTCACGCTCCCAGCCAATGTGGTAGCGCAAGACTTCGCGCCAGATGTGAAACCCGCACAGCAACGGCTGCTCGCCGTGACGCAAGGCCCCATCCGTGCCGCTGCCTTTGGCGACAAAGTGACGCAAGCCGCCTGGGGGGAAAAGCCGAGCTGGTATCTGGTCAGCAGCCAGGATCGCATGATCAACCCCGATCTTGAGCGTGCGATGGCGAAAAAAATTCATGCGCACGTGAGTGTCGTCGCGGCAAGCCATGTGTCGATGTTGAGCCAGCCGGATAGCGTGGTGCGTGTAATCACCGCTGCGGTTAACGCCCATTAAGGAGGCCGTATGTCTTTCATTATTGCTTTCTTTGCAGGCATGTTGACGTTACTCAGTCCTTGTACCCTGCCTGTGATTCCGTTTGTGTTTGCCAGCGTGCGCGGTCAAAAAGGGCAGTTGCTGGCACTGTTGAGCGGTATGGTGATGATGTTCACCGCCGTGGCATTGCTGGTGACAGTAGCCAGTGATTGGGTTGCCAGTGTCACGGCGGCTGGACGTTGGTTCGCGCTGGCCTTTCTGGCGGTAACCGCACTAACCTTACTGTCACCGCGTATTGCTCAGCATGTTACCCAACCCTTTGTGGCGTTGGGTAATCGCATGAATGATGCCAGCCATCGCCGTCGCGGTTTAACGGCAGCATTTTTGGCGGGGTTGGCGACCGGAATGCTGTGGTCACCCTGCGCCGGGCCGGTGTTGGGCGCAATTCTCAGCCTGGCCGTGGTGGGGAAGGACCCTGTCTCGGTTGGCCTTTTGCTGGCAGCCTATGGCAGCGGTGCGGCACTGATGCTGGCACTGCTTTACGTGTCAGGACGGGGATTAGTCACACGATTGCGGCCGGGTTTTGCATTCATTACACGTTTGCGCCAGGTGGCGGGGATATCCATGCTGGCAGCGGTCGCGCTGATCGCTAGCGGAACACAAGGTCAGTTACAGAATGGCCCTGCGTTTGCACAGCATCTGGAGCAGCGTCTCAGTGAGTGGACACCTCGACCCGCAACGACACCTCGCCTCGAACCCGTCGCGATGCCACAAACCCGCAGTACGCTGCCCTCGCTGGAAGGCGGCACTGCATGGCTGAACGGTACACCTGTTACCCCTGAGACACTAAAAGGCAAAGTGGTGTTGGTGGATTTCTGGACCTACGACTGTATTAACTGCCAGCACACCTTGCCGCATGTGCGTGACTGGGCCAACAAGTATCAGTCTCAGGGATTAGCGGTCATCGGCGTTCACACCCCGGAATATCCGTGGGAACGGGATGAGAAAGCGGTGAACCGCGCGATCAAACAGTGGCAACTGCCGTATACCGTGGTAGCGGACAATAACTACAGCATCTGGAATCGCTTTGGTAATCAATACTGGCCCGCACATTATATTTTCGATGCGCATGGTCAGTTGCGGTACACCGCCTCTGGTGAAGGTAATTATGCGGAGCAGGAACGCGTGATTCAACAGTTGCTCAAAGAGGCAAGGACGTAAATGCAGGTCGCCATTGCTGGCGACCTTGCTTGTACCGTCGCGATGATCGCAGGATGCGCATTTCTGCGCATCCTGATCAGTTTAAGCAATCGTCACCGCGCGCGGTTCCAGAAAGGCACTGATACCCCATTGCCCCATTTCCCGACCTATTCCGGAATGGCCAAAGCCACCAAAAGGCGCGCGGGGTTCGTGCGCCAGCGTATTGATCATCACCCGGCCCGCCAGAATCTGCTCGCCCACGTCACGCGCATGCTGCTCATCTGCGCCGATCACCAGCGCGGACAGGCCATATTCCGTATCGTTAGCGATCGCAATTGCTTCCGCTTCATCGCGATAGCTGATGAGGCTGAGCACCGGCCCAAAGATCTCTTCGCGGGCAATGCGCATCTGCGGATTCACGTCGCTGAACAGCGTGGGCTTGATATACCAACCGTGAGTTAACCCATCCGGTCGTCCCGCGCCCCCGCTCAACAGGCGCGCCCCTTCCTGCTCGCCAAGCTCAATATAGTGCTGTACCCGCTGCCACTGCTTTTCATTGATCATCGGGCCGATGGTGGTGCTGGCATCGACGGGATCGCCAGAATGCTGTGCCTCAACTTCTGCCGCCAATGCACGTTCGAACTCGGCTTTGCGGGCTTCAGGGACCAGAATTCGCGTGCCGGCAATACAGGCTTGTCCGCTATTGATAAATCCGGCCTGAACGGCAAGTTTTGCTGCGGTGGAGGCATCGGCATCCGGCAGGATCAGCGTCGGTGATTTACCTCCCAACTCGAGCGTGACGCGTTTGAACGTGTCGGCGGCCGTGCGCAAAATGGCTTTGCCTGTAGCGGTTGATCCGGTAAAGGATATTTTTGCCACCTTCTCACTGCGGCTGATGGCATCACCGACCTGAGCGCCGCGACCGGTGACGATATTGAACAGGCCATCAGGCAATCCGGCGCGATGTAGCGCTTGAGTGATCACCTCAGTTTGTAACAGGCTAAACTCACTGGGCTTGATGACCGTCGTGCAACCCGCTGCCAGCGCAGTCGCCAGCTTGTGGCAGATAAAGCCCGCGTTGCTGTTCCAGGGGGTAATGAGTCCGGCGACACCGAGTGACAGCATCTGGACACGAGCACGCCCGGCTTGCTGTATAAATGGATAAGTTTTCAGTTCTTCCATTACCTGGAGAATGACATCCGCGGGATAGCTGGCCATCCACTGCGATCGTGATGAGGGTGCGCCATACTCCTCCAGGATGGCGGCGTGCAGATCCGTTTCACAACTTTTTACGGCGTCATACATCTGCTCCAGCAGCGTGATACGCTGCGTCACCGAAGTGCGGGAAAAGGCGGGAAACGCTGCATGCGTAGCAGCAATGGCGCGTTCGGCATCCTGTTCATTTGCCAGACGCGCTTTGCCAATGACGCTGCCGTCGGCAGGCTTGATAATGTCCAGCCACTCGTCGCCGACAGGGGTAACAAAACGGCCATTAATGTAGATGTGTTCGATAACATGCATGACGCTGCTCCTGAGATGAATTGGCAGGAAAATTATCATGTTCTGTGTGCGGGAATAATCCGCTAATCCCTGCAAGGGGTATTACGTTTAACGGAATAATCAATGAGCCGAACAGGTATCACTGAACTGGAAATCATGCTGGCTGTAGCGCGGCGCGGTACCTTTAAAGGCGCTGCCAGCGAGCTGGAAATGTCCCCTTCCGCTGTCACTAACGCTATAGCCGCGCTGGAGAAACGTTTGGGCGTGCGTCTGTTCAACCGCACTACGCGCAGCGTGGCGCTGACGGATGCGGGTCGCCGCTTTATGCAGAAGATCGCGCCAGCGTTGGAAATTATTCGTAGCGCATCGGAGGAGGTAAGCAGCGAGCCTCACGATCCAGCCGGTATTCTGCGTCTCAATGTGCCCCCGGAGAGCTGCTCACTCTGGTACGAGTCGGTGCTTATCCCTTTTTTGCAGCGTTATCCGCGCATCCGCGTCGATATCTGCAGCCAGAGAGAGCGGGTGGATATTGTGGCCGAGGGATTTGATGCCGGGATTCGTCTGGAGGAGGATATTCCCGCCGATATGATTGCGGTCAAACTGACACCGGAATTGCGCATGATAGTGGTCGCAGCACCGGATTATCTTGAGCGCGTTCAGGCACCCACGCAGCCAGAGCAACTCAGCGAACACTCAACCTTGTGTATGCGCATGTCCGACGGCAGTCTTTATCGCTGGGAGTTGAGCCATCAGCAGCAATCCTACAAATTGCAGGGGGAACCCCGTTTTGCCGCGAGCGATTTAGCGTCCATGCACAAAGCGGCGCTAGCCGGATTAGGGATTGCCTGTTTGTCGGAACAACATATTGCGGTAGATGTGCAGGCAGGAAGGCTGGTGCGATTGCTGCCTGACTGGCATGTCAATCTGGGGGCGCTCTGTCTCTATTATCCAGGCCATCGGCTGGTGCCGCCTGCGCTGAGAGCGCTGACAGAGTTTATTCGCAGAGGGTGACGGTTATTATGAGGGAAGATTTTGTCTAAACCCTCATAAATATTATAATTAATTGTTTTATATTAAGTTTATCTTATTGCAGCTCGCGTCTTTATATTCTTTGATGAGATCGCCATCACAACATAAATAGAACTCATAGCTGACTAAATGAAAGGTATTATTCGGGATGCTAAGTGCGTGTCAGGATGAAATTAGAGGGACAAACAGGCAATAACCATTGAGAAATGCAGCAAAAAGAGTGTCTTGATGATTAATCTATATTCGACTGACGTACTGGCGGAGCAATTAATTTTCATCATCGCAATCAAAATTCTCTCGATGTACTGGTTGTCTTCCAATATTTTATGTCAATAAATTTGGTGTTACGAAAAATTACACCACCTCGGGTTAACCAGACACCGATGTTAATATCGCGTGTTTTTATAAAATTAAACCCCTCAACATCTGAAAACTTGAAACCATCGACACCTACACGGTGCTCAATAAATTAATATTATAAAATGGCAGGTGAGCAATGAAATTGGGATGGTACAGTAATCTAAACAGGGATGAGCGTAAAACATGGTGGGCCTGTCTTGGAGGATTCACGCTCGATTCGATGGATAGCACCATATACTCTCTGGTCATGCCCATATTATTGAGCCTTGCCATCTTGACAAAATCTGAAGCAGGTATTCTAGGATCAGCGTCATTAATTGGAAGTGCATTAGGCGGATGGAGCGCTGGCATGCTGGCCGATCGCCTGGGACGTATTCGTGTCATGCAGTTGACAGTTTTATGGGTGGCTTGCTTCACCGCATTAACCGCACTGTGCGGAGATTTCTGGCAATTTCTCATCGTCCGATTTCTTCAGGGACTGGGTTATGGAGGTGAAGTCGTTGTCGGCGGTGTATTGATCAGCGAAGTGATCCGGGCCAGCTATCGGGGACGTGTGGGTGCTTCCATTCAAAGTGGTTACGCCATTGGTTACGCAATCTCGCTAGCAGTCCTACCTGTGCTGCTCAATTTTTTCCCACAGCAGATAGCGTGGAAACTTTTTTTCCTGGCAGGAATTATCCCAGCCATTCTCGTTTGGTTTATTCGTCGTTTGGTGCCGGAATCGCCTGTCTTTTTGAGAAAAAAAGCAGAAAAGAATACAAGCAATGTTAGCGATATTTTCAAAGGTAAGAACCTACGCATCACTATTACCGCAACATTGCTAGCCTCTGGAATATTTGGCGGAGCCTATGTGATGATTACCTGGCTTCCGACCTATCTACGGATGGAATTAGGATTGCCGGTATTATCCATGTCTGGTTATCTGGCAATTAATATACTGGGGTCTTTGATAGGTCCGTTTCTATATGGAAGATTAAGCGACCGATTCGGTCGATGGAAAACCATTATCCTTTTCCTGGCGGGCCAAATAGCTGTGGTCAGTATCTATATGTTTGCTGATATCAGCCTGAATATTACATTGGTTCTTGGTTTTTTCCTGGGCTCCTTACAAGGCGGCTTGGCCTCTGGCTTAACTCCCGCATTCTCAGAGCTTTACTCGACATATATACGCGGAAGTGGAGCCGGTTTTTGTGCAAGTTTTGGTCGTGGCTTTGGTTCACTAATGCCTGCAATAGTAGGGATTGTATCCAGTCATATTCATCTTGGGTACGCAATGGGAGCCCTTGCGATTACTTCTTACCTCATAGGGATAGTCGCTGCGCTTTGCCTGCCTAATGCTACCGGTATTGATCTTGAAAATGTTTAAAATTAGTTTAAAACGGGCTCCGCAGCTATTCTGTGTTGGAGCCTGACAAGCTTCATTAACGACGATGGGCGGCTCGAAGTGCAGAGCCGCCAGGCTAATTAAAATTAAACCAGCGTGCCCTTCACGCCATGCGGTTCAGAACGCAAATACTGTGACGGAACCTTGACCTGCGCATTCAGCGCGGCAGCAGCCTGCCATGGCCAGTGCGGGTTGTAGAGCACGGCACGACCCAACGCGACCAGGTCGGCGTCGCCCTGCTCCACCACCGCTTCAGCCTGCTGCGGATCGGTGATCAAGCCCACGCCGATAACCGGAATCTTCACCTGTTGGCGGATATCGCGTGCGAACGGCAGCTGATATCCCGGCCCCACAGTGATGGATTGCTGTGGTGATAGCCCACCGCTCGATACATGCACATAATCACACCCCTGCGCTTCAAGCTGCTGGCTAAACACAATGGATTGCTCAACATCCCAGCCACCCTCAACCCAATCGCTGGCAGAGAGACGCACGCCAACCGGAATCGAAGCAGGCACAGCCGCACGTACCGCCGCAAACACCTCGAGTGGGAAACGTAAACGATTCTCCAGCGAACCACCGTATTGATCCTGACGTTGGTTGCTCAGTGGCGACAGGAACTGATGCAGCAGATAACCGTGTGCCGCGTGGATTTCAATCAGCTCAATACCCAGACGCACCGCACGCTGCGCGCTATCCACAAATGCCTGTTTGATGCGCGCCAGCCCCGCTTCATCCAGTGCGGTCGGAGCATGATCCTGCTCTGCAAAGCTGAGCGCTGAAGGAGCCACCGTTTGCCAGCCACCTTCACTCTCCGGCAGTTGATGCCCTCCCTGCCATGGCGCACGGCATGAGGCTTTACGCCCGGCGTGGCCCAGCTGGATACCCAGGCGGATGGGTGACCAGGCGCGAATGTCAGACAGCACGCTGTGTAACGCGGCTTCCGTCTTGTCATCCCACAGCCCGAGGTCTCCCGGCGAGATGCGGCCTGCCGCTTCAACGGCGGTGGCTTCCAGAATCAGCAATCCGGCGCCAGAAAGCGCCAGTGAACCTAAATGGATGCGGTGCCAGCTGCTGGCGCATCCCGCATCGGCGGAGTATTGGCACATCGGGGCGATCACGATGCGGTTCTCCAGCTCAAGCTCTCCAATCTTTGCGGCACTAAATAGTTGACTCATCTTTATCCCTTAACGTTGTTAGCAGCAGCGCTGCGCTGGTTTCACTCAAGGTTAAACCGTCAGCCTCGGATACGCGTCTCACTCTACGCATTCTGGCAGAGGCTGTTCGCGCAACGCATGCTGTTTCACATCCCATCTACCGCAGTTTCCCCTCGCTGCCACACATGCGAATCTTCTCCTGCACAATGTATTTCATCGCTTTTTTACCAGGTTCCATATACTCACGCGGATCATTAGATCGCGGGTTCTCATTGAAGAAAGACTTTACCGCGTCAGAAAATGCGATTTTAAGCTCAGTTGCCACGTTCACTTTACAGATTCCCAACTCAATGGACTGACGCAACATCGCTTCTGGAATACCCGATGCTCCATGTAAAACTAGTGGAATACCAACACGGTCACGAATTTGCGCCAGCCGTGCAAAATCCAGCTTCGGTTCCCCCTGATACATGCCGTGAGCTGATCCTATGGCAACGGCGAGAGAATCAATGCCGGTACGCTGCACATATTCTGCTGCCTTGAGGGGATCAGTAAAGAAACTATCTTTCTCATCCACCACGATGTCGTCTTCCTGCCCCCCGAGGCGACCCAGTTCGGCCTCCACACTGGCATCGTAGCGATGGCAAAGACGTACGGCCTGCACCACCTTTTCAATGTTCTGTTCAAAGGCGAAGTGCGAGGCGTCAATCATCACCGAGCGCACGCCCGCCTTCACTTTAGCCTCGATATCCGACAGATCTTCATGATGATCGAGATGCAGCGCGATGGGTAAATCATACTTCTGTGCGGCCTGTTTACAGATCGCCACCAGATAACCCAACCCGGCATATTTATAGGTGCCCGTGGTGCCCGCCATAATCACCGGCGATGCCAGTTCCGATGCGGTTTCCGCAATCACCTGCACGGTTTCGAGGTTATGTACGTTAAACGCAGGCACGGCATAACCGCCCTGCTGCGCCTTGATTAGCATGGCGCGATTAGAGACGAGATACATTAGGCCTGTCCTCCGACATGTGATGAGAAGTCGAGCATGATTTTGCCGCTCATGGGTTTACCGTTCAGATCGGCGACGGCACTGGCGTAAACGTCGGCATCACCCTGTACGGCGATGAGTGCGGAGAGATCGATCTTTCCGGCTTCAAAAAGTTCGGTCGCCTGTTCCCACTCCACGCCGGGCCAGGCCCCGGAGTAGTTCATCCAGCTGCCCAGCACCTTCAGCTCTTTACGCAGGATCTGGCCAAAGGTGGTGCTGCTCAGGTCGAGGTCTTTGTGCAGGGTGCCAATCAGCCCCAGTTGCGCCTGCGGCCCGGCAATCTGGATGCTGAGTTCTACGGTCTGCGGTGCACCGGCGGTTTCCAGGATCAGCTGGTCAAAGCGGCGATTGCTCATTTCACTGCGAATGTCACTTGCGCTCATTTCGGCGCTGTTAAAGACGTAATCCGCGCCCAGACGCTGGGACAGCGCCAGTCGTTCAGGGTTGATATCAATGGCCGTCACCGAGCGTGCGCCCAGCGCTTTGGCGCACTGCATCGCCAGCAGGCCGATGGTACCCGCGCCAACAATAATCACCTCTTTATCGCGGCAGCCCCCTGCCAGCTCAATGGTGTGCAGGCTGACCGTCATCGGCTCAAAGAAGGCACCTTCCACGGGTGAGGTATTGGCCGGAAGTCGGAAAAGGTTCTGGCGCGGCACCACGATGTATTCCCGATTACCGCCATCGCTGCGAGAACCAATGAAGCTGTAGTTCCGGCACTGTGACCAGAGCTGGCGGCGACACTCTTCGCAGTCAAAGCAGGGTTGCAGCGGCACGCAGGAAACCAAGTCGCCAGCGTCAAGATCGCTGATGCCCGTGCCGGTTTCCACTACACGACCGCAGAACTCGTGTCCCAGGGTGATGGGATAAAAATGTGCGCCTGCGTGAAAGATGCGCGGAATATCTGAACCGCAGAGTCCGGAGCAGAGAACCTGCACCAGCACGTCATCTCCGGCTTCAATCTGAGGCAACGGCTGTTCTTCAACCGTAACGCTGCCTCCGGCGTGTATCACGACAGATTTCATGGGGTAAACTCCGGGAAGTACGGGGGACTCGCCCCCGTTGGTTATTTCGCTAAAGAATTATTCTGAGAAAGGGTGTTATCCGGCTCTGGCTGTGGCTGCATTGCCTGACGCGCTCTGCGCCAGATCAGCGCCACGCCCAGCAGATAAACCGTGCCAATCACCACCAGCGCGGTGACATTCTGCCAGGTCAGGAACTGGATCAGGAGATAAGTTACAGGTGAACCGCCCTGGTCCATTGAGGCCACCTGGCTTCCGGCCTTGAGTGCGCCAGCGTTGGCAGCAAGCTGGGTATGCAGCCCGATAGTCTGGGTGGCAATCCACAGCGTCATGCCCATGATGATGATGCCCGAGATCAGGGTGCGGAACAGGTTGCCCTGGTGTACGGCAACGGCCATGGCCACGAAGAAGCCAATGGTGGCCAGGTCGCCGAACGGCAGCACGCGGTTGCCCGGCACGAACACGGCAATCAGGATGGTCAGTGGAATAAAGATCAGGCTGGCGGAGACCACCGAGGTGTGGCCCAGCAACAGCGCCGGATCGAGGCCAATCAGGAATTCCCGACCACCGAATTTTGCCTGCAGGCGTTTACGGGCCTGTTTCGCAATCGGGTTGAGGCCATCCATAATGGGTTTAATGACGCGCGGCATCAGCAACATCACTGCGCCGGTTTTCACCGCCAGCTGCAGCACGCCTTTGGCGTCGTAGCCCGCCAGCAGGCCGATCACGATACCCATGATGAAGCCAACAGTCACAGGCTCACCAAAGGCACCGAAACGCTTCTGCACATCATCAGCACTGAAGTGAATGCGCTTCAGACCCGGGATTTTATCAATGATAACGTCTACCAGCACCGCCACCGGCCCCATATAGGCGGAAGAACCGTGCGGCACGGCAATGCCGTCGAGATCGAAGTAGTTTTTGGTATCGCGCGCAAACCAGTCACCCAGTTTGTAGGCGAAGGCCGCATGCAGCACCACGCCCAGAATGCCCAGCCAGTAAGAGCCGGTCGCCAGATGCAGCATCGCGCCGGTGAAGGTCATGTGCCAGATGTTCCAGATATCGACATTCACCACGCGGGTCATGCGGGTGACCAGCATCAGGATGTTCACCACAATCGCAATCGGAATGGCGACCAGCGCAATCTGTGACGCCCATGTCATCGGCGACGATCCCGGCCAGCCCACATCGACCACATCGAGGCCAATCTCAAAGTTGGCCGCCATGGCTTTGGCGGCAGGTCCGATAGAGTCAAGCATCAGACCAATCACCAGCCCAATGCCGACAAAGCCGATGCCGATAAACAGGCCAGACTTAAAGGCATCGCCCACTTTCATCCCGAGGCAGACGGAGAAAATGATGATCACGATCGGCAGCATCACTGTCGGACCGAGGTCGAGGATGTAACGCATGATTTCAGTAAACATAAGCTTACCCCTGAAGAACGGTCAGGATTTTGTCGCGCAACGCATCAATACCCACGCCTGAGATGAACGGCATGCCGTGCACCACCGGGATATCACCAAACTGACGGTCAACGCGGGCCGTGGTACAGATCAGGTCCACGCCGTCCATGTAGGTCTCGATTTCGTTAACGCGGCACTGCACGATTTCGACGGTAATGCTGTTCTCTTCACAGAGATCTTTGATTTCCTCTGCCGCCATGGTTGAGGTGGCTACGGCGCCGCCACAGGCGACAATCACTTTACGTTTCATTGTTTTTCTCCGGGTGCAGGGTCAGGTGTTGTTATCAGGCCGCCGGTGCGAGCAGGCGGTGGGTAAAGCAGTCGGCCAGTTCGCTCTCAGGCGCGCTGAGCAGACTTTCGATAAATTCAGGCTGCTGCAGCTGGCCGAACAGCGCCTTAAGCAGATTCAGCTGCTGTTCAGGATGCGTGACGACCAGCGCAATAATCAGCTCGGCGCCGATCGTGCCGTCATCGTCCGCCTGCTGAAAATGCACGGGCGAGGCGGGACGGATCAGATAAATCGCCGGCTCAACCGCGTGTGAAGCATCACAGTGCGGGATGGCAACGGCGTGCCCGTCCAGCGCGATGCCGGTTGGATAGGCGGCTTCACGTTCAAGCAGCGCAGCCGGGTAGCTGTCGCGACAGATGCCGTCGCGCACCATTTTCAGGCCGATATGATTCAGCGCCTCTTCGGCATCCACAAAGCTCAGGCCGGAAGAGACGATTAGGCGGTAGTTATGCATGGCTTACCTCTTTTTGCAGGTTCAGTTCAGGTTCGCATCCGAATGCGTAGTCACGCAGCACGTCCTGAATCTTGTCGATGATGAGGGTATGGGGATCAGCGCTGATGCTGCCATTTAGCACGCGATCGAACTGTTTAGGCAGATACTGGCTCAGCAGACCGAGCGGCAGTTCAACGCCGTTAAGGTTGGCAATCAGCGTGTCGAAGGCACTGACAATGCGCGCATTCGGCCAGTAGTAGCGGATGCGGTCTGAAAGGCTGTAGTGAATGTCCACCAGGGAGTCTGAGAACGACGGACGATAGTACTTTTTCCAGTAGCCCGGTTCGTTCAGCATCACCTGGTCGATGACCGCAAGGATCTGGCTCTGCTTTTCAGGTGCAATCAGGTTTTTTTCGATTTCGGCTAACGCAAAGATGGCTTCGCGCAGCGCAAAGGTCAGCGCCGGACCGACTTTCAGAATGGCGAAATGATCTTTTACCAGCGCGCGATAGGCCGTGCGGGTCTGATAGTCGGTCGAGTGAGCTTCATACACCACGGGTGTTGACTCAATAAACGTGCTGAGTTCGCGCGCTTCGGCGGGCGCGTAATGAATCACGCTGCTGTGATCAAACTCCACGCCTGGCTGCACCACCAGCCCGATAATGCGGCAAATCGCGTCATCTAAACCGGCGGCACGAAACGCTTTGTGGTGCACATCAAGCGTGTGGGCGGCATCTTCCGGGCGGGTTACGTGTACCTCGTTGATAGCATGTGCTTCGCCACCCGGTACCGGCACTTCGGTGCCGATGATATAGGTCAGCGCGGCCTTTTGTTCTGCTGTCGCCGTTTCTTCCGCCACGCGGCACAGTTCTGCGGCACGCTGTGCGACCACGTCTGGTGACAGCGGAACCGGGTCATCTGCACAGGACATTGAAGCATCAAGGTGAATCTTACTGAATCCTGCTTTCACATACGCCGCGATCAGTACGCGGGATTTTTCCATTGCCTGCTCTGCCTTCTCGCCCTGCCAGACATTGGGACCAAGGTGATCGCCGCCGAGAATCAGGCGTTCAGCCGGGAAGCCGACTCGCGCGGCGATATCCAGCACGTAATCACGAAAATCCTCCGGCTTCATACCGGTGTAACCACCAAACTGATTGACCTGGTTTGATGTGGCCTCGATCAGTACCTGTCGCTGGGTATTCAGGTCAAGACGCAGTGCGGCCTCAATAACCAGTGGATGCGCGGAACAGACTGAGCAGATACCGCAATCAAGACCGTCTTTGTGCTGCTGGATGATTTTTTTCATTTTGTCCTCCGAAAGTATGCTTAATAACATCACAATCTTTCGTTTTTAGCACAATAGCTTTCTTTTGCTTATGTGATCATGATCTATATATTTTCGTTATTTATCTTTATTTTTCGTTTTGAGGTTGACGCCTACCTTTAAAACAAAAGGGGGAGCCAGACTTAATATTCAATATATACATCAACTTACTTGTTATTTTCTTAAAAAATACATTTACATAGATCATGAAGGCATTATTGCGATTTTACTTTCTTATCCTTTCGTTTTAGGATTGACTTTCATTTAAGGGGAGCATTTATGAACGCGTTCGAACGTAGAAACAGGATCGTTGATATGGTCAACAGCACCGGCAGCAGGCTGGTGAGTGACATTTCTGCCGAGTTAGGGGTTACGGAAGTCACCGTTCGCGCCGATATACGGCTTTTGGAAGAAAAAGGCCTGGTCACACGATTCCACGGTGGTGCGGCGAGTATTGAAGCATCCGCCAACGATGCTAACCCAACCCTGGCTGAAGTTAGCCTGCATGAACGTTATCAGCTCGCCGCCGATCCTAAACTGCGTATCGCCATACAGGCAGCCAAACTGGTGAAGGAAGGCGATACCGTGATCCTCGACAGCGGAAGCACAACCAAGCTGCTGGCTGAAGCATTGGCAGAAAGACAAAATATTACCGTGATTACCAACAGCCTGCCTGCCGCTAACATTCTTTCTAATAATAAAGACATTACCCTAGTGGTGTGCGGCGGGACCGTGCGACACAAAACCGCTTCTCTGCATGGCAATATTGCTGAACTTGCACTGCGTGACGTCTCAGCCAATCTGATGTTCGTCGGTGCTGACGGGCTGGATATTGAAAACGGGATAACTACGTTTAACGAAGGTTTTGCTATTAGCGCGGTGATGGCTGACGCATCCAGACAGGTGATTGTATTGACGGACTCCTCCAAGTTTGGCCGCAAAGGATTTAATCAGGTCCTTTCACTGGACAAGATTCATACCGTGATTACCGATGAAGACGCCCCCGAAGAAGCACTGAATGAGCTCAGAAAACAAGGAAAGACGGTTATTGTGGCATGAGGTACTGCCCACAGACTGTGTGGCCAGCGGCAAAGTCAGGTGAGATATAGAGCTTTAAGTCGATCTACTTCTGCATGATATGTTGGATAAATCTCTCTATAGCGAGCACTGTGCACAGGATTCGGCTCGATCATCTCACCCTGCTTTGTTTTGAACATTTCTGGCATCACCGCAGATAACGCGACCGGTTGCCCACTCGTGGATAAGCACCTGAAACACCAGTGCGCCTGAATAGCAGCACCCAACGCCGCCGCATCAGGCACTGCCGGTCTGGTCACCGAGAGCCCTGTAATATCGGCAATCATAGCGCACCATACTCTGCTATTAGCACCGCCGCCAATCACATTAATACTGTCAAAGGCCAATCCTTGCGCATTGAAAATCTCAATACCTTTGCAAAGATTGAAGGTCACTCCTTCAACAACGGAACGCAGCATGTGCGGCTTAGTAAAGTTCGCCATGGTGATTCCGGATATTTCTCCCCGCGCGTTCGGCAGGTTGGGCAGACGTGCACCATTCAGCCACGGAAACGAAAATAGCCCTTCAGCGCCAGGCTGACTCGCCAGCAGGTAATTGTCGAAATCTTTAATATCAATATCCATCAGCTGCCTGTAGGTGTTAATGGCATTGGTGACATTCATGGTACTGACAAGCGGCAGCCAATCTCCTGTTGAAGAACAGAAGGTATTTATATCGGTTGAACCCGTGCAATTTAATTGTTCTGGCTGGCAGGTGGATAAAGTACCCGAAGTGCCTAAGCTCATTGTCAGCTGACCGGGCAAGATGTTTCCGGTACCAATTGCTGACATCATATTATCTCCACCTCCGCTCGACACCACAATGCCAGCCTGGAGCCCCAGATAGCTGGCTGCATCTACACTGAGGTATCCTTGAGCACTATCCGATTCAATGACCTCAGGTAATTTGCGATATAAACCGGGTCCCAGCAGTTCAAGAATGGTTGAGCACCAGATTTTATTACAGGTATCGAAATAACCCGTTCCTGATGCATCTCCTGCTTCAGTACGGTATTCACCCGTAAGGAAAAAATTTAGATAGTCATGAGGTAGCAGGATTTTGTCTATTTGAGCGAAATTTGTGGCTTCATATTTTCTGACCCACAAAAGTTTTCCCAATGTAAAAGCAACCGGCACCTGGATGCCAATAACGGCACTCAGGTCCTGTCCATAAACGTATTGATACTCATGCAGAAACTGTTTCAATACAGCGTGACTTTCAGTATCACACCAGAGTTTTGCAGGTCGTATTACTTCATCACTACGGTTAAGAAGGACGAGCCCATGCTGCTGTCCTGAAACGCCAATCCCGATGACTTTTTCAGGGTTGATGCCTGCTTTTAGCATGACATCTCTCACGCCAGCTCGCATAGCAATAAGCCAGTCTGCAGTTAGCTGT
Organism: Pantoea sp. EA-12; assembly: GCF_030053355.1. Lineage (NCBI taxonomy): Bacteria > Pseudomonadati > Pseudomonadota > Gammaproteobacteria > Enterobacterales > Erwiniaceae > Pantoea > Pantoea sp. EA-12. The sequence continues at coordinate 142,849 of NZ_JASGBY010000006.1, read as the reverse complement.
TCTTTTTGCCCTAGCCTGTCACATATTAGCGAGTGGGCATGGCAGCTGGTCGCCAAAACTTCCTGATTCTCAGCGTCCCACAACAGCACCTTAGTTCCCTGAGTTCCACAATCAATGCCCAGAAACATACCTTTTCCTGAATTTCATTTTTGAACAAGATAAAACTTATCATCTTAAAAATCTGTGCACCTGACGAAATTCAAGTGATCGCCGCAATTTCATCATCATTTATACTGTGAACGTTCAATAAGCTTTTTAGTGTCATCAGATGAAAGCATTCAAAGGAAACAAAAAATCCCTGCCCATCCGCTATTGCAAGCAGTGCCATAAGCCGATGACCTGGCGTAAAAAGTGGGAAAATTGCTGGGAAGAGGTGCAATACTGCTCGGAACGCTGCCGCCGTGCAGCCAAAGGCCACAGGGTCGGCAGCGGGTCATAATACGATTTCAACCACTACGCTGAAGCCACCGTTTCAGTCGTGCTCTCGCCAAAATGTTCACGCATGTGCGATTCGATCTCTTCCAGCGATTTGCCACGGGTTTCCGGCAACATCACTGCGACAAACACCAGGGAAGCCACGTTTATCGCAGCGAAGATAAAGAACGCATTATTTCCCACCAGCGACAGCAGTGGCGGGAAAGCCAACGCAACGATGGCGTTACATATCCATTGAAAAGCCACCGCTGAACCGGTCAATACGCCACGTACTTTCATCGGAAACAGCTCAGACATCAGCAGCCAATACACGGGCGAAATACACATCTGCATAAAGAAGAGAAACACCAGGATGCAGGCCAGCGCCAGCAGGCTTTGCACTAAACTGTGCGGCATCAGTACCAGCACCGCCCCCAGCGCCAGCTGCATGGCGATCACCACCGATAACCCGGTGATCAGCATTGGGCGGCGACCAAAATGGCTGATCGCTTTGATGCCGGCAAAAGTCGCAATCACAGATACCACGCCGTTGCCTATCGTGGCTGCGATCGACGCGCTGGTGCCAAGTCCGGTACTTTTAAGAATGATAGGCGTGTAATACATAAAAGCATTCACACCGGTGAATTGTGCCACGATCCCCATACCGCAGCCCAGCAGCAGCAATCGTACTATCCATTTTTCTTTCAGCAGTTCACGAGCGGGCGGCCCCTGACGGGCTTCGCGCGCGTTCTGGCGCATCTCCGCCATCTCTTTTTTAATTTCGCGCGGATTCTCACGCAATTTACGCAGAATACGTAACGCCTCGTTTATGCGCCCTTCGGCCACCATCCAGTGCGGTGAGGCCGGGACAAAAAAGGTGCCAATAAACAGCAGCACACCCGGGATCATCGCCAGCGACAACATATAACGCCACATGCTCGGATCGTGCAGTAACAGACTCATCGCCGCACTGACGATGTAAGCCAGCAACTGGCCTGACACAATCATCAGCTCATTACGGCTGACCAGCGGCGCACGATGTTTCGGACCCGCAATCTCAGCGATAAACACCGGAACCGTGGAGGATCCGCCCCCCACGGCGAATCCGAGGATAAATCGCATCACCACCATGATCTCAAGATTCGGCGCGATGGTGGTGCCTAATGCACCAGCAACAAATAGCACGGCCAGACTGCGCAGCGTGATTCGGCGGCCAAAGCGATCAGAGACAAACCCGCTAACAAAGGCCCCAAACGCTGAACCGAATGTGAGCGCAGAAGTGACCAGCCCTTCAGTAAAGGGGGTGAGGTCGAGTCCGCCTTGCGAGGTCGGCAGTGTCATGTAGGGCAGCGCTCCGGAAATGATGCCCGTGTCATAACCGAACGCCAGCGCGCCCATGGTGGCCACTAACACCACAAAGAACAGACGTTGCTGCACGGTTAAATTGAGCGAGCCGCCATCATCCGATGGAGCCGGAGAAGAGTTTTGCATTTGATCTTCCATGGGTTGCTAAAAACACAGCCAAAACTGTGTAAAGAAAGGTAGGAGTATAGTCAGGATTTGAAGAATGAGATCTGGGTCACGGTAATTCGTTGGTCCAGAGAGGTTCGTGCAGCAGTCTTATGATTGTCGAATTCATATCGTGGGTCTGCCTTCACAGGCATCCTCATTAATCGCAAAGTATTATTTTCGGTGCACAAGGAGTAAAACGGGGCTGTTATTACGCTGGAATAAAACGATACAGGACCGTTAAGGGTTAACCCAGGAGAATGAAGTCAGACTTCCCGTTGCGGAATAAGTCAGTCGCGCCCTGCGATTATTGTCGCGCTCAAGCCGAAACCAGTCGAGCGACTCAGCCTGAAAAACCAACACACCAAAATGGCGCTGACCGCCTTCCCCGCTCTCCTCACTTTCAGCATGCCGGGTTTGATCGTGCGGAAACAACAATTCTTCTCCCGGCGGCCCGCCTGAATAACTCCTGCGCGTCCAGACTGGCAACCCTTCCCACGTTTGCCCGGCGAGAGCGCTTGCTGGTTCATATCGTTTGAAAACCCCCTGCAAACGTAACTGCAGACGCGATTGCGAGCAGAAACCCAATACCGTTGCGGCGGGGTTGATGGCTAATTCCTGCCATTTTGCACTGCGGATATCGGTGTGAAACGCCAAAAGCCGCTGGGCACTGTCCGTGCGTCTAAGCACCATCATGCGGGCCTGCGGTTTTAATTCAGTGTCGATGGTGCAGACGTTGAGATAACGAAACCCGGCATGGGGATCGTTTGCTGCAGCATCCAGTTCCTGCCAGGCCATGGCATCAATATGTTCAGATTCAGGTGCCAAAAGGTTGCCCTCTCTATTTAACGAATGAGGTTAAGTATAGAGACTCGTGAAATTTCATTGGGGTGCTGCCATCGGGGTGCTGCGAGGTTAACTCTGCTTAAGGGGGTAAGCGCGGAATAAGCTGGAACCTCCGCACACAAGGCGTGAAGGTTCCAGCAATCAGATTATGACAGGGCCGTTCTCAGCTGAGAATTAAGCCGAATCAGAATCGGTAGTTCGCCGAGATAGAAACGTTACGCGGTTCGCCGTACACCGTGTTTCTGCCGACATCGATGTTATACGTCTTGTCGAACAGGTTGTTCAGGTTGGCCTGCACGGAAAGCTGTTTGGTGACCTGATAGCGACCGAACAAATCCACCAGCGCATAACTGCCCTGCTCGGCATACAGCGTTGAGGTTCCGCCTGGGCCCGCTACATTATCCCAGGTGTGCGTCTGCCAGTTCACACCGCCACCCACGGTCAGATCCTGCAGCATCGGCAGGCGATAGCTGGTGAACAGCTTCAGTGAAGTACGCGGCTGCGTTGGGTTCAGCGCGGCATCTTCGCCATCTTTCGCCACATAGCGCGTTGCACCGAAGGTCATCTGCAGGTTATCGGTCACCGCACCGTTGATTTCGAATTCAACACCTTTACTCACCGTACCGTTCTGCTCGTAGTAAGCGTAATCGGTACTGCCTGGCACCAGCGCATAATCCGTCGCGCCCAGGTGATCCTGTTCGATACGGAACACCGCCAGCGATGCGGTGATGCGGCTGTTCATCCAGTCGCCCTTGATCCCGGTTTCATAGCTTTTACCGGTGACAGGAGAGAGATAAGCACCCTGCGCATTACGATAGGTCTGCGGTTTGAAAATCGAGGTATAGCTGGCGTAGGCGGAATAGGTATCGTTGATGTCATACACCAGGCCTGCATACGGCGTGATGTTGTTCTTCTCCATATTCTGCGTCAGCGTGTTGGCGTTGTATTGCGTGTATCGGGCGCCAAGGATCAGATGCAGCGGATCGGCCAGTGAAATGCGCGTGGCTAAGTAAGCGGATTTCTGACGAATCACATTATCCTGCGACAGCGCCTGATCGTCCCAATCCGGTTCTGGATAATTACCCCAGTCATTGAAATCACCCACGTCTGCCGAGGTGAAGCTGGTGGAGGCACTGACGTAGCGATCGTGCTGGCGGATATAAGTGACACCCGCCATTAACTCATGCTGGCGACCAAACAGCTCATACGGACCGGTGACATAGGCGTCTGCGGTATCTTCTTTGCGTTTTGCGGTGTTATAACCGGTACCGCCTAACAAGTCATAGCCCTCATAAGGGCCGATACCGATACCGGTCGATTTATCAAAGTAACCGTCGATGTACAGCAACTTACTGTCCATGGTGGCTTCAGTATGCGAGCCGCTCAGGTTGAGCTCCCAGCCGTTATTGAACGTCTGCTTCAGGCTGGCAAACACCTTTTTGGAATCGCTGTTGTTGTAAGCCCAATCTGGCGCGAGGTTAGTGCTGCGAGAATAATTGGTTTTGCTGCCGTCGAGATAGAACGTCGGCAAGCCGCCCCACGTCGCGCCTTGTATGTTGGTTTCCTGGTAATCGTAACCCAGCGTCAGCGTGGTGGAGTCAGTAAGATCTGCCGCGACGGTGCCATACAGGAATTTCTTCTGCGTATGGTAGTGATCCAGCCAGCTGTCGCCATCCTGATAACCTGCCACCACGCGACCACGCACATTGCCGGACTCGGTCAATGGACCGGAAAGATCGGCAACGTAGCGTTGGGTATCCCAGCTGCCGTAGCTGGCTGAGAGATTACCCTGGAACGTTTTGCTGTCTGCCTGCTTGTGCACCATATTCACAGAGGCCGCCGGGCTGCCCGCACCGGTCATCAGGCCTGTCGCACCACGCACCACTTCAACGCGATCATATACCGCCGTATCCGACAGGGTATCGCCCAGGTTCCAGGCGATATCAATCAGTGCTGGCACGCCATCAATCTGGTAGTTATCGATCATGAACCCGCGTGAATAGAAGTTGCTGCGGTTGGCGCCGGAGTTGAACTGACTGATGCCGGTGGTGTTGGTTAAGACGTCAGTTAACGTCTCCAGCTTCTGATCCTGCATACGCTGTTTAGTGATAACAGAAACAGACTGCGGCGTGTCACGCGCGGTCAGCGCTAATTTGGTGGCTGCGCGCGTAACAGGGACGTTGTAATCCGTGTCCTGGCTGCTATTACTGCTGCCGGCTGCCGCTGTGACTTCCAGCGTTTGTTCTTTAGTGGTGGTATCAGCAGCGGAGACTTTTGGGCTGTGTAAAGCGGTGGCGATAACCAAGGCCAGTAAAGAGATTACCGGCAGCGTTTGGCCCACACCGATATGATTTTTCGCCTTTAATAACCTGGCTTGACGTGAAGAACGAGACATTATCATCCTTTGAAATTTGTTATTAATGAGATGACTGGTGGGTGTTCAGATGCGCAAACGCCCAACTCCGTCAGAATGAAAGACAGAATTCCCTGTAAAACATATTTTCAAAACAGATTCAGTAGGAAGCGCTTTAGCGTGAAAGAGGTACACAGCAACAGATTCCCCACCCGTCCAAGAAGGCGAATGAGAATTATAATTATTACAATTCACCGTTCAAGTTATTTACTCTTATGACGAAAAATAAACACAAATAACGCTGAATTTATTACTGCGGGTGATAATTCCATTTGGATACGGAAATTGAAGCCATGCTGAATTGAAACTTATTCAATTAGGGTGCTGTCCTAATGATTAAATGAACGTATTTATCCCCGAATAGATTAAATTGATGTAATAAATAATAACGATTTTATTCCAGCTCGCTTAATTGGGTGTCTTCATTGGTAAACATAGCGGATAGAGTACTAAATTATTTTCTCTTCCTGAATTCATCCGTCATCAGCCCCCTGCAATCACCCGACAATAACCCCGTAATCGTAAAGAAATCGTAAATACACCCCACGTAAACTCCCTCATGGCGCAAGCCTAACGACATGATATGTAACAACATAAAACATGAGTTTATGATGGCAGGGATTTCAACCTTAGGCATAGGGTCCGGTCTAAAACTGGGCGATATTCTGGATAGCCTGACAACAGCAGAAAAACAGGTGCTGGTGCCGATCTCAAAGCAGCAGTCTGCTGCAACGGCCAAGCTTTCCGCCTACGGCACACTCAAAACAGCCGTGCAGTCATTCCAGACAGCGAACAAAAGCCTACAAGACGCAGGTTTATATACGCAGACTAAAGCCACCAGCAGCTCCAGTGCGTTTACCGCAGATTCAACGGGAAATGCATTGCCGGGCAAATACAGCATCAGCGTCACCCAGCTCGCCCAGTCACAAACGTTGACCAGTGCAACACGCTCAGATATCAATCAGGCTGTGGGAAGTGCAGCAGATAATCGCCGCATGACACTGATCAGTGAAGATGGCAGTGAGCACACCATTGAATTAGGTCAGGAGCAAACTTCGCTCAGCGCCATCAGAGACGCGATTAACAAGTCGAATGCGGGCATCAGCGCAAGTCTGATCAAGGTGTCAGATAAAGACTATCGCCTGTCGTTGACCTCTACCCAAACCGGAACCGGACATGCGCTCAAAAGCCTGGCGATAACCGGTGATGATACGCTACAGGCATTCCTGGGTTATGGCCCTGCCAACGGCGCATCAGGGATGACGCAAAACGTCGCGGCGCAGAATGCCAGCCTGACCATTAATAACATCCCGATTGACAGCAGCAGCAACACCATCAAGGACGCCGTTGAAGGGATCACGCTCAATCTCAGCGATCAGACATCCGGCATTCAGACGCTCACCGTCGCCAGTGATAATTCGAAAGCAAAAACCGCCGTGACGGATTGGGTCAATGCCTATAACGCGCTGCAGGACACCATGGGCAACTTAACCAAGTACACCCCTGTAGATGCCGGCGGGGATCAGGACACCAAAAATGGGGCATTACTGGGAGACGGTACGCTGCGCAATATCGAAACGCAGTTGAAAAGCATTTTGGCAAATGGCTCTGGCTCTGCGCAGTTCAAAACTTTGACGCAAGCTGGGATTAGCACCGACCCGACCAATGGCAAGCTTAAACTGGATAGCGATAAATTAAGCAGCGCGCTGGCGGTTACACCGGAAGCCGTCAGGGATATATTCGCCGGGGATGGCATGAAAACAGGTATTGCCACCGGTATGGCGTCCAGCATGACGCTTATGCTCAGCAGTAAGGGGATGCTGCAAGGAGCCACTGACAGTATCAGTAAAAAGTTAAATGCGTTGACGGAACAATATAACAACGCCAGCAAGAAAATAGATGAAACTATTGCCCGCTATAAGGCGCAGTTTACCCACCTGGATACCATCATGAGTTCATTAAATAGCACCAGCGATTATCTCACGCAGCAATTTGAGAGTATGTCAGGTACGAAGAAATAATTAGCCTTAACACGCGCATGTGAAATGCCAGCTTGCTGGCATTTCATTTATTTAATCAGGATTCATCAGTGCTCGCAGTATTTTCTCCAGCCCCTCTTCATTCCCGGTAAAATGCGTCCGAATTTGCCCAGGTGTATATCCCGTCAGGTCACGCATGGTGCGGGTAAAAGAAGCCTGACAGTTAAAGCCATTTTCTACCGCCACTTCCAGAATGAGTTTACGGCTTCGCGTCAGAATATAGGCAGTGTTAATGATTCTGCGTACGCGAACATATTCATACACGTTTAACCCGGTGAGCTGGACAAATTTGCGCTGAAAATGCCAGATGGAGTAGCCACTTTTGGTCGAGATTCTGTTTACTGAAAGATTTTCATCCAGATGGTTATCGATCCAGTCAACCATTTGCTGAATAACCGCAACCACCGTTTTCTCTCTCTCACCAAGCATGGCAGAAGCTCCGCCAGTGTAACGAATGACCCGGCCTCCCGCTTGCACTGAGGGGACACAAACCGTCACCCGCACCGCGCTCTGGCGTACTTCAATGCTGGCTCTAATCGATGAACGACTCATTTTCTGTTGGGGATATGTTTTGTCAGCATGGAGGGCTACGGTGTGGCTACTCAACATAAAGGCTCCACTGTTCTAAACAGGTCAGATGGCTGCCGCTGCGACAGATCCTGCGGGAGAATCATCGCTGCACCGCGTTTATTTACGGTATTCATATTCCGCCTATTCCGATGTAAAGCGCACCGCAGCGATGGCTGAGCGACATAGATAAGGTTGGTGCAGGGATTATCAGTTGGACGTTGCTGAAAGGAAATTATACAAAAGGATAGTTATACTTTTGGATAATTGAATTTATCCACCGACGCATTACTCCATGTTTATAGCCGGATAAGGTTGTATGAAAGACTGAGAATGCTTTTCCAGCCTGTTGATTATTCTGTGTACTTAACAATACTTTAATACTACTCAGCTCATCGATTAATCGCTGGTTTGCTTATCAGCCGCATTTATTCACGCTCAATTGACCTAAAAGCGCCTGAAATCAGCGTTCGCCAATTCCAACGCTAACTCTTTAAAGGTATATTGCCTGTTCTGTATAAGAGAACTCGCCTGAGTTTTAATGAGTCTTTATGGATAAAACGATTTATCTTGTTGATGATGATGTTTCAGTCATCACCTCCCTGAAAAACCTTCTGAGTTCTGAGGGATATCAGGTTTTTGCTTTTACTTCTCCGGCTGAATTTTTAAACCAACCGGAATTCACCACCCCTTGTTGTCTGATTGTTGACCTGAATATGCCTGGACTCGATGGGTTCGACGTCTCGGCTCGCCTGACGGAACGGGGATACTCGATACCGACTATCTTCCTGACCGGGTTTGGCACCATCCCTATTACGGTGAAAGCGATGAAGGCGGGGGCCTTTGAGTTTTTAACCAAGCCCGTGATGCCCGATGACCTGCTGAGCGTCGTAAGCGACGCGCTCGCGTTATCCGAAAAAAGTGATGCAGTTGCCAAAGAGAAGGTCGAACTCACCGGCCGCTATCAGTCGCTCACCCCGCGTGAGAAAGAGCTGATGCAGCTGGTAATGCGTGGATTGTTGAATAAGCAAGTTGCCGCTGAAATGGGCATCAGTGAAATCACTGCGAAAGTCCATAAACGCCGGGTAATGGAGAAGATGAGGGTGCGATCGGCATCAGAGCTGGTCAGAGCCGCAGAGAAGTTGAATTTGCTCGATGATGAGTAGGCTCACCTAAGGCTCCCGCCTAATCAGGCGGGAGTTTTCTTCAATTCACAGGCTGCTGATGAATCGGCAGCGTAAACCAGAACACGCTTCCTTGCTCCTGCCGATTCCCGGCGCCAATCTCTCCGCTATGCCGCTTAATAATCTCATGGCTGATGGTTAAACCCATGCCCATGCCTTCCGCTTTGGTGGTGTAGAATGAATCGAAAATTCTTCCGATCACTTCTTCAGAGAGTCCCGTGCCGTTATCAGCCACCTCGAAGCGAATAACATCTGGCCGCGGATGAGACGATGACAATCGCAGCGTGCAAAGACCGCTGTTGTCCGTCATGGCCTCAATAGCATTGATCACCAGATTGAGCAGCACCTGTTGAATCTGAACTCGCTCACAGTAAACCTCATCATTCTGAGCTTTGAAGTCCAGCTCCAGTGAGATATAGCGTCTTTCCAGTTCCATTCTGGAGAGGTTCAGGATGTCGCGCGCCAGCTGATGCAGTCTGGCCGGTGCAAATTCAGAAACCTGATTACGCGTCAGCGCCTGCAATCCGCGAATAATATCACCTGCGCGACGCCCTTCACGGATGATCTCTTCCAGGCTGTGGCTGGCATTCTCAAGATTGGCGGGGTCGCGTTTCAGCCATCGCAGGCTGGCACCCGCATTGGCCACTATCGACATCAGCGGCTGATTAATCTCATGCGCGATGGATGAGGTGAGCTGGCCGACCGTGGTGGCGCGTGCTACGCGAGCCAGTTCGGCCTGCGCGATACGCGTGGCATCTTCAGAGAGTCGCTGGCTGGTGATGTCCGTCAGCGTGCCGAAGTATTCCCGTACTTCGGGCCAGGTATCGACTGGCTCACCAATGCCTTTGATGTAGCGGCATTCACCATCATCGCGGATGATTCGGAACTCCGCCTGCATGATGAGTCCCTGACGGGAGTGCGAATCAATCAATTCCCTAAGGCAGGGAATATCATCCGGGTGCACCCGGCTTTGAAACTCCGCCATGGAGGTGGTCTTCTGTCCGTCAGGCAGGCCCATGATGCGTTTGTACTCGTCCGAGATGAACTGGATATCCGGTTCCATCAGCCAGTGCCAGGTGCCGGTATGGCTGATTTTCTCACCCAGCATTAATGACGTCTGACTGGCGCGCAGCTGCTTCTCAATTTTGCCACGCTGGATGTTTTCGTCCATCAGCTCGGCGTAGAGCCGGGCCGTTTCCAGCGACACTGCCGCCTGCGAGCCCAGCATCGAGACAATGCGCGAATGTTCGGCGGTAAACACATCCGGCATCAGTCGGTTTTCCAGATACAACACACCCACCATCTGCGCCTGCTTGAACATCGGCACACACATCACGGCCGCCCCGGAGGCCACCAGATAGTTGTCCTGGCTAAAGGGGCTGAACACTTCCGGCTTACCGGTGCGGATCTCCTTACCGGTGCGTATGACAGCGGACAAGATGGACAGCGGCAGATCCGTGGCAACCGGCACCTCTTTAACAATTTTGACCCGAATCCCCTGCGCGGTGGTGGTCGCTCTCGCCTGTATCTCCGGCACATTGCCATCGACCAGCCGAATCAGCATACAGTCCTGCGCCCCGGCTCGCTCCACCAGCATCACCATCAGGGTATGGATCAGACGGTCCAGATTGATCTCTTCGGTTAGCGCACGCATCGCCGTGACCATACTTTGCAGATCGCTGATGGCGGCGCTCTGCTCAAACGCCACGGTATCCAGCGCCGTATGCGGCGAGGGGTGCGCTAATCCGGGGTAAAGCGATTCAAGTTGGTGCACTTTGGCGCCAGCGCCCCACCGCCCCCAGGCCGCGATGGCGCCTTTGATATAAGCTTCTGCCGCAAAGCGCATACCACGGGCCTCGGCCGTTCGAGCCGCCAGTTCGCATGTCAGTCCGTTGATATGATGGAACTCACCCTGACGGGATAAATCGATGGCTTTTTCGTATTGCTCAGTAGCCTTAGCGGTTTCGCCTTCCAGCCTGTCCAGTTCAGCCCGTAGCAGCGCCTCTTTGTCCGCAAAGGTCTTCTCATTCTCATTCGACCAGGTCACCAGCCTCTCAAGATGGCGCAGCAGTACCTGCCGATGTTCTGCCGTATATTCCTCTGCCTTGAGTGGGATGGAGAGTGACAGCGCGCTATAGAGATGAAGATCCAGCAGATGCACATGACCCGGAATGAAGTCGGTAAAAGGGGCGGCATCAGCAAAATACCTTCCCGCCTCATCATATTCACCGGCAAAAAAGTGTGCCATGCCCTTGTAGAGGCGGCACCAGAACTGCATCAGCAGCACCGGCTCGATGGCAAACTCGTGCAGCTTTTTGTCTAAATCAGGCGGTATGAAGTGATTCCCAGAGAAAATCTCCCCGCGCGGCTTACGCAAAAACATCACGTAATCCAGCTGCATGCCCAGCACGATTTCAACGTCGCGGAACTGTGCCTTGCGCACGTAGCTCATGCCACGCGTGATCGAAGTACAAACGCCGTCAAGGTGATCGCCACGCGTGAGGTAATTCATCACCAGATGACGCAGCGCCAGACATGCCGATGTCCGATCGCCAATTTCGACCCCGACATCAAACGCAGCTTTTGCGCGTTCGATGGCATAGGTGAGCGGCATCGTCCAGATACTGACCTGATCGAGTGGCAGCAGCGTGCGCGCCTTGTAACTCACGAAGTCGTGCTTGTACACCAGCTCACGTGCCAGTAACGCGCTGGCAAATCCACGGCTGTACTCATCATACTGATCGCCACACACCACGCCGTACCATGACAGCGCGAGCGTCGAGGCACCGCTGAGGCCGCGTGCCATGGTCAGATGCAGCAGTTTGCACAGGATCAGGAATTGCAAACGCGGGCAGATAAACGCCGCGAAGGTACTGGCACTCGCCATCAAATTCATGATCGCTTCGGTTTTTTTACAACTCACCCGCGGCAGAGATCGAAAGCGCGTGTAAGGATTTTTACCCACGTCATCTTTGAGCAGTATTCTTGCCGCATCACACTCGTCCTGATCGGGGTAGCGATTCAGCTGGATGCCAAACACCGCCAACCAGGCAAGTGCCGTTTCCAGCGCCAGTTGGCTGTCTGACCTGCGCATGTGAATTTCAGCGATCAGGCTGGCCGCCTCCGCTTTATCCGTTACCTCACCGGGCGAGACCAAAATCTGCGAGCTAAGCGTCATGGCACTCAGCAAATTACCGTTAAGGAATTCGCATTCAGCCTCCTCCAGCAGAAATTCATTACTGCACTCACTGCCGGAACGAAGCGTTATCTGACGGGCAAACTGGAGATAGCGAAGCGCAGAGACATAGTCACCGGTGATTTTTGCCCGTCGTGTTGCCTGCAAGAGCAGCGGGCAGAATCGCGCCGTTTCATCGGCAATCACTGCGATATTCTGGACCGACACCAGGTGATGTGCAGCGCTGAACAGCGGGGCATTGGCGAGGTCGAGGCTGGACTCCTGCAGGTAATAACGCGCCGCAGCAAAATGAAAATCATCCTTCTCCTCAGGGCTCAGCAACCCCATTGCCGCTTCATGCACGCTGTCATGCATAAATGACCACGTGGTGTCGCTTAATGCGATTAAACGTTTCTCCGCGGCGGGTTTGAGTCTCTCACCGACCCTTTGCGGTGAAAGCGCCAGGATCGTGCTGATGTCGCGAAGTGTGCCAGTGGCGCCAATCAGTGCCAGTTCACCCAACAGCGTGTGAGCGGCATGAGGCAGCGTTTTAAGATCTTCCAGCACGCAGGCTGCGACATTTGCCGCGTAATGGCTGTTTTTCAGTGCCTGCGCATCATAGGTCCATTTAAAGACGGCGTGATGGGTGATGTGGTGATCGCGCACCGCCTGACGGAAAAATTCATGGGTCGCGAGGGGATTGCCCGCGGTTTTTTCAAAAACGATCTGTGCCAGCTCGGCCGTGGCGGCACTGCGGCTGTGAAACATGCCCGCCAGCCAGCGCGCAATATTTTTGGTCGATAGCGGCTCTGGGGTCAGATCGATAATGCGTGAGGCGCAGGCGCGAATGCGGCTGAGATTGCTGGCAACGGTGGGACAGGGCATTGAAACGCTATCGCGATGGCTGATCACCAGTAATAGCGGGAGATCCTCGCTCAGGCTCAGCAGATTTTGCAGCAGCTGAAGGGTCGCCTGATCGGCCCAGTGCACATCATCGATTAGCATCACCAGCGGCCGTCCTGGTGCGGTAAAGGCTCTGACCAGACTGCAGGCGACCAGGTTTAAGCGATCGCGCGCGTCGGGTAAATTCGTATCACGCTGCGCCACCGCTCTCTTGTCGAGCACCACGCCCAGTTCCGGCACCAGATTGACAGCCAACCCGGCAAACTCGCCAAGATTGCGTGAAATATGCGCTTTCCAGCGCGCCATCTCCTCGCCCGGTAGCCCCAGAAGATGCAACGTCAGCATGCGGAAAGCGGTGGTAAACACCGAGAACGGCAGCACAGGTGAGTTTTTATCGGCTTTCACTACCGTCAGCATGGCGTTTTTACTGCGTAAAACCTTCAGTGCCGAGACGATTAATGATGACTTCCCCGAGCCTGGCGCGCCGTTGATCACCACCAGCGTGTGCTTCCCGCTGCGGCTGACATCATCAAATGCCGCCAGCACATCCGCGGCCTGTGCGTGGTCGGCATACAGCGTCTCGGAGGAGAGCGTCAGCGGCTGTGTGTCTTGTTGTCCCAGTGCGAATGACTCAACGGCGCCATCCGGCATCAGGTTGGATTCACAGCGTTTTAAATCCGCCATCACCCCTTCTACCGTCTGGTAACGATACTCAGGAGACTTCGCCAGCAGGCGTAAAATAATCGATGACAACACCACCGGCACATCACGGCGCAGCATGTGCGGCGGGATCGCTTCTGATGCGATGTGATGATGTACCCACTCAGACATGCCTCCGTTCACGCTACCGTAGGGCAATTTGCCCGTCAGCAACTCATAAAGCACGATGCCCAGACTGTACAAATCGCTGATGCGGCTGACGCGATGTACCGTGCGCGAGGTATGTTCAGGCGACATATAGGCCAGCGTGCCGCCGATGACCGGCGTGCGGGCGGGTTGCATCAAATCGGATTCCAGCGAGGAGAGCCCGAAGCCACCCAGTTGCACCACATTCTCTTCAGTGAAGAAAAAGTGAGAAGGTTTGATGTCGCCGTGCACCAGGCCTTGCAAATGCATCTTGCCGAGCGCCTCACATAATAGTGTGGCTTTGTGGAAGAATCTCTTCAGGTTGCCGGGGGGCATGCACAACTGGTCAGCCAATGTGCGGTAGTTAAACGGGGTATAAAGCAGCGCATAACGCCCCTGATAGGAGGTATATCGAATGGGTTTGATCGACCCGCTTTCGGAGAGCATCGTTCGCAGGGCAAACTCATTTTTCAGCAGTTGGGTGACCTGAAAAACCGCCTCTTCACTGGCGGCGGTCGCCAACATAACGCTTTCACCGGACACCGCATGCCTGCCGAGCAGCCACTCGATGTTGCCTTCCTGTGCCAGCGGGCTGAACACGATGTCATCATTCAGCACATAAGCGGTTTCATCAGACAGATTCAAAGCCAGAAAAAGTGAACTCATGGTCGCAACGTCCGGGCTGATAACTCAGCCCGAATATGTTCGAACAGCGCGTCAATATCAATAGGCTTGCGCATGAAGGTGATGGCGCCCAGGTTGATGGCGTACCACAGTAAATTGTCATCGCCATTGCCCGAAATGATGATGCCTGGCGGGTTGTTCAGCTGTGTTATCAGTTCTTTAAACAGGTCAAAACCAGACATGCCTTTGAGTTCGACGTCAATGATAAACAGCGCCGCATCTCTGAGCGCTGCTTCATCACTTAACAATGCTTCCGCTGATTCGAATGCCTGCGTCTCATAGCCTTCAGACTGCAGCAGGTTGGTCAGGGCACTGCGAACGGAACGGTCATCATCCACAATGATGATGCGCTGCGACAGCTGCATGCTGTATTCCTTAATAAAATTTACCACTCCCTGACGCGCATCATTAGGCGTTTTTATCACCCGAGGCCGGTGGAGTATCAATGGCTCTCGGTGGATATTCGTGGCGGAACCAGGAGAGAGCGATCCGTTCACGCTTTATCAGTCGTTGGCAAACCGGAATAATATGTTCACCGATTTGCATCCCCAACAGGCCCAACAGCGCGATGACAGGTGGAGCCGGGGAACTGACATCCATGACGGCATAAAGTAAGCCGATGAGTATGCCTACCACGAGCGATAAAACATAGGATTTCAGCATGATTATCCCACCTGTCCTGAGGTCAAGAGCGAGGCGTGAGGACGAGCGTCCGCTGCCACGGGGAGCGTGACACCCGCCGGCGTAAACGCAGCCGCATCCTGATGCAGCAGCTTACCGCCCAGCGCACTGCCAATCACCATGCCCAGCAGGCCAATCAGTGCCACGGCTGGCGGGGCCGGAGAGCGAACCTTGAGCAGTGCATAAATAAGACCGGCTAACGCGCCAGCCCCCAGAGAAATCAGCAAAGGACTCATGGGTCCTCCTTTTTAAAAGGGGGCCAGCGCACAGGTCTGGCCCTTAACACATTAGCGAACCGGGGCAGGAACCGGCGCCAGGGTACGGTGCTCACTCTTCTGACGAGAAGGCGCTTTATGAACCATGGTGTAGGCGTAATCCACGCCGATACCGTAGGCACCGGAGTGCTCTTTGGCGATATCCATCACCGCGGTGTAGGTGTCTTTGTGCGCCCAGTCACGTTGCCACTCCAGCATCACCTGCTGCCAGGTCACCGGGATCACGCCAGCCTGAATCATGCGCTGCATCGCATAGTCGTGAGCCTCTTTGGTGGTGCCGCCTGATGCATCCGCCACCATGTAGATTTCGTAGTCGCCTTCCAGCATCGCGCACAGTGCAAAGGTGTTGTTGCACACTTCCGTCCACAGGCCCGATACCACCACCTTTTTCTTACCATTGGCTTTCAGCGCATCACGCACTTTCTGGTCATCCCAGGAGTTCATTGAGGTACGCTCAAGAATGTCCTGACCCGGGAACACATCCAGCAGCTCCGGGAACGTGTTGCCTGAGAAGCTCTCCGTCTCAACGGTGGTCAGCACGGTAGGAATGTTGAAGACTTTGGCCGCTTTCGCTAATGCGACAACGTTGTTTTTCAGCACCTGACGGTCAATCGACTGCACGCCAAACGCCATCTGTGGCTGCTGGTCGATAAAGATGATCTGGCAATTCTGCGGCGTCAGTACTTCAAGTTTGCTAGTGGTCATGGTTTTGCCCATTGAGGTTAGTGTGGCGAAGTTTCGCGAAATTGAACGGTGTCAAAAGAACAGTCATGCCGGGGATACCGCGTTTACGGCAGCTCAGACTCACTGTCTCAGCGCAGTGTAGGGAGCCTTTTTTTTCCACACTATTATCTCTAGGTATAACTATACGAAGGTATACCTATCCCTTTGTATAACTAGACGCTCTCCTGGCCACCTGAACATAATTCCGCCTATTACTTCTCTTGCGCATGTGCAGGACCACTCTCTTCAGGAGGTTTTATGGTGACTTTAGGTAAGGCGGACGTCATTCTCACCAATGGCCGTTTTCACACCGTTGATCGCGGCAATCCGGTTGCCGATGCGGTGGCGATTCGCGATGGTAAATTTCTGGAAGTCGGCACCCTTGCCGAAGTGATGCAGCATCACTGCGAAGGCACTAAAGTCATCGACCTGAAGGGCCACACCGCCGTGCCGGGTCTGAATGACTCGCACCTGCACCTGATTCGTGGCGGCCTCAACTACAACCTCGAATTGCGCTGGGAAGGCGTGCCCTCGGTATTTGACGCGCTGCGCATGCTGAAAGAACAGGCGCTGCGTACGCCAAATCCGCAGTGGGTACGCGTGGTGGGCGGCTGGACGGAGTTCCAGTTTGCTGAACGCCGCATGCCAACACTGGATGAGATCAACGAAGCGGCACCGGACACGCCGGTGTTTGTGCTGCACCTCTACGATCGCGCCCTGCTCAACCGCGCTGCGCTGAAAGTGGTGGGTTACACCAAAGACACCCCCAACCCGCCAGGTGGCGAAATCCAGCGTGACAGTAATGGCAACCCAACCGGCATGCTGATTGCTCGCCCGAACGCCATGATCCTTTATGCCACCCTGGCCAAGGGTCCTAAATTACCGCTGGAACAGCAGGTCAACTCGACCCGTCAGTTTATGCGCGAACTGAACCGCCTAGGCCTGACCAGCGCCATTGATGCAGGCGGTGGTTTCCAGAACTACCCGGAAGATTACGAAGTCATCGCTGAACTGCATGAGAAGAAGCAGATGACGATTCGTATCGCCTATAACCTGTTTACCCAGCGCCCCGGGCACGAACTGGAAGATTTTGAGAAATGGACCGACATGCTGACGCCGGGTCAGGGCAGTGACTATTTCCGTCACAACGGTGCCGGTGAAATGCTGGTGTTCTCCGCCGCTGACTTCGAGGATTTCCTTGAGCCGCGTCCGGATCTGGCGCCGGGGATGGAAGATGAACTGGAGCGCGTGGTACGCCATCTGGTTGAACATCGCTGGCCGTTCCGTCTGCACGCCACCTACGACGAATCCATTAGCCGCATGCTTGATGTGTTTGAAAAAGTGAACCGCGATATTCCATTCAATGGTTTGCACTGGTTCTTCGACCATGCCGAAACCGTGACGCAACGGAACATCGACCGTATTAAAGAGCTGGGCGGCGGCATCGCGGTTCAGCACCGCATGGCTTTCCAGGGCGAATACTTTGCCGAACGCTACGGCATTGAAGCCACACGCCATACTCCGCCGGTGGCGCGTATGCTGGAAACCGGCGTGCCGGTCGGTTTGGGTACGGATGCCACCCGCGTCGCCAGCTATAACCCGTGGACCGCACTATACTGGCTGGTCTCCGGTCGCACCGTCGGCGGCATGCAGATGTATGACGCCAACGCCCGCCTCGACCGTGAAACCGCGCTGATGCTGTGGACGCAGGGCAGCGCCTGGTTCTCCAGCGAGCAGGGGAAAAAAGGTCAGATCAAAGCTGGCCAGCTGGCGGACATGGTGGTGCTGAGCAAGGACTACTTCAGCGTGCCGGAAGAGGAGATCAAAGGGATCGAGTCAGTTCTGACCCTGGTCGACGGCAATATCGTTTATGCTGCCGGTTCGTTCGGTTCAGAAGCCCCGCCGTCTATTCCGGTGCTGCCAGAGTGGTCCCCGGTGGTGAAGGTGCCGGGTCACTACCGCAGCGCGCCGCCAACGGCACAGACGCGCGTCGGCATGCAGCCGATGCCGCACCAGTGCAGCGGGCCATGTGGCGTACACAGCCATTCACACGATATCGCGCGCGTTGCCAACCTGCCGGTGTCGGAAGAGAACGCCTTCTGGGGCGCGCTCGGCTGCAGCTGCTTCGCGTTCTGATCACCATGACGAGTCTCTTCTCTCAGCCGCCCCGCGTGAATGCGGGGCTGTTCTTCCTGCGCCTGACCGGCTGCCTGCTGTTACTGCATGTGCACGGGCTGCCTAAGGTGTTTCATTTCAGCGAAGAACTGACACGTATCGAGGATCCTTTTGGCCTCGGTCCTTATATGAGCTTAATCCCGGCCATCTTTGCCGAGGTGATCTGCCCCATCTTCATCCTGCTGGGCATCTTCACTCGCCTGGCCTGCCTGCCAATTATCGGCGTGCTGCTGGTGGCGATGGTGTTTGTGCACCCCGGCTGGAGCATTGCTGAAGGTCAGTTTGGCTGGCTGCTGCTGATTATCTTCACCACCCTGGCCATTACCGGACCAGGCACGTGGCGTATCGCGACCACGAAACAGCAGGGAATCCGACATGGCGCAGGTTAATGATATCAATGACGTTCCTCAGGAAGAGGACGCCACCGCCACGCCAGCCACAGTGACCTCAACCAGCGCATCACCCTGGCAACCACTGCGTCAGCCGATTTTTCGCATGCTGTGGATTGCCACCGTGGTCTCCAACATCGGCTCATGGATGAACGATGTCGGGGTTAACTGGACCATGCTGACGCTCAGCGCCGACCCGCTGAATGTCGCGTTGGTCCAGGCGGCCAGCAGTCTGCCGATGTTCCTGTTTGCACTGCCGTCAGGCGTGCTGGCGGATATTATCGACCGTCGTAAGTATCTGCTGTTCTCCCAGCTGTGGGTGTTTATCGCGGCAGCCAGTCTGACCGTGCTCTCCTTCACCGGGCACGTCACGCCGCTGGTGCTGCTGATGGCGGCGTTTCTGATGAGCGCGGGCGCGGCGATGAGTTCACCGCCTTTTCAGGCCATCGTGCCGGATCTGGTGGAGAAACATGAGCTGAGTCCGGCGATTGCGCTGAACTCGCTGGGCATCAATATCAGCCGTGCCATTGGCCCGGCGCTCGGAGGTTTAATCCTCTCCTTCGCCGGTCCGTGGATGGTGTTCATGCTCAACGCTCTGTCGGTGCTGGGCGTGGCATGGGTGCTTTATCGCTGGAAGGAGGCCCCCAGCGTGCAGCGCCTGCCGCCTGAGCACTTCTTCTCAGCGGTGCGCGCGGGTATTCGCTACGTCCACGCCGCACCGGTGCTGCGCAATGTGCTGGTGCGCACCGTGGCGTTCTTCGTGTTCGGCAGCGCGGGCTGGGCATTGCTGCCGCTGGTGGCGCGCCGTGAGCTGGGATTAGGGCCTGGCGGCTACGGCATTATGCTGGCGTTTATCGGTGTTGGCGCTATTTGCGGTGCGGTGCTGCTGCCGCGTTTGCGTCAACGCTTCAACCCGGACCGACTGATGGTGTTGGCCAGCCTGATGTTTGCCGCCACGATGCTGGCGCTGGCATTCGTCCGTCATTTCTGGCTGCTGAATGTGTGTGAGTTCTTCACCGGCTTCGCCTGGATTGCCGTGCTCTCCACGCTCAACGTGGGTGCGCAGCGCAGTGCCGCCAAGTGGGTGAAAGCGCGCGCGCTGGCGGTGTATCTGACGGTGTTTTTTGGCTCGATGACCGTCGGCAGCGCCATCTGGGGCCAGCTGGCCTCGCACTTCAGCATTCCGGTGTCGCTGTGTGTAGCGACAGTCGGCATGGCACTCGCCAGCCTGACGGTGCTGCGCTGGCGATTGGATCAGGACCCGGATCTCAATCTGGACGTCAGTGACGTCAGCGAGAGCATCCCCGCACTGGATATTCATCACGATCGCGGGCCGGTCCGTGTTAGTTACGAGTATCTGATCCGGCTGGAAGATGCGCATGCTTTCACGCTTTGCATGCAGGATATGCGCCGCGTTCGACGTCGTGGCGGCGCGGATAACTGGGCAGTGTATGAAGACATTCTGCAACCGGGCATCTTTGTTGAAACCTTTGTGGTGGGATCCTGGATGGAACACCTGCGCCAACTGGAGCGCTACACCATGAACGATCAGAAGATCCAGACCCGCGTCTATCAATTCCATCAGGGTGAAAACATGCCACAGGCGCGCTATCTGGTTGCGCCGGTATAAGCATCAACCTCAACTATTGTTGTTCAATTTAACGCAAGGAAAATCACGATGAGCACGATCAAAACAGCTGATGGCACTAACCTGTATTATAAAGACTGGGGTAAAGGAAAGCCGGTACTGTTTAGTCACGGCTGGCCACTGGATGGAGATATGTGGGACAACCAGTTGAACCTGCTGGCCGAAAATGGCTATCGCGTGATCGCTTTTGACCGCCGTGGGTTCGGCCGTTCAGACCAGCCGTGGACGGGTTACGATTACAACACTTTTGCTTCCGACATTAACGACCTAATCACCTGCCTCGACCTGCAGGATGTGACGCTGGTCGGCTTCTCGATGGGTGGCGGTGATGTCACGCGTTATATCAATAACTACGGTACGGGGCGCGTGGACGGCCTGGTGCTGCTGGGTGCAGTGACGCCGATCTTCGGTAAGGCGGAAGACTATCCAGCAGGTGTTGACCTGTCGGTATTCGAAGGGATCCGTCAGGGGCTGCGTAAAGATCGCGCGCAGTTTATCAGTGATTTCGCCGCGCCGTTCTACGGCACCAATGCAGGCCAGACTGTGTCTGAGGGTGTATTGACGCAAACGCTGAACATCGCGCTGCTGGCGTCGTTGAAAGGCACGCTCGATTGTGTCACCGCGTTCTCCGAAACCGACTTCCGTCCGGATATGGCCAAAATCGATGTGCCGACGCTGGTGATCCACGGCAGCAATGACCAGGTGGTGCCGTTTGAGACCACGGGCAAACTGGCCGCAGAGATGATTCAGGGGGCCAAACTGAAGGTGTATGACAACGCGCCGCACGGCTTTGCCGTCACCCACGGTGATGAGCTGAACGCTGATCTGCTGTCATTCCTGAAGACACTGTCATTGCATAAAGCGTAGAACGATCAGTTCCCTCATTCTGATCGTAAAAAATGACAGCCACACATCACTTAATGGCTGTCATCTTGAGTGGAGAAGCTTTCACTGACCGGCTCCCAAGCCGGTTTTTTTTACCGCGTGGGCTGATTGGTCTCTAATGGCCGCACATCAAACAGCAGAACTTCCGCCTGCTTACCGCCACTGAAGGTCAACTGTGATTCCTGGCGTACGCGCGCACCATCGCCCGCGTTAAATATCCCCCCATTCACCACCACACTGCCCTTCGCCACGTGTATATAGGCATAGCGGTTGACATCCAGCTGTACCGTCTCCTGCTCATCACCATCAAACAGGCCGGCATAGATGCGCATGTCCTGGCGGATCTGCAGAGAGTCCTGCTCACCGTCCGGCGAAATGATCAGCTTGAACCTGCCGCGCTTCTCTTCTTCAGAGATGCGCGTCTGTTGATAACGCGGCTCACTGCCCTTTTCCGCCGGAACCACCCAGATTTGCAGGAAGTGAACGCCGTTATCTCTTGAGTGGTTAAACTCACTGTGCGTCACCCCGGTGCCTGCACTCATTAACTGGACATCACCCGGTACAATCACCGAACCGGTACCCATTGAATCCTTATGCTCCAGCGCACCCTCTAATACATAAGAGATGATTTCCATATTGCTGTGCGGATGCGCGCCAAAGCCCCGCCCCTTTGCCACCCTGTCATCATTAATAACCAGCAAGTCAGAGAAACCGGTTTGTTTAGGATCCCAGTAATTGGCGAATGAAAACGTATGGCGTGAATGCAACCAGCCATGATCACCGAGACCACGAGCATCGGCTAAGCGTTGTTCAATCATGTTTACTCTCCAAAAATGTAAGGGAAAAGACGCCAGTGCCCTTTCGATAGGAGAAAAATTATCGTAAACATAATTCGCCAACAATGCGCTAAATCGGCAATGAATATCTCATTTTAGTTGTCAGTTCTGAAGGCGTATTTGTTCTGATACAGGAGGAAAAGGACCGTCAATTATTATTCAATTTTTTTGACTTAATTGAACATGAATATGTGATTTTCATGCTCGCACCTTAGGTCTACCATTCATCACATCGAGGCAAAACGCCTCACAAAATCTAAATTAACCTAAGGAAATGACCATGAAAAACATCAAAACTTTCGTTGCAGTTATCGCACTCTCACTGGTTTCATCTGCGAGCTTCGCACAGACCATCACTGCAACCGCTTCAACCTTAGACGGTGCCGAAGCGCAGATTGCCGCCAAAGCAAAACTGGCACATTCCGGCTACAGCATCACGGAAGCCTACGCAGGCAATCAGGTGCATATGACGGCGCGTTTGACCAAATAATCATGGTCGCAAAAGGATTTGCCAGAGAAGGCTGCCGCGAGGTGGCCTTTTTTGTTTGGTATTCATAACTCACTATGGGGCACCGATGACGTGACTTCAGGCATCGGTCAAGGGAGAGGCGTGCAAAGGGTTTTCTGCTGGAGAATGTCAGAAGCGTCAACTCAGGTGACTTTCGGCAAACCGCTCCAGCGCTTGCCCATCCAATCGATAGCGCACCCATTCGTTTAATGGCAGCGCATCAATGCTTTGATAGAACTCTTTAGCGGGTTGATCCCAGCTCAGCGCACTCCATTCAATCCGACCACACTGGCGTCTGACCGCTTCCTGGGCGATGAATTTGAGCAGCGCTTTTCCCACGCCCAGCCCGCGATAGTCCGGCGAAAAATAGAGATCTTCCATATAAATGCCACGCCGACCCAGCCAGGCAGAATAGCTGCTGGTGATCACGGCATAACCCGCCACCCGACCGTTGATTTCGCACAGGTATGCCTCGGTATTGCTTTCAGGGCTGAACAGCATGCTTTTAATGGCTTCCGGACTGGTCAGCGAATCCTGTAAACCGTGTTTATAAACAGAGAGTTCAGCAATCATGTTGTAGATCGCTTCTGCATCATCAGGGCAGGCTTGCCGGACAGTCAGGGTCATAAAAGCTTCTTTATTTCAATGAATTGAAGCTTTGGATGATAAAGGGTAATGTTGAGTGAATGAAGTGCAATAAAATCAACAATAGGTGAATTTCATGCATCATATATTACGGCGGCTGGATCTTAATCTCTTACCGGTTTTTGACGCGGTGTTCAGACACCGATCGGTGAGACTGGCAGCGATTGAACTCTCCTTGAGCACTTCTGCCCTCAGTCACGCTTTAACGCGCTTGCGTGAGTTCCTCAAAGATCCGCTGTTTTACCGCGATGGACATAAAATGTGCCCAAGCGTTTATGCCTGCCAGCTGGCGCCCTTTATTGCCGAGACGCTGGCCGCGCTAAACAAACACCTTTGCCCTGCAGAACCGTTTAATCCCCTGTTAAACCAGGACTGTTTTAAAATTGCGGTAACGGATTACACCGCGTTCTGCGTGTTTCCCGGTCTGATGAAGGCCCTCAGTGATGCCGCCCCTCACCAGAGTTTTGAACTGTGCCATTTACCGCACAACCCGGCACTCACTGAACTGCTGGCCGGTGAGGTCGATCTTGCGTTGAGCTTTAGCGAGCCGGGGGACAGCAAACATCCCGACATGGAAGAGACCGATTTATTCAGTGATGAGTTTGTGGTGATCAGTAATCTGAACCGAACCCGTCTGACACTGGAATCGTATCTTTCCGCCGGTCATCTGGTCGTCACTCCCTGGAATGAGAAACAGGGATTGCTGGACTCGCACCTGGAACGACTGGGCCTGAAACGAAGGACGGTAATCAAAACCCCGTCGATGCTCAGTTCGCCTTTTATCGTGGCTGAGAGTGATCTGCTAATGGCGATTCCATCGTTCGTGGCGGGGAAATTAGCTCCCACCGTCAGCGTAAGCACTTTCCCGTTACCGTTTAAGGCACCCCGCTTCACTGTGAAGATCTATACCCATAAACGCAGCGGAAAACGGGAAGCCACCGACTGGCTTAAGTCTGTGATGGTCGAGAAGCTGAAGCATCTCGATAAAGCTTCAACGGTCAGCTAACTGGCATGCCTCGCTCTAACAACGCGACACGGGGCGGTAATGCCGGTCAGGAAGGTGCTGAATAACATGACACGCTCAGTCACTGCCATTTTCCAGCGTAAATCAAAATGGGGATTGGCTGCTGAAGCCTGGCCTGGACCCTTTTACGCCCCGCATCCTCAATCTCCCCTGACATCACGACTCACCCAAAGCGTCGAATTAACATCAGCGCAAAATTTCCTCACCATCCTCCCCCTCCCCGTAGGGTGATTTCCTTCCCCTTCTCCAATCAATTAATCCTCATTCAGTACCAATTAAAGATCGATAGCCATCTGCTTAAAAACTCAATAACATTACCGCGCATTTTTTTACATCTCATTGATAAACTTCACAAACAGTAAGGATTTAGCCTTGCTGTTATTGCTTGCATTACACCTTAGGGAACATTTATGTCTGGTCATAAACTGTCCAAACCAGCAGCCGCATGGCTTGCTATTTTGGGAGCCATCATTCTGGTGATGGCCGCATTTCTTACCTTTTACGGCTGGCAGTTGGTCAGCCTGCACGGCAGCGCGTACTTCCTGATCGCTGGCCTGGCATTGCTCATTTCGGGAGTGCAGATTATCCGCCAACGGGTTAGCGGCGCGTTGCTGTATGGCGTTGTGCTGTTGGGCACCGCTATTTGGGCGCTGTGGGATGTCGGTCTGGATTTCTGGCCACTGGTCTCACGACTGTTGACGCTGGCAGGCTTTGGCATCTTAGTGGCTCTCTCCTTACCGCTTCTGCTTAAGAAAGCAGGTAAAAAGTCATGCTGGAAGCTCACCGCTTCCCTGGCTGGTGGACTGGCGATTGCCTTCGCTGCCACCCTTGGCGGTATGTTTGTGCCGCACGATCCTATTAGCGCCTCTGGCGATGCTTTGCCGCTGGTCAAAGTGAAGCCAGGTGAAGAGCAGGTCAACTGGGACAACTACGGCAACACCTCAGGCGGGACGCGCTTTGTCGCACTGGATCAAATCACCCGCGACAATGTGAAGGACCTGCAGGTTGCATGGACCTACCGCACCGGGGATATCCCGGTCAGCCCGAACGGTGGCGGAGCGGAAGACCAGCAAACACCTTTGCAGATCGGCAACCGCCTCTATTTGTGTACTCCGCATAACAACGTGATTGCGGTTGATGCCACCACGGGCAAAGAGCTGTGGAAAACTGAAATCAACGCTAAGCAGAAAAAATGGATGCGTTGTCGTGGATTGGCCTACTTCGATGCACAGGCGCCATTGCAGCAACCTGACCTGCCGGACTCCACGCCGGTGAGCACCGTGTCAGTTGCCGCAACTGCACAGTGTCAGCGTCGAATTCTGATGAACAGCGTGACGCCAGAGCTGATTGCGCTGGATGCCGATACTGGTGAGTTCTGCCATGACTTTGGTAACAACGGCCGTGTCAGCCTGAGCGACCATATGGGCAAAGGCGCGGACAAAGGCGAATACTATCCTACCTCTGCGCCAACGCTGGCGGGCACGACCGTGGTCATTGGCGGTCGCGTCGCGGATAACGTGGCGACCGATATGCCAGGCGGCGTGGTGCGTGGATTTGATGTCATCACCGGCCAACTGCGTTGGGCGTTTGATCCAGGCAACCCTGAGCAGAAACAGGCGCCAGCAGAGGGTCAAACCTATGCACGCTCGACACCCAACGTGTGGGCGCCAATGTCTTATGACAGCCATTCCAACACCGTTTATATGCCAACCGGCAGCGCGGCGGTCGATTTATGGGGCGTGAAACACAACCCGCTGGATCGTAAGTTTGGTGCCTCGATGGTGGCCGTGGATGCCAGCACTGGCCGGGTGAAATGGGTCTATCAGACGGTTCATAACGATCTGTGGGACTTCGATGTGCCGATGCAGCCCTCTTTCTCTGACTTCCCAGGGCCTGATGGCAAAACCACACCGGCACTCATTTTCGGCACCAAATCGGGCCAGCTTTTTGTACTGGACCGCGCCACCGGTAAACCGTTAACCAAAGTGGAAGAGCGCCCGGTGTCCAAAGGGCAGATCCCGGATGAGATCTACTCACCGACACAACCCTTCTCAGTCGGCATGCCTACCATTGGTGCGGATGTGTTGAAAGAGTCGGATATGTGGGGCGCCACGCCATTCGATCAGCTGATTTGTCGCATTCAGTTCAAATCCAAACGTTACAACGGACTCTTCACCCCGCCAGGTACTGACCCTTCACTCAATCTGCCTGGCTCGCTGGGTGGCATGAACTGGGGCGGACTGTCGATTGATCCCGTCAATCAATACCTGTTTATTAACGATATGCGCGTGGGTCTGGAAGTGCAGTTGATTCCGGCATCACCGGAGATTCAGGGCGCGAAAAACGATGGCAACGAAGCCGCGGCAATCAGCCGTCCTCTGCCGTTAGCAGGGACGCCGTATGCCATTAATGCCAAAGTGCGCTTTATGTCACCGCTGGAGATCCCTTGCCAGAAGCCACCGTTCGGCACGCTGACCGCGGTTGACTTGAAAACGCAGAAAATTGCCTGGCAGGTGCCCGTCGGTACCGTACAGGATACCGGTCCCTTCGGCGTGAAAATCGGCTTGCCGATGCCAATTGGTATGCCAACCATTGGCGGTACGCTCGCGACTCAGGGCGGTTTAGTGTTTATCGCCTCCACGCAGGATTACTATCTGCGCGGCTTCGATACTTCTACCGGTAAAGAAGTGTGGAAAGCGCGTCTGCCGGTAGGCAGCCAGGGCACGCCAATCAGCTATAAGTCACCGGTGGATGGCAAGCAGTACCTGCTTATCTCTGCAGGCGGCGCACGTAACTCACCGGATCGCGGTGATTATGTGATTGCTTATAAGTTGCCGTAATCTGATAAACCGCCATTCCTCAGGAATGGCGGTTTTCTAAGGCCTCAATATCTGCACCTTAAATCATCGTCATGTTTTAGAAGTTTCAGAATCCAACCGCCCCTTAGTGAATGCCCACCGTCTGACGCAGTTTGCGTAAACGCGAGGGCGTTGCGTGATAGGTGCGTTTAAACCAGTAAATCAGATGGGAACTGTCGGTGAATCCGCACTCATAGGCGATTTGCGTGATAGAGCGGGAGCTGTTGATAACCTGCCAGTGTGCCGCCTTCAAACGTAACTGACGCCAGTACATGGCAGGCGAAGCCCTGAGATACTGATTGAATAAACGCGTGAGTTCACGCTCGGTCACACCAACAAGCTTTGCGATGTCCGCCACGGTGCCGGATTCGTGAATGCGTTGCAGCATTAATCCCACGGCATTAGCGACCCGCTGGTCTGAACACTTCAGTCCCAACTCCCCCTCCTGCTTCCTCTCACGCATTTCATCAAAACCACGATCGGCCAGCAGATAATGAAGCGTTTTATCGGCGCGTATCTGTCCGCATTTCTCCGTGACCAACTGCGCCGCCAGATTGATAGACGCCAATCCACCTGGGCAAGTGGTGATCCCCCCATCGTGTACCACAGGCTGATCCGTGACGGGAATGACATCCGGGTACAGCGCTTGCATCTCTTCCGCCAATGAAAAATGCACCGCACAGCGCAGCCCTGTTAATAAGCCCAATCTCGCCAGCAGAAATTGCCCGGTGCACAGTCCGATCACTCTGACCTGGCTGGCGACGGCCTGGCGAATAAACGCGAGATAGGCATCCGGTACGGGGGTAGTGCCATGCAGTATTCCGCCGTGTACCACAATGCAGTCATATTCCCGAGGATCGCCAAACAAACGGCGCGGGATCAGGGGAATGCCACAGCTGGAATAAATGGGGTCAGTGTTATCGAAGAGTAAATCCCAGTGACAATAGATTTGTCGACTGTAGTCACGTTCATCGGAGGAAAGTCGCAAAAAATCAATAAAGCACGAGAGCGACAGCAGGGTGAAATCAGGTGCCGCAAGGATACCGACACGTAACGGTGAATCGCTCTCAAAAGCGGGTTTTATTGAGGTTATCGGTGACGTGAGTTGGTTCATTTCATACCTGCCGGAATGTACCCATATTTGTCTTGTATCTACAATTTATACATCAAATATACAGTTACAGTTAAGCCTCATCTCCTCTACAAGGCGCAAAAATGAAAATCGTTAAAATCGCCATCCATCAGGTCGATCTGGCATTGAAAGAGACTTACAGCTGGTCAACGCAAAGCTTTGATGCGTTTGACAGCACGGTGATTATCATTGAGACCGACAGCGGTTTGACCGGTGTCGGCGAAATCTGCCCGCTGGGCCCCTCTTATCTTCCGGCTTATGCTGAAGGTGCACGTGCGGGACTGGCTAAAATTGCCCAAGGCCTGATTGGCGAAGATCCATTGCAGTTGGGCAAAATCAATCAAACCATGGATGCCTTACTGAAAGGCCATCCTTACGTGAAATCAGCGATTGATATGGCCTGCTGGGATCTGCTCGGTAAAGCCACCGGCCAACCGGTTTACAACTTGCTAGGCGGGCTGTTGCAGGAAAAGGTCACGCTGTTCAAGGTGGTCAGCCGTCAGGAACCGGCCGCGATGGCGAAAAAGTTAATGGAATATCAGCAGCAAGGCTTTCGCCAGTTCCAGATGAAAGTCGGTGCCAATGCCAGCGATGATATAGAGCGCATCTTTGCGGTGAGTGAAGTGCTGAAAAAAGGCAACGTGCTGGCGGCAGATGCCAACACCGGCTGGAAGCAACACGAAGCCGTCAGAGTGGTTAAGGCGATCAAAGATGTCGATATCTACATTGAACAGCCCTGCCTCTCGTATGAAGAGTGCCCGACAGTGCGCCGCCACAGCGATCACCCTTTTATTCTCGATGAATGCATGGATGATCTTCGCGTTTTGCTGCGCGGTTACCAGGACAGTGCCATGGATGTCGTCAACCTTAAGGTCAGCCGTATCGGTGGTTTAACCAAAGCACGACAATTCAGAGACCTCTGCGTGTCACTAGGTATCAACCTGACGATTGAAGATTCATGGGGCGGTGAAATCGCGACCTCCGCGCTAAACCATCTCGCCCATTCGACACCCAACGAGTGCCATTTCCAGTCCTCGGCTTTCCACGAGTATCACAGCATCAAGATTGCTGACGGCGGACCGCGCATCCAGGATGGCTTTATGATCGCCTCCGATAAACCGGGTTTGGGTGTGGTCCCGGATATGTCTATATTAGGCGAGCCTGTCGCGATTATTACGCGATAAGAAAACCGGTGCCACCCGTCGTGGCCCCCGCTCTGACTGGAGAAATTATGCAATTCATATCTGCACAGGACATCAATGCAACGTTAAGTTGGAAAACGGCGATTGAGGCGCTCGAACGAGGACACCAGGGCGCACGTCCGCTTGGCGACCAGTATTTCATTGGCGATGCCACCTTTGGCCTGTTCAGCCGCGGGGTGATCCTGCCTGGCTATGGCGCGGGTATTAAGCTCGCTTCTATCTACCCGCAAAATGTGCAGGCGCAGCCTCCCTTGCCAGCAGAGCACGCCGCTTTTGTGGTGTTCGATCAGACAACAAAAGCGGTAACTGCCATTTTGGATGGTCCGGCCATCACCTGTTTCAAAACGGCAGCCGACTCAGCATTGGCATCCCAGTATCTGAGTCGTCCAGATAGCCACACACTGCTGGTGATTGGCGCGGGCCCTGTTGCGCGAGCTTTGGTACACGCACATTTACAGGTTCGCCCTGGTATTACTGACGTATTGCTGTGGAATCGCTCCGCAGAGAAGCTTCACCCACTTTTAGATAGCCTGCAACAGCAAGGCATCAACGCCCGTATTGTGGACGATCTCGCCACCGCCGTTTCGCGCGCAGATATTATTTCCACGGCAACCAGCGCCACCAGCCCGGTTATCAAAGGGAGTTGGGTCAAGCCAGGTACACATATCGATTTAGTCGGCGGTTACCGCCCGGATATGCAGGAAGCGGACGGTGCACTGCTGCATCAGGCACGAGTCTTTGTCGATGATCGCGCCGCCGCGCTGCTTTCAGGAGATATCGCTATTCCACTGCAGAGCGGAGAGATTAGCGAACAGCAGATTGAGGCGGACCTTTTCGAACTGTGCCAACGTTCTGACCATCGGCGCACGGATGAGGACATTACCGTTTTTAAAAATGCGGGCGGTGCGCATCTTGATTTGATGATGAGTCAGTGCGTGATCGATCTTTTGAAGGGGGGTTGATGTACGGGTGTTTGGAAATTCAATTTCGGCCTCAGTGACATCCCCTTTTGTATGAAAACCCATGGCATGGCCCGGTGAAACAGTATTGCGCTAATCACCGGCAATTAAATCACCAATCGGGAATAAGTACTTATCCGGTCTTACTGGTTTTAGTGAGACAACCTGGCAGGTTTTGCTGAGAATTCCACTGATTTCATTCTGCTTGAAATGGTCATTATCAGCAGCAGCATTTCAGCGATTTACACTACACGTTATAAGGCGTCACCACGTTCACCTTGGAAAAGAGATCGGTCGGCTCGATGACGGGCAGGAAACCGTGGAACGTCAACAGCGTCTGGAATACCGTTCGCGCATCGCTTCGCAGATCATGTTGAATCACCGCATTCAATTTATGATCGGTCAGCAGGAAGCGGTTTTCTTCATCGACGTCATGGCCAATATAACTGACGATATCTCGCCCGGCCTGTTTGAACGCCCGAAGAATGGCTGCATTGCCACCGCCCACGCAATAAACCGCTTTTAAATTTGGATAATGATTTAAGGTATTCATCATGACATCGAAGGTCATTCCATCGACACCATAGCCTTCACTCACCCAGACAGGATTCAGTGAAGGCGCCATCATTTTTAAACCCTGACAAAATCCCTTAACTCGCTCGGCCTCACCCAGGAAATGCTGACTACTTAATACCACCGCGACATCCAGTTCAGCCTCTTTAATCCACTGTGACATTAAATAAGCGGCCGTCTTCCCTGCGACGACATTATCCATACCAACATAACGAAGGCGCTTGCTATCCGCTACGTCTGTCACAATCGTCACAACCGGCACACGGTGCCGCTGTAATTCTTCGATGGTTTTACTGATCAGTGGATTATTTTCCGCTTTTAAAATGATGCCGTAACTGTCATTGGCACATTTCAACATAAGCTTTCTCATTTCTTCCGTGTTAATAGTTTCAACACAATGAAACCGCAAACGGAGCTGAAACGAGACAAAATGACTCATTTCATCAATAAGTGCATCACAGACCAATTTACTGAATCTTTCAGGGGTATGGAGAATGACGTCAATGGGAATGGTTCTGCCGGAAGCAAGACTGGTTCGTTCTTGCAACTCTAAATCCCTAATCGCTTGTTTTATCCGGGTTTCAGTACGGGCATGTACGGCTCCTCGACCATGAAGCGCCCGGTCAACCGTCGCCTTGCTCACGCCAGCCTGAGCTGCGATTTGTTTGATGGTAAACTTCATTTTGAGGTCTTTTTGAGGTCTTTAAGTTCTTTTGTTATTTAAATGTACATGATAATGTTTCGCCGCGTAACCGAAACCGCAAAAAATTGACAATTGGTCACTAAAAATTAATATTTCGCGCACCTGGATTTTCGATATAAACCATTGAACCAGGTGAAGGCTATTTATTAGCCCTGATTTTTACGCGTGTATTTTATAGTCTAATGGCCACTTTATTCAAAAATCTTAACTCCTTAATTCATTTTAAAGGAGCGAGCCCCTATGGGCCTTATTTATTCAAATAACTTTAGACAGGAAGCAACAAGAGCAATAACCGCTTTAAATACTCTCTTCTATAAAAGCTGGATTTTTTAACGCAAGGGTTAACTGAAAATGAAAAGTAGTACGTCAATTTTCACAAAAATAGTGGGGATATTTCTACTCATCCTCGGGCTGGCTTTAGCGGGTGGTGGCGCTTATTTAATCAGCCTTGGGGGTTCCTGGTTTTATTTACCCGCGGGACTGGCCATGGCCGTATGTGGCGTTGGATTTTTCCGCGCTAAAGCATGGACATTCTATCTGTCCTTAGCATTGCTGGTCTGCAGCCTCATTTGGGCATTTGCAGAGGTCGGTACCGATTTCTGGCAACTGGTTCCGCGCACCGTTGCGTTCCTTGTTGTATTCATATTGGCAGCAATTTGTTCGCCAGTTCTCACCAATGAAGCTGGCCGCCCTGCTCTGCCTAAAATGGCATCGGTCATCGTTTCACTGGTCGCCGTTGTTTCACTCGTTGCTATCTTCGCTAACATGTTCCGCGTACATCCGGAAATGGAAGCGAATGCCAGCGCTGGCCCGGCAAAAGTTATCGACCAGGCAGCAGAAGACAATAGCGGTGATGACTGGACCGCGTGGGGCCGTAATACCCTGGGACAGCGCTTTGCACAGTTCAAACAAATTAATACCGCCAACGTTAAGGATCTGAAAGTAGCCTGGACATATCGCACCGGTGACCTTGCTATTGATGGTGCTGAATATCAAACGACACCATTGAAAGTGGGTGACACGATGTATATGTGTACGCCGCTTAGCAAGGTGATTGCGATTGACGCCACAACTGGCAAAGAGAAATGGCGCTTCGATCCACAAGCGAAAATCTTTGAAAGCGACAAGGGCTGGAAGCGATGCCGAGGGGTGGGCTATGCCGATCTCGACCAGTTGCCTGCTAACAACCAAACCCCTGGCGGGATTGCCGCGACGCCTGTTTCCTCTGCTGCGACCTGTCGCAAACGTATCATTGAAACAACCATTGACGCCCGCATCGTGGCACTGGATGCCGAAACCGGAAAACTCTGTGAAGACTTTGGCAACGGCGGTTACGTCGATCTGACTCTGAACATGCCAGCTGACGCCAAAGGAGGCCAGCAGGGTAGCTATAACGTGACCTCAGCGCCACTGGTGGCCGATGGCGTGATCATGGTGGGAGGCCGTCTGAACGATAACCTTACCATTGGCGAGCCTGGTGGCGTGGTACGTGGATATGATGTGGTCAGTGGCAAAATTCTTTGGGCCTGGGATGCGAAACGCGGAGCCAGCGACAGCACCCCGCTGCCAGCCGGCGAGACCTACCCACTTGAAACGCCTAACTTCTGGGGCACGGCCGCTTACGATCCAAAACTGGGCCTGGCTTATTTCCCAACGGGTAACCAGACGCCTGACTTCTGGACCGGCAACCGCCATCCGTACTCTAATGAGTATAACGATGCCATCGTGGCCGTCGATCTGAAAACCGGCAAGGAGCGTTGGCACTTCCGCACCGCCAACATTGACCAGTATGACTATGACGTTTCCTCACAGCCGATTTTGTTTGACCTGCCAGGCAAAGAGGGTCAGAAAACACCGGTACTCATTCAGCTGACCAAGCGTGGTGAAATCTTCGTGCTGGATCGCCGTACTGGTAAGCCTGTTATCCCGGTTGAAAATCGTAAAGTGCCAACTGATGTCATGCCGGGTATGCAGGTGGCCGATACCCAACCGTTCTCTGCTATTTCTGTGGGTACCACGCCGCTTAAAGAGAGCGACATGTGGGGCGCATCAATCTTTGATCAGCTCTACTGCCGTATTCAATACAAGCAAATGCGCACCGGAGGCCCGTTCACTCCGCTTACTGATAAACAACGGACGCTAATTTACCCAGGCTATTACGGTGGGTTTAACTGGGGTGGTGGCGCACTGGATATGTCTACCGGCACGTTGATCGTCAACGACATTCGTATGGCGCAGTGGGGACAATTCATTAAGCGTGAAGACGCAGATCGCCGAGGGCTGAAAGCCACGACTGAAGGTGAGTACTCTGAACAGTTAGGTACTCCTTGGGGTGTTGAGCGCGGAATGTTCATGTCGCCATTGGGCGTTCCTTGTTTCAAACCACCGTTTGGATCGATGACAGCCATTGACCTGACCACCGGTAAAACTCGTTGGCAGGTCCCGGTTGGCAGTATCCAGGACGCACCGATTCATGGTGTGGCGCCAGGCATCAATATCCCGCTGGGTATGCCAACGATGGGCGGTCCATTAGTTACCAAAGGTGGACTGACTTTCTTCCATGGTTCTTTGGATTACTACGTGCGCGCCTTTGATAATAATACTGGTAAAGAACTATGGCGTGGACGTCTGCCAGTAGGCGGACAAGGCGCTCCAATGACCTATATGGGCAAAGACGGCAAACAATATGTTGTTGTCGTGGCTGGCGGTGCGACACGCACCGGCACCAATGACAACCGCGGTGACTACGTGATTGCTTATGCACTCCCTTAATTGCCAGGCTAATGCTTAGCAGGAAATAAAAAACGGGCGCTGTTAACAGCGCCCGTTTTTCTTACTCAAGCTTTTCGCTTTAACGTCTGTGCATCCAGTTCGGAATGAAATCTTTCAACACTCCACTGCGCATCCAATGCTTCCATAACCAGCTGCTGCTGCGTTTTAGGCACCATTCCTCCCACAGGCGGGTCGGTATCAAGGTTAGTCGGGAATGAATAGCCGCGGGCTGCCACCTCGATCAACGCCCTGGTTTGATCGGCTGGTTTACGGCTTTTCAAAAAAATCGGGTACACCAGCTTTAGCAAATGTTCATGATTCACTTCTTCCATTGGAACGCCAAACGCCGATGAGATCTGCAACAGGTTGGCCGTCCTGACGTGACTTTCGGTTGTGTTATTACCGGCAGCATGGAAAAGCGCAGGATTAAAGAATAATCCATCGCCTTTCTTCAGGGGTAACTGCACAAAATTCTCTGCGAAGTATTGGGCAAATTCAGGCCGTCTGTAAGCGATATAGCCCAACTCATATTGATGTGACCAGGGCAGCAGCTGCGTCGGCCCAGAGGCCAACGGCATGTCAGAGTGGGCAACTGCACCCTGCAATGTCAGATACTGCGTCAGGATTTGCACCGGTATGGGAAATTCAGCAGCAAATGCACTTTGCTGAAAACCAAGGTGATAATCACGGTGAGGTTGCTGCGCTTCACCGCCTGGACGAACCTGATTAACCTGTGAAGTCATGCGCCAGGCGGGACCCAGCCAGGCAGTACAAATCAGGTTTAGCATCGGGTTAGCATAGTACTCGGCAAAGACTTCAGGGCTGGTTTCGCCAAGTTTTTGCAGCGCGTTCCAGATCCTTCCATTGTTGCCTGCCTTGGAGAAATGGTCCGCCTGCACTTTCGAAGCGGCCTCTTCACGCATGATTTTCTCAAATGCTGCTGAAGCTCTGTCTATGACGGATACATCAGAGAACAGATTTTTGATAACAAAAACGCCAGGCCCATAGGAAAGCGCTTTATGGAGTTCACTCAGTACTGACCGTTTGTCCGTGGCGGCGGCATCTTCCAAAGTTGAACGATCATAGATAATCACCTCAGATTGCACTTCAGCGGATAGAGGGTAATCTGCAGCATTCACGCGCTGATTGCAGAAGGTTTTGAAATCATCTACAGAAACCTGACCCTCAGTTGCGAAATATTCTGGAGACATAACGACCTCATTTAATTTTAATCATTGCAGGGTTTGCTAACGCATCTTCAGCCCAACTGCTGGCTTGCTACACCACAAGCTAGCAGTTACATTGAGTTAACAAAACATCAAAAAACCCTCAAAAAAACCTCATAATATGAAGCAGTTTACGCTCAAGCAGATATCTGCACAGTCAGGCCTCAGTCTGGCAACGGTTGATAGGGCTCTCCATCAGCGGGGCAACGTTCACCCACAGACCGAGCACCGGATAATTCAGGCAATAGCCGATCTCGAATTACAGCAGAAAGCCAGCCTTGCAAAAGGGCGAACCATTTATATTGACGTCATTCTCCATACTCCCGAACGCTTTAGTGAGTTAGTGCGCGAAGCCTTCGTCAGCCAGATATCAAGCTTCGTTTCATTCCGCATTCAACTCCGTTTTCACTGCTATGAAGACCTGAGCTTCACCGAGATTAAAACGCTGATAAAGAAATGTGCCGTGGACAGTCATGGCATTGTGCTCAAGCTCCAGCATTCGCCAGAAATGATCCCGGTCATCGAGGCACTGATACGTCAACGTGTACCTGTTGTGACTATCGTGACTGATATTCCCGGCAGCGCCCGACTGCGCTATATCGGTATGGACAATTTCAGCGCAGGAAAAGCGGCCGCATTGATCATGTCGAAATGGCTGTCATCCGATAATGGCACTATCGCGACGATAGTGGGGAGTGAGGATTTCACCGGAGAGATGGAAAGGTGTGAAGGGTTTATCAAAGCCATTACTCAGTTCAAGCCAGATTGCAGAATAGTACAATTAGCCGGCGGTTATGGCATTGACCACCAGATGTACGATTACATCAACAAGGCATTGGAAAGGGAAAAGGAGATTATAGCGGTCTATACCGTCGGGGGCGGAAATGCCGGGATCCTCAGGGCATTAGATGAACATGGCATCACTATCCGTGCTTTTATTGGACACGATCTCGATCGTGAAAACAGAGCCTTGATGCAAGCCGGTAAAATTGACGTATTAATTGAACATAATTTACAGCTTGATGCTCAGAATGCGCTAAAAACGCTATTGGAATTCCATAATTTTTTACCTGTAAACGAAGTTCAACAGCTTTATTCAAAAGTAAATATCATCACCCGATATAACATGCATACCTGAGCTGCTTAACGCTATGCCGCCCCCTGATAATCAAATATATCAGGGGGCTGGACACCTAAACTGCATCTGCTGCCTGCTCGTGTTCCTGTTCACCGAAACGTTCGCGCATTTCTTTCTCAATCGTCTCCAGAGATTTACCACGGGTTTCAGGTAGCATCGTGAGAACCATGATTAAGGAAGCCACGTTGATAGCGGCAAAGATAAAGAAGGTCTTATTTCCTGCTGCGGCCAGTAAAGGCGGGAAGGCAAATGCTACAATGGCATTGCAGATCCACTGGAATGACACAGCCGCGCCAGTAAGCACTCCACGAACTTTCATCGGGAACAGTTCTGACATGAGCACCCAGTAAACGGGTGAAATGCACATTTGCATAAAGAAGAGGAAGATAAGAATGCAAGACAGAGCAAGATAACTCTGTGTCAGCCCAGAGGGGACGAACATTAATACAACACCAAGCGTTATTTGCATGGCAATAACCACCAAAAGACCAATGGTCAGCAATTTTCTTCGCCCATAGCGGCCAATAATACGGATACCCGCAATAGTTGCCAACACTGAAACGACACCATTGCCTATGGTCGCTGTAATAGCTGCGCTGGTGCCCATGCCCGTCGTTTTCAAAATTATCGGTGTATAGTACATGAACGCATTCACGCCTGTGAACTGGAGTACAATACCCATTGCTGAGCCAACAATAAGTAATCTGATAACCCATTTCTGCTTAAGCAATTCACGAGGCGGTGGACCTTCCCGAGTCTCCCGAGCATGATTTAACATTTCATCAATTTCGTGTTTGACCTCTAAAGAAGTTTCCCGCAGTTTTTCGAGAATCTTTTTAGCTTCTTTATGTCGACCTTCTGCAACAAGCCAGTGTGGAGATGCAGGAACAAAGAATGTACCCAAAAATAACAATGCGCCTGGTATCAAAGCTAATGCCAGCATGTATCGCCAGATATGAGCATCGTTCAGTACAACACTCATCACTGCACTCACGACATAAGCCATGAGTTGACCGGATACTATCATCAGCTCATTACGACTTACTAAAGGTGCTCTCCTTTTTGCCCCCGCAATTTCAGCAATAAAAATTGGCACAGTTGAAGAACCGCCACCCACGGCAATACCTAGCACAAATCGCATGATAATCATGGATTCTGTGTTCGGAGAAACTGCAGTGCCTATTGACCCTAGTACAAATATTAAAGAAAGAAAACGCAACGTAACACGTCGTCCATAATAGTCTGTAATGTAACCTGTCACAAATGCCCCAACAGCGGCACCAAAAATGAGAGATGAAGCAACCAGCCCCTCTGTATAAGGGTTGAGACCTAATCCCCCTTGACTGGGAGGTAGCCCCATATAAGGCAAAGCGCCAGAAATAATTCCAGTATCATAACCAAAAGCTAAGGATCCCATAGTTGCAACCAATACTACAAAATAAAGTCTTTGAGGAATCGTTAACCATGCAGGAGAATTTTCGTAAGCAGAATCTTGCAGAAACTTCTTCATAGTAAATCATCCGTTTAGTTCAAAATAAAATATGATTATTGAGAAAATTTGAATGGCCACCTCGACACAATAAGCAGACAACTCCATTTGTTATCATAGCTTCATAGCGGGTGAGGTCATTTAGAGCTCAGGTTCGTATTCCTTGTCTAATAAAAGGTGGGGAAAATTTAGATTAATTGACTTTCTAATGCTAACAGAAATGTCACTTTTCACGCCCTCTATCATCTCGTTTCGATGGGGGAAATGAAAAAATCTTGGCTCAAACACTTGAATATATCCATGCCATACCATTGAGGTAGAAGAATTATTATCCTGTATTAGCACAGCTTCGGAACTGTGTTTTCGAATTGAATCTTTAGCCCTGAAAGGCTCATCCGATATTATTCGACAGTGTTCATATGGAAAATCATAATGAGGAAGCGAAAACGTCAGCGATTTCATCCCCATTCTGGATGCAAATCCGCTCACCTTCACAAAAATTGGTACAGGTTTGAACAACCTGCGCCGGAAATCGTTATCAATATCGCAGACGGTGATATTCAGCAGGTCGTTTTTACATAGCCACTGATTTACATAGTGCTCCATCAAACTCAATTTGAGCTGTTTTGAGGAAATCCCCTGATACTCAGCTACCTGCCGGAACCTTTTTTCAATCCGTTTTATTGAATGAACATCGACATGGCTCGAATTCGTGCTTTGCATAAGGGGACGCTTCCTGAATTAAGCTGAAATCAGTTGTATTTTGGTGTCTTCCAGACAGTACCCTGTTCATGGCTGTCGACCACGGCTTCAACAAAAGCCACGCCTTTCAGTCCGTCATAAATCTGCGGAACGGCCGCACCAATACCGTGAATCTCACGTTGCTGGTCACGCGCGCGCAGTGCCGAAGCAAAACCGCTGTACAGGTTAGTGAAAGCTTCGATGTAACCCTCCGGGTGTCCCGGTGGAGTACGGGTGCGCGCTTTCGTCAGTGCAGAAAGGTCATCCCGACCGCGTTTAATGATCTGGGTATAGCCTTCCAGCGTGGTAAAAATCAGCTCATTGGGCTGTTCCTGTGACCACATCAGGCTACCCGTTTCACCAAATACTCGCAGACGCAGTGCGTTGGAACAACCAATGGCAACTTGCGATGACCAGAGCAGTCCGCGCGCGCCGCCTTCATAACGAATCATGACGTGTGCATTGTCATCCAGCGCCCTGCCTTCAACGAAGGTGGCCAGATCGGCCATCACGCTTTCTGCTTTCAAGCCGGTCACGTAACCCGCCAGATGATAGGCATGCGTACCAATATCGCCGATAGAACCGCCACGGCCATTCTTTTTCGGATCGACGCGCCAGGCTGCCTGCTGATTGTTCTTCAGCTCCACACCGGTTGCCATCCACTCCAGCGGATATTCCACCTGTACGGTACGCACCCTGCCAATCAACCCCTCAGCCACGCGATGACGCGCTTCCATGATCAGGGGATAACCGGAATAGGTATACGTGACGCCAAGAAAACCACCGGTGGATTTGACGACTTCTGCCAGGGCTTCTGCGTCATCCAGCGTGGAAGTCAGAGGCTTTTCGCAGATGACATCGATGCCCGCCTCAAGAAAAGCGCGCGCAATTGGGAAATGCGTGAAGTTCGGTGTGCAAATGGCGACCACATCCACGCCATCTTCCCGCGCACTTTCAGCGGCAACCATTGCCGTGTAGTCGTTATAAGAGCGATCGGCGGCAATATGATTTTGTGCGGCAAAAGCGTGCCCACGTTCTGCATTCACGTCAAATGCACCGGCGACCAGTTCGTATTCATTATCCAGGCGTGAAGCAAAACGGTGGATGCCACCGATGTACGCGCCCTCACCGCCACCAATCATTCCAAGACGGATGCGGCGCCCCTGCAGAGATGACTTACTCATGACTTTCTCCTTAAATACCCAGAATTTTTTTGTTCAGTGACGGGTCGGCATACGACTTACAGAAGTCGTCAAACGATTTGCCGGTGACGCGGATAATATGCTCATCAATGAACTGCGCGCCTTCACGCGCGCCGTCTTCCGCGTTTTTGAAGCAACATTCCCATTCAAGCACCGCCCAGCCATCGAAATCGTAACCGGTGAGTTTCGAGAAAATCGCGCCGAAGTCGGTTTGCCCGTCACCCGGTGAACGGAAGCGTCCGGCGCGGCTGGTCCACGGCTGATAACCGCCGTAGGCTCCGGTTTTACCGTTAGGGCGAAACTCGGCGTCTTTAACGTGGAAGGCTTTGATGCGCTCATGGTAGTGATCGATGTAGGTGAGATAATCGATCCCCTGCAGCACCAGATGACTGGGGTCGTACATAATGTGACACCGTAAGTGATTGCCGGTTTTTTCCAGGAAGCGCTCAAAGGTCAGCCCGTCGTGCAAATCTTCCGTCGGGTGGATCTCATAGCAAAGATCGATGCCCTGCTCGTCATAAGCATTCAGGATCGGCGTCCAGCGTCGCGCCAGTTCGTTGAATCCTTCATCAATCAGCCCCTCTGGCCACTGCGGATAGGGATAGAGATAGGGCCACAACAGGGTGCCGGAAAACGTCACGTGCTTTGTCAGGCCAAAGCGGCGAGAGGCTTTGGCTGCCAGATACAACTGCTCTGTCGCCCATGCCTGACGGCGCTCAGGATGATTGCGTACTTCCTCGGGGGCAAAGCTATCGGCGGGTAAATCGAATGCCGGATGCAGTGCCACTAGCTGGCCCTGTAAGTGGCTGGCAAGATCGGTAAGCGTCAGATCATGCTCACTCAGCACACCGAGAATTTCATCTACGTAGGTCTGGCTCTCCGCCGCTTTACGCAGGTCAATTAATCGCGTGTCCCAACTCGGGATCTCCACGCCTTTAAATCCTTTTTCTGCCGCCCAGCCCGCCATGCCTGCCAGCGTGTTAAAAGGCGCACTGTCTCCCGCAAACTGCGCAAGAAAAACGCCAGGACCTTTAATCGTCTTCATATCCACTCCCGATTGAAAAAAAATGCACCTGCGACTGCACAGGTGCCAATGACACAGAAAGAAATCGTGCTTAGTTCGTCACAAACTTTTGGTAATTCTGTGGCGTGACCAACTGGAACGGGATGAAATTAATGTCCTGCAGTTTTTCGCCTTTAGCGGCTTTCTCCGCCATATCGACAGCACCAAATGCCTGCGTTTTTGCATCCTGGAACACCGTCACCGTGAGCATGCCGCTTTTAATGGCCTGCAGACCGTTTGGACCTCCGTCCGTCCCGCCGACCAGAATATCTTTGCCGATATTCAGACCGTTGCTCTTGATGGCCATCGCAGCGCCGATCGCCATTTCGTCGGCGTTCGCGGAGAGGATGTCAATTTTCTGCCCGGTGAGGATCCAGTTATTCATCAGATTCATACCGTCTTCACGCATCCATTTAGCGGTGTCTTCCAGCACCACGTGCATATTCGGATGCTTAGCGATCACCTCTTTCGCGCCCTGGGTTCTGAATCGAGTGGCATCGTTACTCAGCAGCCCTTTCATAATGGCGACTTTGACGTCCTTGCGATCTTTGACCATCTCCGCGAGATAGCCCATTTGCAGGCGACCCGCTTCTACTTCATCACTGCCGATATAACTCACTCCGTTACCCATTTTGGAATCTGCTGGCATACGGTTGAGATAAATAATCGGAATATTGGCTTTGCGCGCCGCCTCAGACATATTTTTGGTGCCCTGCGTATCCACCGGGTTAACAATAATCACGTCTACTTTGGCACTAATAAAACTTTGCACCTGGCTTAATTGTTTATCAACCGCGCCCTGCCCGTCTTCAAACTGAACTTTCATATCGGGGTATTGCTTCGCATGTTCGATAATATATCCCCTCAGACGGGAGAGAAATACATCATCCATTTGGGCAATACTGACACCGACCTGAATAGCGAATACCGACGGACTGATAGAGAGGAGCGTAAGACAGAGTAAGATGATCTTTTTCATATTGGCCTTCCACAATAGTCGTTAACGTCAGCTTGATGCTGATATGATGATTTTATTATTACTGCTATTACGTAGGGGTGACTTCTACTGCTGATGATTATCGTCCCTGTCTATTTCGATAGCCTTCAATAGATACGGCACAAACGATAATGATTTATTGCATGGCTTTCCCATTATCAAAACCAGCAT
Source organism: Pantoea sp. EA-12 (assembly GCF_030053355.1). Taxonomy (NCBI): domain Bacteria; kingdom Pseudomonadati; phylum Pseudomonadota; class Gammaproteobacteria; order Enterobacterales; family Erwiniaceae; genus Pantoea; species Pantoea sp. EA-12. The sequence goes on along the minus strand of NZ_JASGBY010000006.1, from coordinate 100,254 downwards.
AATGGAAAGACAACACTCAATATTCGGGCACTTTCTAATATTAAATAAAGAACAATTGAAAGATGAGCGTTCTGGATTATTCCAGGCAGAGCAACTTTCTTTCAACTGAGCTATGAATAGTTGAGGCATCCAGCCTCGCAGGGGCGTCCTGCCTTCTCACCTCTACGTGATTACACTGAGACCCAACTGCGCTCTTTTGAGGACACCAGCGAGGCGTCCACCAGCTTCTGGATCTCGTAAGCTTCTTTGAAATCGGGCCCAACCGCCTGACCGCGGTCGATTGACTGGATAAACTCCAACATCTCGATGGTTTTCAGATCGTTAAAACCAATCTGGTGGCCGGGCGCCGGACAGAACAGCCCATAAGGCGCATGTTCAGGGCCTGCAACAATAGTGCGGAACCCATTGCTGCCTTCACGTTCGCTGAACTGGAATAACTGCAGTTCGTTAAAACGCTCCTGATTAAAAATCAGCGAACCCCGCGTGCCGGTGATTTCAAAACCCAGCTGCATCTTATGACCGGATGCGACCCAGTTCGCTTCGATATGCCCGGCACAGCCACGCGCAAACTTCACGGTGAGACGAGCGATATCATCCACTTCAACCGGCTTCAGGACGGTGGAACCCGCCTGTTCCGGACGGGCTTTTACCACTGTGTCCAGATCGGCAAACAGTTCGGTAATCGGCCCTAACAGAAAACGCGCCATGCCCAGAATATGGCTGCCCAGGTCGGCTACCGCACCTGCACCACCGGTGGGATCAAGCCGCCACGACCACGGCACCTGAGGGCTGGTCATGAAATCCTCGGCGTGAATACCACGGAAGCCGGTAATGTCTCCCAACTCACCCGCCGCAATCAGTTCTTTGGCGTGTTTAAGTAACGGGTTTTTGATGTAATTGAACCCCACCTGCGTGACCACGCCTGCTTTCTCTGCGGCGCGATACATCTCTTCGGCGATGGCACTGTTTGGCGCCAAAGGTTTTTCACAGTGCACGTGCTTCCCCGCCGCAATCGCTGCAAGAGATTGTTCAGCGTGGAATCGGTTGGGCGAAGTGATGGAGATAACATCTATCTCGGGATCATCAATCAGGTCCTGCCAGTTTGTGGTCCAGCGCTGGAATCCATATTGCGCTGCTGCCTTTTCAGCCGCGGCACCATCGATATCCGCCACGCTGACCAACACCGGCTGCACCTCACCTGAGAATGACGCGGCAGCACGCCACGCCATCGCGTGTGATTTGCCCATAAAACCTGTACCGATTAATCCCACTCCAAGCTTACGCATCGTCTTCTCCTTAGTTGAGCTTCACTACCGCATGCGTATCCGCCGACAACTGCGCCGCGTCTGCCAGTCGTAACGCCTGGCAACCGTCAAACACGGTGGTGGGCAAGTCAGTGCCGTCTTTGATCGCACTGATAAACGCCTCCATTTCGAGACGATAGGCATCGGTGTAACGCTGCATAAAGAAGTTCAGCAGCGGACCGCGCGTCTCAGTTTGTTCAGCGCCGTAATGGCGCACGGTGGTTTCGCGTAAATTGTCATTCAACAACATGCCCGCTGAACCAAACACTTCCATACGCTGGTCATAGCCATATACCGCCTGACGGCTGCAGTTGATTTGACACTGTTTGCCCGACGCGGTACGCATCTGCACCATCACCGTGTCGTAGTCACCGAGCGCCTCCAGTGAGGGTTCAAACAGGCGGCTGCCGACGGCGAAAATCTCGGTGGGTTCCTCGCCCAGAATCCAGCGAGCGAGGTCGAAGTCATGGATCACCATGTCGCGGAAGATGCCGCCGGAAGTTTGCAGATACCCTAACGGGGCCAGACCAGGATCGCGGCTGCAGATCATCACCTGATGGAGATCGCCGATATCGCCTCGCTGAATGCGCTGTTTGATTTCAGTGAAACCCGGATCAAAGCGGCGGTTGAAGCCCAGCATGACTTTTTTACGCTGTTCTCCTAAGGCCTCTTCCGCTGCAACCGCTTTGCGGATATCCAAATCAACGGGCTTCTCACACAGCACCGCTTTACCCGCTTTGGCGGCGGCCAGCATCAGTTCGACGTGGGTGTTCGTCGGCGTGCCAATGATCACAGCATCAATGTCTGGATTGTTGATGGCCTCAAGCGGATCGGCGATGGCGATGCCGCCCCAGGTGGCAGCCAGTGACTGCGCGTTGCTAATAAAGGGATCGGCGATAGCAACCAGCGTGGCGTCTTTGTGGCGCGCGACGTTGGCGGCATGCACTTGTCCGATACGGCCGGCACCGAGAATGGCGATTCTGACCATGACATACTCCAGTAGAGAGGTAATTTATTGTTGTTAAGGTAATTGGTTCATCAGGTCATGCAGGGCGAGCACCTGCTGATTAACCACCAGTTTTGTATCCAGACTTCCGTTAAAGAAGTTGACGATGTTTTCCGCTGCGGACACTGACATGCGCATCGCCGCTTCCTCCGTAAGACCGGCCGTGTGCGGCGTGAGGATCAGGCGATCGCTGTGCTGCAGCAGGGCCGCGTTCAGGTCCGCGGGTTCGGCTTTAAGCACATCGAGTCCGGCGCCACCGAGGTGATTTTGTGAGAGTGACTCGGCCAGCGCATTTTCATCGACGATCCCACCCCGTGCGGTATTGATCAGCATGGCGCCGGGCTTCATCAACGCCAGTTCCTCGCGTCCAATCAGCGGCTTTTCACCGCTGAGCGGTAAATGCACGGTCACAGCATCAGCGTGTTGCAAACCCGCCTGGATATCCGTCACGCGACGAACATTCTGCTGCTGGAAAACCTCATCCGGAAGATAGGGATCGTACGCCACCACGTTCATGCGGAAGCTCTGCGCCAGACGAGCCACTTCCCGGCCAATACGCCCAAATCCCAGGATAAACAGCGTGCGGTGCGCAATCTCAACCGCTGAGAAGCTGTTGCGACGGTTCCATTCCCCTGCACGAATGCCACTGTCGAAATAGGTAATGCGTTTTGCCAGAGCCAGCAGCATCGATAGCGTATGCTCAGCAACCGACAGCGAATTCACGTCACCCACAATCGTCAGAGGGATGTTGCGTTCTGTCAGGGCTTCTACATCCACGGAGTCATAACCCACACCATGACGCGAGACGACTTTGAGGTTGGGGGCAGCCGCAATTTCCTTTGCCGTGAGCGGCTGAGTGCGAATCAGCAGCGCATCCGCATCCGCCAGATAAGGGGCATAACTCTCCACGCTGACTTCTTGTACCTGAGTCAGAGTGATACCTTCTGCCTGGCGTAATACGGCCAGCCCGGCTTGATGAATTTTTCCCGCGACCAGTACATGTGGCATCTCAGTATCCCCCTGTCTGAGTGGAACGCTTGTCTACTGATTGTCCTTCATTCAGTTCTCTGAACTGCTGGATGCTGGCGGTCGCCGCTGAGCGCAATAGCTGAACATCGTTGGACACGGTTACCAGATCAAAGCCCCACTCCGCTGCCTTAGCGGCATACGCGGCTGAACCGTTGTGCAGTCCCGCTTTTTTGCCTGCCCGGTGCGCGACATCAACAATGTGTTTGATTGCATCGACGATTTCCGGCTCGTCACGATCAAAGCCGGTACGGTATTTTCGCCCGGTCAAACCGAGGGTCAGATCCGCCGGGCCAATGTAAACGCCGTCCAGACCCGGCGTCGCCACGATAGCTTCAAGATTGTCGAAGGCTTCTGCTGTTTCGATCATGGCAAAGCACACCACGTGATCGTCAGCATACTGGCCATAATCTGCGCCCTCCGAGATGGAGACACGCGTCGGGCCAAAACTGCGGCTGCCGGACGGGGGATAGCGCACAAACGAAACCAACTGCTGTGCCTGTTCAGCGGTATTTACCATCGGACAGATCACGCCCCAGGCGCCCGCATCCAGTGCTTTCATGATGATGCCCGGCTCTAGCCATGGCACTCGAACCATCGGCGCGACACCGCTGGCGCGCATGGCCTGCAGCATGGTTTTGGCTTCGTCATAGCCAACAAAACCGTGTTGCAAATCAATAGTCAGTGAGTCATAACCCTGCTGAGCCATAATCTCGGCGCTGAAGGTATTACCGATGCTCAACCAGCCGTTCAACACGGTTTTATTGTCATTCCAGCGCGCTTTAATGTTATTGAGTTTCATCCCTGCTCCTTAAACAACGATCTGGGCTAATTTGACGTTCATATAGTCGTGAATGCCTTCGCTACCGCCTTCACGTCCCATTCCGCTGGCTTTGATGCCGCCGAACGGCACTTCAGCCGCTGCCAGCGCATAACTGTTAATGCCCACCATGCCGGATTCGAGTTTGGCCACGGCTTCGCGAATACGCGCCGGATCGCGGGTAAAGGCGTAAGCGGATAGCGCATAGGCAGAGTTGTTAACGCGTGCCCACAAATCTTCGTGGTCAGTAAACGAAGTGATAGCGGCAATAGGGCCAAAGTTCTCTTCGGCAATCGCCAGTGCATCGTCTGGTACGTTGGCCAGCACGGTGGGGGCATAGAAGTAACCGCCATTGATATCAAGGCGATGGCCGCCCGTGACCACTTTTGCCCCTTTATTACGTGCATCCGCAACGATGGCCTCAATCGCCAGCAGGCGACGGGTATTGATCAGCGGCCCCATGCCGGTGCCTTCTTCCTGGCCGTAGCCCACTTTGATTTTGCTGGTGCGGCTGGCAAACCCTTCAACAAAGGCCTCATACAGGCTTTCGTGGACATAGAAACGGTCAGCGGTGACACAAACTTGTCCGCAGTTGGCGAATTTCGTCGCCACGGAGAGATCCAGCGCTTTTTCGAGATCGGCATCGTCAAACACGATCACCGGGGCATTGCCGCCAAGCTCCATGCTCAGGCGTTTGATGGTCGCGGCTGAGTCGCGGATCATCTGCTGGCCAAGCTGGGTTGAACCGGTAAGAGAGACTTTTTTCACCACCGGCGAGGCGATTAACGGCTCATAGGTATCTGTTGTCGGCCCCACCACCAGATTGGCCACCCCGGCAGGAATGCCGGCTTTACGCAGACACTCAAAGATCAGCATGGCGGAACCCGGCACTTCATTAGAAGGGCGCAGTACCACGGTGCAGCCCGCCGCCAGCGCGGGGGCCAGTTTGCGTGCCACCAGCACCACCGGGAAATTCCATGCGGTAAAAGCAGCAACAACCCCCACGGCTTCATGGGTCACTTCACAACGACCACCCGGTACGCGACTTTCAACGACACGGCCATAAATACGGCGCGCCTCTTCGGCATGCCAGACGAACTGATCGATGGATAATTCCCACTCACGCTTAGCCTGAGCCACCGGCTTACCGCTCTCTTTAGAGATGGTGATCGCGGCGTCAGCAGTGGCCGCCACCATTTCACGTGCAACGGCCTGTAATAAGTCCGCGCGCAGCCAGGCCTGGGTATTTTTCCAGCCGTCAAATGAACGTTCAGCACAGGCCAAAGCCGTTAAGGTATCCTCAGTCGAGGCCGCGGGAATCGTTCCCAGCAGCAGCCCATTACCCGGATCAGTCACCCGAATCGGTTCTTTGCCGTTACCGTGGCACCATTTGCCATCAATAAACTGTCCAAAATTGTCGTACATGGTTAACTACTCCTTTGGCATCTAAATCGGGCCCGGCGAGTTCGCCGCATTGGCCTGAATGAGCGGGCGATGGCTGATGAAACTCTTCGCTGTTACTGAGCAAGAGACTCATGCAAGCACTGATGATTGCAATAGTAGGATCACAGCAATAAAAATTGCAATACGGGTGCGTCGTGGATTGAATCGCTAAAAATGTGATTTTATTTTGATAATATTCAACGATTTAAAATGATGACGAATATCTTGCAGCAATGGAGGACATGAAATTTAAAATGAATTCTTAGAGTGCTATCACAAAAATCACGAAGATATTTTCCATCGCTGCAGCGAATGGGTTAGAACTAATTGCATGGAAGTTCTTATTGCAATTTTTATTGCGAAAGACAGTTGAAATTGAGAAAGGCAATGCTTCAGAGGTGTGCCGAACATGACGAAAGTAAGCAAAATTAAGTCGGCTGCCCCTCTCTTGCCGCACGAGTCCTATGAGCAAGTCGTTAACGATATTTCGGAACGATATACGAAGTTATCTGAACGACATAAGCAGGCTGCGCGTTACATCACGCAAAACCCGAACACCGTCGCGCTCGAGTCGATCAATGCGGTAGCCGCAAAATGTGGTTTGCACCCTTCTGTGCTGGTGCGCTTTGCCCAGGTTTTTGGCTACAGCGGCTTTAAGCAAATGCAGAGCGTGTTTCAGTCACGTCTGGCCACCGCTGCACCAGGCTACAACGAGCGTATCAATGCGCTGGAAGCTGATTTACAGAAGAATGAACAAAAAGGAAGTGCGGGTTTCCTGCAGAGCCTGGTGATCCGCGATATAGCAACACTGCAGGAGCTGCTGCAGAACGTGACGGAGGCTGACCTCGATCATGCCGCCAGCCTGCTGAAGGACGCTGACACCATTTATCTGATTGGTCAGCTGCGTTCAGAACCGATAGCGATGTTGCTGCGCTATCTGTTCACGATGCTAAATCGCAGAGTGGTGCTGCTCGATGCCGCAGGCGGACTGGCGCCGCAAATGGCAAAAAACATGCGCGACAATGACGTGTTGATGGCCATCGCCTTCCGTCATTACGCGAAAGAAGTTATCGCGATAGCGGATGAGGTGCACGCCAGAGGTCTGCCGATTATCGCCATTACCGACAGTACGCTGTCGCCGCTGGCGAAAAACGCGCGGGTTTTATTTACGGTGCCGGAAGAAGAGTACAGCTTCTCACGTTCACTGGCCGCGCCGGTTTGCCTGGCTCAAAGTATTGCCATGGCGCTGGCCAGTGCGCTGCATCCAGAAAAAACGCAGCCGCGCATTGAAACGATTACAGAACGGGAACAGGCAGATTTAACGCGTAAACGCTCCCGCGCTTAATAGGTAACAACGTTATCTCTTATCCCTTATTGGGGAGGGATAACTGCATGCTGAATTTGCAACTTTTATTGCCATTTTATCCATCAGGCAAATAACGTTGTTGATAGAAACCATGATGCTGTTATTAGCGTCCCATAAGAGTGAGTGACATTATGGCTACCATTCGTTGCACAACAGCTCAGGCAATTGTTCGCTACCTGAGCAATCAGTTTACGGAAGTTGACGGGAAACGCGTTCCACTGTTTCCCGGGGTCTATGGAATTTTTGGCCACGGCAACGTGACCTGTCTGGGTGAGGCGCTCGAAGCCGTACAAGATACGTTGCCCACCTGGCGAGGTCAGAATGAACAGTCGATGGCTTTTGCCGCCGTGGGCTTCGCGAAAGCCATGGTGCGTCGTCAGATTATGGTGGTTACGGCATCCATTGGTCCGGGCACCACCAACCTGCTAACCGCTGCGGGCGTGGCGCATACCAGCCGTTTGCCGGTATTAATGATTTGCGGTGACAGTTTTGCGCGCCGTGTGCCGGATCCGGTGATGCAACAGGTCGAGCATTTCAATGACCCTACGCAGACCGTCAATGATGCATTCAAGGCCGTCACCCGTTACTGGGATCGCATCACCTGGCCTGAGCAGATTCTTTCCTCCTTGCCGCAGGCAGTCGCCACCATGCTCGATCCGGGTGACTGCGGCCCCGCGTTTATTGGTGTATGTCAGGACGTGCAGGAAATGGCCTATGACTATCCGGAAGCCTTCTTCCAGCCTCGCGTTCACAGCATGCCGCGCCCACGTCCGGATACGCAACTACTGGCGCGTGCCAAAGAAACGTTGCTGCGGGCTAAACGGCCTCTGATCATTTCAGGCGGCGGCGTGCGTTACTCGCAGGCTGAACAGGCGCTGGAGCAGTTCGCCCAGGCGCATGGCATTCCGGTGGTTGAAACCATCGCTGGCAAAGGCGCCCTGACCCACGATCACCCGCTGCATATGGGGCCGGTCGGCATTCTGGGATCGACCTCAGCCAATGACCTGGCAGGTAATGCGGATGTAATTATTGCGGTAGGCACCCGTCTGATGGACTTTGTCACCGGTTCCTGGACGGTATTCGATGACAACGCGCAGTTTATTGCCTTAAACGCCGCGCGTTTTGATGCGCACAAACACCGCGCCATTCCGCTGGTATGTGACGCGCGTGAAGCCCTGACTGAGCTGGATGCGGCATTGAGTGGATGGAAAGCAGACAGCAACTGGCTGGAGCGTGGTCGCAAAGCCTTTGCGGGCTGGAATGATCTGATTGCATCGCGTCAGGAGCGAACCCAAACCTCGGACGATCCCACCTACGCACAGGTTATTGGCGTAGTGAACGCCCAGGCAGCGCCCGAGGATTACATCATCAGCGCTGCAGGCGGCTTACCCGGTGAGCTGGTGAAAGGCTGGAAGGTGAAAAATCCAGGCACTTTTGACTGCGAGTTTGGTTTCTCCTGTATGGGTTACGAACTGTCCGCCGGCTGGGGTGTGGCGATGGCCGAACAGGATCGTGACGTGTTCGTCATGATTGGCGATGGCACCTACATGATGATGAATTCTGACATCTACTCCAGCGTGCTCTCGGGCCATAAATTCATTCTGATCGTGTGTGACAACGGCGGCTATGCGGTGATCAACCGACTGCAAAATGCCAAAGGCGGCGCATCCTTTAATAACTTGTTGAAAGACTGCCGCGTTCAGGAACCGTTCCACGTTGATTTCGTTGCCAATGCCCAGTCAATGGGTGCACTGGCCCGCAAAGTGAACTCGCTCGATGAATTGCAGGAGGCGATCGTCTGGGCGAAAGGCAATGATCGCACCACAGTGATAACGCTGGCCACGCATGCCTTTGACTGGACACCGGGTGATGCCTGGTGGGATGTCGGTGTGCCAGAGGTGAGCGCCCGCGAAAGTGTTAATCAGGCCCGCGAAGAGCACGTTGCCGGGCGTAAAAATCAACGCGTAGGCATTTAACAGGAGTCTTAAAATGCTGAAAGCCAAATTAGGTATTGCCCCGATTGCGTGGTCTAACGACGACCTGCCTCAGCTCGGCGGGGATACGCCACTTGCTACCTGTCTGAGTGAGAGTCATCTTGCTGATTTCCAGGGGGTAGAAACCGGCGGGAAATTTCCCAAGACCAGCGAGTTGCTGAAGCCGCTGCTGCGGGAATATCAGCTGGATCTGGTTTCGGGTTGGTACTCCGGCACCCTGCTGGATAACAGCGTCGAAGACGAGATCAAGAAATCGCTGCCGCAAATGCAGCTCTTCCGCGATTGCGGTGCGGTATGCCTGGTTTACGGTGAAACCGCTGGGACAATTCAGAATCAACAGGATGTCCCGCTGGCAAAGCGTCGCCGTCTGTCGGATGCACAAGTCGCTGAATACGGTGAGAAGCTCTCTCGTTTCGCTGAATTTTGTACCGATTTTGGTGTTCCACTGGCCTTCCACCATCACATGGGGACGTCGATTGAGGACGAGAATGATATTGACCGTCTGATGGCCGCCACCAGCAAAGATGTTGGGCTACTGTTTGATTCGGGGCATCTGACGTTTGCGGGTGTTGATCCGCTCAGCATTTTAAAAAAACACGGCAGTCGTATCAATCATGTTCACACCAAGGACGTCAGAAAAGAGGTGTTAGCATCGCTCGACTGGAATAAAGACAGTTTCCTGGATGCGGTGCTGAAAGGCGTTTATACCGTGCCCGGCGACGGGATGATCGATTTCGAGGCGATCACCCGGACCCTGGCTGAAATTGGCTATCAGGGGTGGTTTGTGGTGGAAGCCGAGCAGGATCCGGCCAAAGCCCCACCGCTGGAATATGCACGTATTGGAAATGGCACGCTGCGCAAATGTCTCAGCGCAGCGGGATACACTATTGTTGAAGGAATCATCTGATGAATCAGTTTTCAGGAAAAGTCGCGATTGTTACCGGTGGAACCCAGGGTTTAGGTGCCGCTATCGCCCGCCACTTTGCGCAGAATGGCGCGGCGGGTGTGGTTATCTGTGGCCGCAATGAAGCAAAAGGAAAAGAGATTGCTGCCCGGCTGAATGCGGAAGGCGCAACCCGCGTTGAATTTGTCCGAGCCGATCTTTCCTCGGTTGAAGACTGCCGCAAAGTTGTGGCGACGACGGATGAGATCTTCAGCCGCGTGGATATTTTGGTGAATGCCGGCGGGATGACCGATCGTGGAACCATCCTCGATACGGAGCCTGAACTGTTTGACCAAATGTTTGCCACCAACGTGCGCGGTCCCTTTTTCCTGATGCAGGAAACGATCAAGGTTATGCGTCGAGAAAAAATTGAAGGCAGCATCGTCAATATCTGCTCAATGTCATCACTGGCGGGCCAGCCTTTTATTGCCGCCTACTGCTCTTCAAAAGGCGCGCTGGCGACGCTGACACGCAACACCGCTTATGCCCTGCTGCGCAATCGCATCCGCGTAAATGGCCTTAATATCGGTTGGATGGCATCTGAAGGTGAAGACCGTATTATGCGCACCTATCACGGCGCCGAAGAAAACTGGCTGGAGAAAGCCGCAGCAGAACAGCCGTTTGGGCGTTTAATTTCGCCAGAAGAAGTGGCGCGCGCCGTGGCATTCCTCGCCAGCGATGAGTCAGGGCTGATGAGCGGTTCCATGATCAATTACGATCAAACTATCTGGGGCGCCTATGATCAGGCGGATACGCCGGATAATCCTCTGTAATTTCGCCTAATCGATACCAGCCCATTTAACTGGGCTGGCATCCGTATTTTTCACTAAATTGATTTAATGAGGTTGTGATGGATATTAAACAACTCAGTGAGATACAGTGTTTTTATACGCATTTCCTGGTCAAAATCAGACAACTCGAAACCAGCCAGTTTTACAGAAAACAATCCACCGAATATAAGAAGTCAGAATTATCAGAATGGCTGATTCATCATAAATCCGCCAAAACCTTCGGTGAACACGTACGCCACGAAATTTTTCATATGCTGGAATTAGTGGCATCGGAAGTGACGGTCTGCGAACTCGAGAAGAAAATAGGCAATCTGGAAAGTAATTGTGAGGGCATACGGCTGGAGCTTGAGGATAAGTTGCAACTCAGGGACGTTAAAATAACCCCGAACTGGCAGCGGCGAATATCGGAACGCGTGTGATTGGTGTTGGATATGATGTTGTTAGCGACTATGAAGGCGGTTTATCTCGCTGTGATCGTGCGGGCGGAATAACTTAACGATGAAGTTAAGGTTAGTGAACAGGCTGATAACCGACATTAAGATGATTGGCTAACTTGACGAGCCGTTTATCGAGCGTCCAGAGCGTTGCTCCGGGGGTGATGAGAGCAGATGCAAGCAAGTTGATATCCACCAGGCCACACCCGTGTCCATACAGCATTTTATTTTCAATAAATGCCATCACCTCACTCATGCTGGCTTGATGGCATTGCGGTAACAGGTTCAGGTCACGGAGTGTGTGCACGCGGGGCGCTGGCGGAGTGCCGCAGGCAAGTTCTCCAATCACCATTGGATGAATCAATACCAGGTCCCCGCTCAGTAACCGCACTAACTCTTCATTTCTGTTTTTGAAATGATCTACCCAGACAGATGTATCAACCAGAATGGACATTATGCAGACGGTTCCTCGCGACGGCGGGGAATGCTTTCCATTTCAGGCGCTGCGCCACCCAATGAAGCAAGGCGCTTTGCCGCTTGTACCCGAACAAACGTTTTCATCGCTTCACGGAAAATATCAGCCTTGTCCATATCTGGATCGGCCATATCCAGAGCCTGAGCATACAGCACATCATCAATCGTCACTGTAGTACGCATCTCGCCACCTCATATGATTCACAAACTGATGTCATCATGCATCAAAATATGAATCAGGTCAATTTCTCACCGCGATGATGACTTGGGTAAGAAGCGAGCAACATCGATGGCAATGATGATCGTAGCTAAGCGTGCATGCATTTCACCAAATTTCATCCTTCATTGCCTTGGATAAAATCTTGCGAAGACGATCAGGACATCAATCGCGCTGCTATCGGAGATGTGAGATTCCATTGCAGCACGATTGATTCCATGCATGACAGGCTTGCCAGAGACTTTTAACCCGCTAGCAGGCTGTACCAGCGTATAAAAGCTTGTCCGGAAAGCCCCGCCCGGTTAACTCAGTTGATAAAACGCACCAGCTTCCACTTCACTCAGCGCGAGTTTTTGCACCGTGCCGGTCTCAGATGAGCGCACTGCTGCTTCAATCACCGCCATGACGGCAATCGCCTGAGCGGGAGAAACTGGATTAGCCTGCTTGCCCGCCAGCGCATCACGCACCTGGATGTAGTACTGACGCTGGTCGCCTTTTGGTGTTTTGAGTGACGTGACCTGCAGATTACTGTCAAACACCATCAAATCATCCTGATCTTCGCCCCAGGTCACGGAACCCGGCACGATGCCAGCAATCAGTTGCGCTTCCTGCTGGTCGGCTTTGGGTTTGACCACGCTGCCCTTATCCCCGTGAACGGTAAAGCGTGACACGCCACCCGCGGCGAGCATGCTGGCATGCAGAATCACTTTATGCTCCGGGTAGCTGAGCGTGACGTGTGCCCAGTCATTGCTTTTACCGCCATGACGCAGTACGGCGATGTCACCAGATACGGTTTCTGGCAGTCCGAAAAGTTGCAGCGCCTGATCGATGATATGAGGCCCAATGTCGAACCATAAGCCGCTACCAGGAATATCGTGTTCTCTCCAGCGGTCGCGCACTTCCGGGCGGAATCGGTCGATGTGAGACTCGAAATGTTTGACCTGACCGATCGCGCCTGAATCGATGACCTTTTTCACCCCCAGGTAATCGGTATCCCAGCGGCGGTTTTGAAATACTGAGAGCAGTAATGTCTTCTCACGGGCCAGTGCTGCCAGCTCTCTGGCCTCTGCCAGATCCAGCGTAAAGGGTTTATCCACCACCACATGCTTACCGGCGTTCAATGCCAGCTTCGCCAGGGGTGCATGAGTCGCATTGGGCGAGGCGATCACCACCAAATCAATATCTGCATGCTGGATGGCCGCTTCCGGGGAGTCGAGAACGATGACGTCAGGCAGGTCTTTTTTGACCTTCTCCTCACTGCCGGATGAAACGACCTGAAGCTTCAAACCGGGAACGGATTGAATTAAAGGGGCATGAAATGTTTTGCCGACAAATCCGTAGCCGATGAGGGCGACGCGAATCTCTTTCTGAATACTCATTTCTGACTCCTCTTGCCATTAAAAATGTGTGATGTTGACCTGTGTAGCGTCGGTGACGTCAAACTCGCTCCAGGGCGCATCAAGGAAAAGTTGATGGATATCGGTGAGCGGTGCGACCAGATAGGGTTCACAACGGTTGAGCTTCATATGATCGGCCACCACCCAGTGTTCGCTGCTTGCCGCCAGCATGGCGCGCTTCACCTCAGCGTCACCCTCCTGGCTGGCACTCAATCCAAACCGGGCATGCAGCGCACAAGCCCCCAGAATGGCGATGTCGGCACGATACTTTTCAAGCAGAGATAGCGTGGCGCTGCCGGAAAACAGCCGTTGTTGCTTGTCCCATTTGCCGCCCAAAAGAATGAGTTCGACATCCGGCTTATCACTGAGGTGATGGGCAATATCCAGTGACGTAGTGATGACCGTTGCTGGGCCTTTTAGCAGCGTGGCGACCGCCAGCACTGTGCTGCCCGCATCCAGAAACAGCGTGGCACCTGCCGGTATTTTTTCCGCCACCTGCCTGCCAAGTTCAACTTTGACATCGGGAATCAGTGCGCTGCGCTGGTGGCGATTCATCACTGACAGATCCTGTGCCACGGCTCCACCATGGTTTTTCTGCGCCAGACCCTGTTTTTCCAGATCGGCCAGGTCGCGGCGCACGGTATCCGCAGAAACCTGCAACTTTTCAACAAGCTGCCTAATTCCCACCTGCCCTTTTTCAAGCAGCAATTCCATCAATAATTTTTGTCTGGCTGTTTTATGCATGCCGATCTCAAAACCGCAAAATATTGCAATATACAGCAGAATACAGCAAGAAAGAGGCAGTTAATACCCTTTTACAGCGATGAAACGCACGCTACATCGACAGCAATGACGAGCGTAGCAAGATGGGAATGTTAAGATGCGGTGTGAACCAGTTATCGGGCAGGGATGTAGCCTAAGAGGTGGAAGTTGCCGTTCTTGTAGCTGCGATTGATGGTTCCATTTAAGGAAAACACTATTCAGGGCGAAGACAATAGAGATTTTGTTGAGATGGTTAAGGACCATGAAACGGCCCCGACATTAATCATGGCAATATTTTATCGGTGACAAGCTGCCGTATGAAACTATTGAAATATTAGCCGGGTTACGGGTGACGTAATCCGGCTATCTCCAGCGGACAGGTTTGCTGCTCTTTAAGCCTGCTTTGCCCCCTTCTATGCTACATGCCCCAACTCTCCTGCCAGGCTGTCCAGAGCAGTGAATCTTCCATTTCAAGCGCGTCAAGTTTAATCAGCTCGCCTGCTGCCACATCACGAGTCAGGACCTTATTGGACAATAAATAGTAAGGGGCTACCTGTTCAGCGTCCGCTTTTGCTAACAGACGTGCACTGACATCAGGAATGGTATGGTGATGTCCGCCCATTTCCAGCAACTCGCCCTTTTTCAAATCACGATCCGCATAACCGGCCATCACGGCATAAATTGCCTGTTGGGTTGATCCTGATGAACGCTGATGCAGTACAGCAGAGAAAATCGAGTGCGGCGATTCCAGCCCCATAATATGGTAAGGCAGATAGATACAGGCGTATTTGCGATTGCGTCCCACCACATGCCCTTTACCTGCGAGCATTTCCCAGGTGTCATCATCTTTACAGCGTACGATGATAAATACGCCCCCACCAAAGCTCACTTCGTCATCACGGCGCAGGCAGTTGAAAACATCAACCACTCCTGTTTGAGTCAGAATGCCGCCATCTTCGACCGGTATAAAAACATCCGCCAGTTCGCTGATGTGGCAGAGTGGATAGTTCAACGTATCACTGGCGGGTACCAGGGCAGCAGAATTGGCCACCACATTCATTTCACAATAATCAGGAGTAGCGCTCAACGGAAGCATACTGAGCAGTGTTTTTCGCTCAGCCAGCGTGGATTGAACGTCCTCCCCCAAGGCCCAATGCCCGGCCAGGCCCTTAGCCTCAACCTTGCGACCACAATAATCCAGCTCTCCGCTGGCTTGTGACCAGACATAGTCATACTCGCTGGATTTACCCGCAGCGATTATCTCGAATCCGAGCACACGAGCCCACGTTATTAATCCCAGTAAGTTTGCAGGCTGGTCACCATCCACCGTGGTATAGACGACGTTATTTTTTAATGCCATTTGATTCAGCCAGGGTCCTGCCACTGAGTCGGTCTCTTTGCTGACCATCCCCACATGAACCCCGCGTTGCAGTGCATTCACTGCGATGCGCACGCTGATCTCGGGCTTACCCGTAGCCTCTATGACCATATCCAGTTCAAGGTTATCCAGCAGATTAAAATCAGCAACAATCGCTGTTTTCCCTTGCCCCTGGGCGGTCTGTACAGAGACAGCATCTTCACACACTGTGGCTTGTTTACCGTAGTTCAACTCCTGCAGCAGATCCTGTGCACCTTGAGTGTTCAAGTCGCACAATGCCACGATGTCCAATGACGGAATATCACGGCACTGAACCAGCAGTGAGCGGCCAAATCCGCCCGACGCTCCAGTGACTGCAATGCGGATACGGCGCGATTTAAGTGCATCAAATAACAATTCGTAATTCATGATGTTACCTCAATATCAGAGCGATCAATCAGCTGACAAACATGTCGAGCAGAAGAACAAAAATCAGTCCCAGCAGGGAAATAAACGACACCAATAGCGTCCAGCTTTTCAGTGTCTCGGCGACCGTGAGCTGGAAATACTCTTTGAACAGCCAAAAACCAGAATCATTGACGTGAGAGAGCATTAATCCGCCGGTACTCGTTGCCAGAACCAGCAATTCCAGATTGACGCCGCTGTGCGCCGCAAGCGGCGCTACGATTCCGGCGGTAGTGACCACCGCCACGGTTGCGGAGCCAATGGCGATGCGGATTAGCGCAGCCACCAGCCACGAGAGCACCAACGGCGAGATGTTCCAGTGCAGCGCTGAATCCGCGATTAACTTGCTGACGTTGGTAGCGAGTAGCATCTCTTTGAGCCCACCACCCGCCCCCAGAATGAGGATGATGGCAGCACAGGGCCCCAGGCATTTACCGAGGATTTTTTGCAACTGCGCCATGGTGAGGCCGCTTTTAATGCCCAGCGCCCAGATGGCAAACAGTACGGCAATCAGCAATGACACGATGGGATCGCCGATGGTGTTCAGTATCATCGAAGCATGACCGTCTGCCGCCAGATGCCCTTTCGCCAATGTCTTCAGCATCATCAAAATCGGTGGCAGTAAAATGGTTAACATCGACAGAAAGAATGTCGGTGAATGATGGCGTGGAGAATCTACAACCGCGTGTTCGTTGTCCTGTTGTGAGAAATCCTGACGCCTGAGATCGGGAAATACCTTTAGTGCCCAGCGGGTGAACAATGGCCCACACAGGATAATCATAGGCAGTGCAAGCAAAATGCCAAAAAGCATGCACAGACCCGCATCAGCACCGTACGTCGTCATAGCCAGTGTGGGTGAGGGATGCGGCAACATCAGCCCATGTGCAATATACAGACCCGCAGCCAGAGGAATGCCAATGCGCATCAACTGGCTACGGGTGCGGCGTGCAATCGCATACACCAGCGGTACCAGCATGACAAAACTGACATCAAACAAATGAGGAAGGCCAATAATCAGTGCTGCGATACAGATGGTTAGCGGGATCATGCGCACCGACCCCAGCCGTATAAAGGTGTTGGCGATTTTATCGGCCGCGCCGGACTCCAGCATCAATCCTCCCAGCATCGTGCCCAGGCCAACAACCAGACCAGTGGAGCCCAACACACCACCAAAGCCTTTTTCAAAACTCTTTATGGTTTGTGTTGGCGATAATCCCGCTGCAATGCCGAGAAATCCTGCAGTGATAATTAAGGCGAGAAAAGGATGGAATTTAAACTTACTGATTAAAATAATGAGCAATGCTATTGCGCAAAACAGCGCAATAAACTGACTTATTTCAAAGTGCATAAAACCTCCGGGCATGTCGAAAAATAACACGCCTTATATTTTCTATTATTATTAACGTGATCATCACGCCATGCAGGGTAGAGTATAATTAAGTTACATTTTTTCCCTCCTAATCAACTACCGCAGAAGATACCTGGTGAAGGCGCAAATTTAGTTCCTGCAGTTTTGGGATTATTTCAGTGGGCAGTTGGCTATCACATATTATGTCGTCCACTTCATTCAATGAGCTGATATGAAACATACCATATTTGCCATATTTACTGCTGTCTGAAACCAGTACCTTACGGCGTGAAGCCGCCAACACAGCTTGCTTGACCAGCATCTTACCTTCATCAGGCGTTGAAATGCCGCGTACGGCATCCCATGAGCTGGAGCTGATAAAAGCAATGTCAATGTTATGCTGGCGTATAAATTGCGCAGCGCTATGACCCACCGCAGAGCGGTTGCGTACATCGACCTGCCCGCCGGTATGAAACAACTCAATCATCGGTGATGCCATCAGGAAATCTGCGATGGTGAAGTCATTGGTGATCACTGTGATTTTTTTTAATTTACTGGCGATAACTCTGGCAATTTCATAGGTTGTCGTTCCAGCATCCAGATAAATAACGCTGCCGGACTCAATTAATCGTTCTGCTACCTGGCCAATGTTGCGTTTCACCGCATGATGCAACATGGTTTTCTCGGTATAAGGCAATTCCTGGATTAATGCCTGATTAAGTTTTGCACCGCCGCTAATTAAAACAACCTTGCCTTCATTTTCCATTTCTTTTAAATCTCGACGAATCGTCATATGGGAGACGTCGAGAAGTTTTACCAAATCACTGATGGCCGCATGAGCATGCTGGTGCAGATAGCTATAAATAAAAACGCGGCGTTCATCAGGTAGCATTAATCATTCCTTAGCAATCCGTTGGGATTTTTTTCGTTCGATAGACTGTTTGCAGTTCTGTTACCTGCTCTTCATTTAAAATCACCATGCCATGAGGTCGCAGGGTGAACCATAATCGGGCCGTGTCTTCCAGCTCTTCCGCATTAAATACCGCATCTCTGAGCGTAGCACCGCCGATAACCGGACCGTGGTTCGCCAGCAGCATGGCATTGTAGTTCGGTGCCAGTCTTGCCACTTCATCCGCCAGCCCTGGGTGTCCAGGTCGCAGATAGGGCACCAAGGGCAGTTTCCCCACTCGCATCACAAAATAGGGGGTGACAGGAGGCAGACAATCTACAGGATCTAATCCCGGTAAGCAGGAAAGCGCGGTTAAAAACGGCGAGTGCAAATGAACAACGCCGCCAATGTCGGCGCGCTGTCGATAGAAAGCCAGATGCATCAACGACTCTTTTGACGGTTTTTCGCCCGAGACCCAATGACCCTCAGCATCCAGCTCGCTTAAGGTTGCTGGATCCAGAGATCCAAAACTGGAGTTGGTGGGTGTGACAAGGAAGCCGCCATCTGGCAGGCGCGCGCTTAAATTTCCCGCACCACCGCTGCTATAGCCACGCATAAACATGGACTGCGCCAAAACCACCATCTGTTCACGTAAAGCTGACGCATTCATGCAAAGACCTCCTGCGCTTTAAAGAAGAAGTTTTCGTCACCAAAATTGCCTGACTTCAGTGCCAGCCAGAGGGGGCGACGAACATCTTTTACCCAGGGAACGCCCGGAGTGATCGCACCGCCGATGGTAAATCCTTTAACATCAAGCTGTTGCACCAACTGACTTGAGGTTTCCCCACCGGCCACAATGATTTTGTTGACCCCAAGCCGATTCAGGCGCACAGCCAAAGCAGCCAGCAGATTTTCAATTGCTGCTCCGACAATTTCCGCACCAAAGCGAGCCTGCATAGCTTTGACCTCCTCTGCCGGGCGGGTTGCATAGATCAGAGGGGCCCACTCTTTAGGTTGGGACTGATACCAGTCAGTGAGTTCCTGCAGGTATAAATCTTCCGCTTGTAGTGCTCGCTCCACGTCAACGGCCTTCGCAGGAGCAGTCTGTTTATAGTGCGCGACTTGTTGATTGGTCATCATCGAGCAACTGCCCGCCAACACTACGCAATTGCCTTCCCGCGACGGAAGCTCGTCACCAACAAACTGCGGATTGAGAGGTTGGTTCGCTGCAAGCGCACCTGCCAGACCGGATCCACCCGTTAGCAACACATCTTCAGGCAGTGAGGCAGCTAAAGTCCTCAGATCCTCTTCCGTCAACGCATCCAGCACGGCATAGCGCTTGCCCGCCTTTTGTAAGGCTAGCAGATGCCACTGAATGGCTTGTTTACCTGCCTGAATGCAGCTTAATGGGATCAGTCCGCACTCCCCCGAAGCTTGCTTTTCCATAACACGCAGTAGATTCGCATCCATCATGGGGGTTAAGGGATGGTTCTGCATGCCGGACTCATTGAGCAGTTGACCATGAACAAATAAATGTCCGTGCACCACCGTACGGCCATTGATTGGCAACGCAGGGCAAAGTACGGCCATGTTTAAACCTGTTTCTGTCAATAACAGGTCGGTGACAGGACCGATATTTCCCATCGCCGTGGAGTCAAACGTGGAACAATATTTAAAATAAAGGCGCTTACAGTGCTGCTGATTTAACCACTCCATAGCCTGACGGCTTAATGTCTCCGCTTCAGCAACTGCACACGAACGACTTTTAAGTGAAATCACTACCGCATCAACGTTGTTAAGATCGACAGTCTCCTCAGGAATGCCATTTAACTGAATCACTTGCCACCCGGCGAGCGCAATAAAACTCGCGATGTCTGTCGCCCCTGTAAAATCGTCAGCAATTATGCCCAGTTTAGGCGCCATAACCCGTTCCAATCATGTTGTGAATATGTGAGATATTTTGGACGGAATTGTTTCACAAATAGATGAGCAAACTCACAATTTTCACACTAATAATCAGCCTAGATAACTAATTAACTTGTTGAAATAAAATAATTTTCACTCATTACAGTATTTCACATGTCATTGTGAGGTTTTGTGATAATTGATTGGTGGGTTAAAAGCGAGAGCATCGGCAAGCCAATAGATATGAGTGGTGGTAAGCGCAGCAAGAAGCCAGATGAATTTAATGACTTTCTAATAGTGAAGATGAGAGGTACCACGATGGGTACCTTTTTTTAAAGCAGAATTACCTGCTTACCACTGAAATTGCGATGCTGCAGAGCCAGCAGTTGCGCCGGAAGCTGTTCCCATGCGAAGTGCAGTAACGACTCGCTTTGCAGTGTGCCCTGCGCAATCTGCCTCAGCATCTGTTCTCCCTGCTGCGTGAGTCTTTGCCATTGCTGTGCATTACCATGCTGGTGCAGCGCGCCGAGCGCCACTTCATGCAACGACAACGCACGACCAAACGCCGGATTCGGCCACTCTTTCACCCGCCCCTGAATGCATACCAGATGCCCATTCGCCATCAGGTAATCTGCCAACTGCGCCGCCTTTTGCGGGCTGACTGCATCGATAACGGCATAAAATCGCTCTTTCACGGCAGCAGCAGTGTGCGTTAATTCGTCGTAGCAGCGCTTCGCACCCAGTGCATGCAGACGTGACCAGTGGCGTTCACTACTTAACGTCGTGATCTCAAACCCTCGCGAGTGGGCCATCTGCACCAGAAATTGCCCGACAGATCCCCCCGCTCCGGAAATCAGCAGTGGCGCGCCAGGCTCAACCGGGATCTTATCGATTGCCTGCCAGGCAGTGAGTGCCGGGCAAGGGAAAGCAGCAGCAGTAGCGAAGTCGAGTCCATCCGGGATAGGCAGCAAAACCTGCGCGGCCAGCACGGTATACTCAGCGAAACTGCCATTGCGTTGTAAATTCTGATGGTAGGCAACGCGCCTGCCCAACCAGTGCTGGTCGACATCGGAGCCAACCGCGACCACCGTGCCCGCACCATCGACGCCAGGCACCTGATCCCTCTGAGTGTCGAGCACTTTCCAGTCAACCGGATTCAAACCTATCGCGGCATTCCTGACCAGCACTTCGCCCGGTTGGAGGGGTGACAAACTCAGGTAGCGTTCCTGCAGCGCCAGCGGGTTATCACCCCCCTGCCACACCCATCCTCGCCAGTCGGCGGGAATGGCGAATTTATGCTCAGACATACGCACCTGCAGAATAGGTCAGCTCGTAACTGTGGCTGTAAATCTCGATGATGTTGCCGAACGGATCTTCCATATAGACCATGCGATACGGTTTCTCACCGGGGAAATACTCACGTACCGGCATACGTTGTTTGCCACCCGCAGCGACAATCTTCTCCGCCAGACCTTCCACATCAGGATCCTGCACGCAAAAATGGAATACGCCGGTTTTCCAGTACTCAAAGTTATTGTCGGGCTTTGCTGCCGCCTTGAATTCAAAGATTTCGACACCGACGCGGTCGCCTGTGGAAAGGTGGGCGATGCGAAACTTCTCCCATCCCTTGCCGAAAACATCACTGCACATCACACCGATGGCGGATTCATCTTCTGCAATCTGCATAGGCGGCATGATCAGATACCAGCCCATCACTTCGGTGTAAAACTTCACGGCGGCATCAAGGTCTGTCACCGAAAGGCCAATATGTGAAAAGGTGCGCGGATAAGGAGTTGTCATGATCAATCTCATAAGATGAAAAGATCTACAGGCTACGTAACTGTCGTTATAATGAAAACAGACGATCAATTATGAGAAGTATAAAATTCCATTATGATGAACCCGCAATGGCTCAAATCTTTTGCCACGCTGGCCGAACTCGGGAGCTTTACCGACAGCGCTGAGCGATTAGGCATCACCCAGGCGGCGGTGAGTCAGCATATTCGCCATCTGGAACTGCAGTTAGGTCCGGTGATACTGAGGAGTAAGCGCCCCCTGGAACTGACGCCCGCTGGCAGCGCCCTGCTGGATTATTGTCAGCAAATTGATCGTGCTCACCATCACTTAATGCTGAGACTGAGTGATGCCGAAGCCACCTGCGGTGAAGTGAGCGTGATTTCGCCCGGCAGCATCGGACTCCGGCTCTATCCCTTGCTGTTGTCATTACAGGAACAGCATCGCGACCTCACTGTTCGTCACCGCTTTGCGCCGGATAGTGAAGTGATCGACGCGGTTTTGCATAACCGTTACGAAATGGGCCTGGTCACACACAAACCGGATGATAAACGGCTCGAGGCCCATCCTTTTGCTGAAGAACCGCTGGAACTGATCGTACCGGCTAATACGCGAGTGACTGGCTGGAACGATTTGGAAAAGCTGGGTTATATCGACCATCCCGATGGGCAGGCGATGGCGACACGATTATTAAGTCGATTATTTCCGGGCAACCCAGGCATTCGTAACCTCCCCCAACGCGGATTCAGTAATCAGATCGGCCTGATTCTGGAACCGGTCGCGCGCGGGCTCGGTTTTGCGGTTCTGCCACGCTATGCGCGACTGGCGTTTACCCGCCCTGAAACCATTGAGGTTGCCGCTGAGGGTGATGCGCTGGTTGACACCATCTGGTTAGTGCACCGGGCTGAATGGCCACTCTCTGCCCGCGCCCAATTAGCCTTAGCCTGGCTACAACGTCACCTCTAATCTTGTGGAGGATGCTACAAAGCGTCCGCCACACGCCTTCACAATCTTTCCATGATTGCTCACTTTGCAACCTTTTTTGCAATACCCGAGGCAAGACATGTAAACAGGCACCATCAGACATGTCTAAATGTGTCAAAAATATCAATATTGAGAATGATTATGATAATTATTCTCCTACTCATTTGATATGTAACTAATAATAATCTGGTGTAACAATATGTCTTTTGTCTTTGGTGTAAGGAAAACAACGCTTTCAATTCTGATTGGAATTATCGTTCACAGTGGAAATGTGCTGGCGGCTGATGATAGTGACGTCTTATCGCTGGATAATAATGATAGCGGTAAAGCGAAAGTTATTTCAGCGAAAAAGGCAGAGAAGCCAGCAACAAATGAAACGGATATGATCGTCAGTGCAAAAGCTGAGAACGTATTAAAGCAGCAACCTGGTGCATCCTTGATTACTCAACAGGATCTTGAGCGCAATCCACCGGTCAATGATCTCTCCGATATTATTCGCAAAATGCCTGGCGTTAATCTCACTGGAAACAGTGCCACAGGAAGCCGCGGGAATAATCGCCAGATTGATATTCGTGGTATGGGCCCCGAAAACACCTTGATCCTGATTGATGGTGTCCCCGTTTCTTCGCGCAGCGCTGTACGCTACAGCCGCACCGGAGAACGTGATACCCGAGGCGATACCAACTGGGTTCCCGCTGAGATGGTGGATCACATCGATGTACTGCGCGGCCCGGCGGCGGCTCACTACGGTTCCGGCGCGATGGGCGGTGTCGTGAACATCGTCACCAAACGCCCGACCAATGACTGGCACGGCTCATTATCCCTGTTCACCAATCAGCCCGAAGACAAAGATGAGGGCGCGACCAAGCGCATGAACTTTAGTTTGAGCGGCCCACTGATCGATGACGTGCTGACGATGCGCATGTACGGCAATATCAATAAAACCGACGCCGATGCCTACGATATCAATACCAGCGAGAACGGCTCCTACGCAGCCGGTCACGAAGGTGTGCGCAATCGTGATATCAACACGTCGTTACAGTGGAAGATTAACGAGCAACAATACCTCGACTTCAATTACGCCTACAGCCGTCAGGGCAATATTTATGCCGGGGATACGCAATATAGCCTGAGTAATCTCAGCACGCTGGTGCCGACCTTATATGGCAGCGAAACCAACCGCATGTACCGTCAGGCTTATAGCCTCATCCACAATGGCATCTGGGATTGGGGGCAATCCAAACTCACGCTGAGCTATGAGGATACGCATAATACGCGTCTGGCCGAAGGTTCAACCGGCAAAGTAGAAGGGATGATCAACAGCGATACCTTCAACACCAGCCGTTATAAAACCTGGCGCATCAACAACGAATATACCGTTCCCTTTAACTTGCTGGTGGACCATACCTTAACCATCGGGGGCGAGTGGAATAAAGAGCAGCTCAACGACCCAGCGGCGATGCAGGAAACCGATGCGACAGGCATTGATATTAACGGTGTTTCCGGCGACCCATCGCAGCGCAGCAGTAAAAACAGCCAGGAGCTGAGTGCACTCTATCTGGAAGACACCATTGATGCCTTTGACGGCACGACATTGATTCCCGGTCTGCGCTTCGATTACAGCGATAAATTCGGTCATAACTGGAGCCCGAGCCTTAACATTCAGCAGGATTTAACCGACACGATCAAACTGAAAGCCGGTATTGCTCGCGTGTTTAAAGCCCCGAATCTCTATCAATCAACCGAAGGCTATCTTCTCGCCAGCAGTGGTAACGGATGTTCCGTAAGCGGCAGCAATGGCTGCTATTTGATGGGTAATGGCGATCTCAAACCAGAAGTCAGTGTAAATAAAGAGATTGGTTTGCAATGGAATGATGCGGGTTACAGCGCAGGCCTGACCTACTTCCGTAATGACTATCAAAATAAAATAGTCGCGGGCTCGGATTCTCTTGGAAGCGTTGCGGTAGCCGGTTCATGGTACTCCTCGACCTATGATATCTATCAGTGGCAAAACGGCGGTAAAGCGTTGACCCAGGGTCTCGAAGGAAACTTAACCCTACCGCTGATTGAAGACAGGCTGAACTGGCGCACCAATGCCACCTACATGTTCACGTCGAAATATAAATCGACAGGTAACCCTTTATCGTTGATTCCGAAATATACCGTGAACAGCTGGCTGGAATGGCAAATGACCGATGCCCTATCCACCACCCTGAGCTGGACCATGTATGGGCGTCAGCATCCACGTACCACGGCTGAGATACGTAAAGAAGCGAGCGGCCTATCAGATAAGGAAGTCGGAGCCTATGCAATTTATGGTGTTGGCGTAAATTATGAGATGAATAAAAACCTTCGCTTCAGTGCCGGCATCAGCAATCTGCTGAATAAACAGATCTACCGCGAGAACGAAGGTGCTTCAACGTATAACGAGCCGGGCCGCGCTTATTATGCGGGTGTGACTACTTCCTTCTAAGACATTTATGAGCCTCTGCGGAGGCTCTTTTTCATGTCGAAGCGTCTGATATTCCAGGAAATGTTTAAACATTATATTTCGGCGATAAAACATTACATACCACACTGTTATAAAGAATTCTTATTGCCGCTATAAGCAAATCACCGTTTCACAATCTTACGCCGCAAATTATTCTGGGCAGGGCGATGTTTGGCTCATTTCCCGGCACAGCGCATCCGCTACGCAAAAAATGAATAAGACTTTGAGGATCCTTTATGAATGGCGTCCAGCCGCACTCAGTTAAACCAGTATTGCTGGTACTGAGTAGTTTTCGCGATATCGTCGCCGGGCATGAAATCTCCGGCTTTTACCTGCCAGAATTGACTCACCCTTTACATGTGCTTGAATCAGCCGGTATTCGAACGACCTTTGCCTCTGTCAAAGGAGGAAAACCACCGGTTTATGGTATCGAAGATGATGCGATCAATCAGCACTACTGGCAGGACGTGGGCTTTCAGCAGCGGCTGAATAACACCTTACCGCTGGCGGCGGCCAAAAGTGAGGATTACAGCGCGGTCCTGTTTGTCGGCGGACACGGCACGATGTGGGATTTCCCCGATGATGCCGTGCTGAAATACCTGACGCGCCAGATGTATGAGAGCGGCAAACCCGTTGCGGCGGTTTGCCACGGCCCGGCAGCGCTGATCAATGTGAAACTGCGTAACGGCCAGTATCTGGTAAAAGCCAAACGCGTGGCGGCCTTCACTGATACCGAGGAAATGGAAGTCGGTATGGCAAATGTAGTGCCTTTTATGCTGGAAGCGGCGCTCAAAGCGCGAGGGGCACGCCACCAGCCTGCGGATAACTGGCAGTGCAATGTGGTGATCGACGGCCTGCTGATTACCCGTCAGAACCCGCAATCGGCTAGCGCAGTTGGTGAGGCTTTGTGTCACGCGTTGCTGGCGGCGACTCTTGCGTTTTAAAACACTGTTGCTGAAACTGGCTGACGCAGTGTTGAATTCGTGCCAACAACATAGGCTGATTTTTCCCACAAATCGAAGTTGGCACACTCATGTTGATGCAACTTGCTACGCCACTCAATGAACTGATGAATGGGCCAGTAACACGAGCGAGCTGACTTTCAATGCCTCAACAACAAAGCTCGCTGTATTCCAAGACGACTGACATAAGCGGAAAGACGCTCCACATGTCCTTCAGTGACCACCAGGCCGATATAGCCATCCGGTCGAATCAGGTAAGCGGTGTCCTGTTTGAATCCTTTTTTCTCAAATACATCCTGCCAGGGGAAGACATGCCATTCCACACCATGGCGATCGCACCAGTTCCTGACTTCTTCAGTGGCTGTACCATAGATGTGTAATTGCCAGACTATCTTTCTCAGTAATGCATAATTGTCTGTCTCACCCATAGCGATATACGGTAAGCGGTCGCCCGCACTTATCTCTCCCGCTTTTCCCTCACTTAAAGGACTGTCCGGATAGCTCATCGTCGTTTGTGAGATGACGCGGAAAAGGTATTCGCGTACACGTTCATATCGATAGGCCTGACTGGCGATCGACGGTGCAATGTGTGTACGCACGAAATCTGCAAACCCGCCAGCGGCAGTGATGAAAGTGAAGACCCGGTCTGTGGTTTTTACCAGTTGGTGAGCGAAGCCTTTTCGCTCCGCCTCATAACTATCCAGCAAGGTTTCAGGGGCCTGCGCTTTAATTACCGCAGACAATTTCCACGCAAGGTTTATCGCATCGGCAATGCCGGTATTCATCCCCTGCCCTCCCGCCGGGCTATGGACGTGTGCTGCATCCCCCAGCAGAAATGCACGACCATGTCGAAAATGATTGGTTACCCTGTGATGGACACGGTAGGTAGAAAACCAGTTTACCTGTTTGATACTGAGCCCTAATCCGCTGATGGCCCTTTGGCTGACATCGTCAAAAGAGTGTTGCTGCTTATCCCCTTCCTCACTTTCAACAGTGCCGATCAAACGATATTGATTCTCCGGCCCATAAGGCATCACCAGGACAAAATCAGACTTGTCGAAGGCGATATGTCCCTCATTCGCGGGTGACACTCCACTGGCCAGTACATCTGCTACGTAAAAGAGGTGGTTGTAAGTACCGCCTTCGAAGTCACTACCAATCTGATGACGCACCGGGGAATGCGCTCCATCACAGCCTGCAAGATAAGTGGAAGTACAGGTTTCCGTTTGACCTCCAGGTGTTTTGATCGTGGCAACAATCTGTTCGCCTTCTTCCCTGAACGACATGAATTCTGTTTGTCGTTCGACGACAACACCTGCCGTTTCCAGACGGGTGACCAGCAGTTTTTCATGTCTGTCTTGGGGTAAGACAAGCACGAACGGATACGGAGAAATGTCCTTTCCGGCATTCTCCAGAGGAATGCGCGCCCTCGGTTTTCCCTTCGCCCACATATTCATTGCTGGCATTTTGTAGCCTGCTTCGATGGTTTCTTCAGCCAAATCCAACTGTCGATAAAGTTCCAGCGTGCGTGCCTGAACGGCCATTGCTCGTGATGTCTCACCCGGTCCCTGACTCTTGTCGATGATTCGAACTGACACGCCTTGCCGGGTGAGCCAGAGTGCCAGCACCAAACCAGTGGGCCCTGCTCCAACGATGAGTACGTCGATATTGTTCATGGGACTATCCGACTGTGGGGTGAGTTAAAAAGGAACGCCATGGTGAACGCGTAAGGTTAGTGTGATTTACACAGCTCAATGCAAAGTATAATTGTGCTTGATTGAACTGGGCGTGCTTTTGCTCACTGTCTTCCGCACGCACTGAGTAAAGCATTCTTACCGGCAGTAGAGGGGCGCCCTGCCCTTCCGGGCTCGCTGTCATGAGTGTTGATGCTTTAAGCTTGAAATGACATTGTCACCTTTTCAGATGGATTTTTTCACCTTCCTGAAAACGCTATAAGGTAGTGTATTAAAAGAAATTTCCTGAAATTTTCAGGCTGAAAATCACCATGGATTTTTGATTGGTGGTGAAGGCAGTGATAGTGATGGCGCTTAGGATGGTCTGTACGCTACTTTCATATGCCCGAGTGAGTCATGACGATGGTATTTCTGCATAACGCATTTCGTGTCCTTCATCCCTTTGCAGCTGTTCCAGGCAGAACTCCAGGATAACGAAATGCATCTAAACGACAGTAGGTAATTCGTTATCCTCCACTTTCCGCGCAATGCGACTTTTATGCTAAAACCAGCATTTAAGCCTTCTCCAGATTTCTCCTCGTTTATATCACCAGTAGGTGTGATTAATGGCATCTGATAACTACATGTAAGGGTCAGTTGCACATTGGTTGGATGATCGGCACGTAATGCTGCTATGAGAATTGGTCAAATAGGTAAATTTTGTCGAATTGTCAGGGTCGTTGAAAACGGATGAATTTGTCAAAAGTAAGACTCTGGACGCTGGACGCTGGACGCTGGACGCTGGACGCTGGACGCTGGACGCTGGACGCTGGACGCTGGACGCTGGACGCTGGACAATGCAGTATTACCATTAATAACCTAAAGTGAAGTTAAAACCCTTCAGTTTAATGATTTTCACACCACCGAAAAATCAACTTAAGATATTGAATAATAACAAATAATCACACTTTTTCAGGCTGAAAATCACCATGCAGTTAGCCAAATTTAAACATTTTCCTGCAAAGTGTGTTACTACCTTGGCTTCAACCTAATCTAAGGTTGATATCTTTTACGTGCTCAATGCTACATGCAGCGCAGAAGTTTCGAGAGCTAATTGTTAACACCTAAATATCTAAAATTATCTACATTCTTAGATAAATTTTCACTATTACAGTTCTTCTCTCAATTAGATTACGTGCATTATACTTCTCAGATTCAGGTGTCAGGGTTGATAAAAGTCTTCAATCAAATCCTATTCAAGTTAACCGTCAGGCAATCCCAGTTTGAACCACCAGAACATTTCTGATTCTGAAAATCGAGCGCTAGATGTACTTACGTAATGTTGTGCGCAAATTATTTTGTACACCGCAAAATCAACGCGAACTCGAATAATAAAAGCCTCGAGTCTTATCAACAGATTTTAATCTATACAAGTTGTAGTGTGGTGTGGTGTGGTGTGGTGTGGTGTGGTGTACATTGAAACACACGTGATCACAATGGTGGCAATACTAATGCCATATCCAGATGAATTTTTATTGTCACTTAAATTAACCAGATCAAGAGTTAGCACATTCATACACTGAATTATTCTGAGGAGCGTGTTTGAAACATGCTGCAGAGAAGAAGTTCACATCATTGATGTGAGCTAAATGTGTAGTAGATGTACTTTGAAATTAAAATGTTTTATAAAATTCATTCAGTGTTTGG
Organism: Pantoea sp. EA-12; assembly: GCF_030053355.1. Taxonomy (NCBI): domain Bacteria; kingdom Pseudomonadati; phylum Pseudomonadota; class Gammaproteobacteria; order Enterobacterales; family Erwiniaceae; genus Pantoea; species Pantoea sp. EA-12. The sequence continues at coordinate 70,702 of NZ_JASGBY010000006.1, read as the reverse complement.
CGAGTAAATAAATTAGTGAAAATGACTGCGTACCAACATTAGCTACTTTTTGAAAAGGTGCGGTCACAGCTTGTAGCGCATAATTTTAATGAACAGCGTTAACTGTCATTATTTAAATGAATCATAGGAAGGGAAGGGAAGGCGTATTTTGTATGACGATCGCATGTGGGTGATAATACGCAAAATCACTGCAGCCTCTACAACCATTTTTATACCAAAGCTCGTGCAGCCTCATATTGTCAACTTCATCCTGCCGATGAAAACGCCGGCCAACCATTTCATCAATTAGCTTGACCATCAACCCTGTTTTTTTCAATAACTCGGCTGAACACCTTTTGTTTAAATATCGTGCTAAGTACGATAGGGTAGGGGAATTGATTGAAACATGACTTTCATGAATTGATTGGTTGGGTGAACGTTTTAACTACATAAACTATTGATTTAATTAAAATATATTTATAAAGGCGAAAATCACTCAATCATTAAAAAATCCACTTTTATTGATTTTTACCTAAAAACTGGCATGCGGAAGCTTTTTTAGTACAATACAACAAATCATTATTATTGAGGTGCTTATGAAGCGTGATTACGGTGACGTGTTTGACATCGCTAACCGTGCGAATGGCATGCTGCACGGACTCAGCAGCCATATCGAGCAGCAGCGTCAGGAATTTAACCAGCAAGGCTACTACCATACCTTTACTCGTAATGCCGTCGCCAACTTACCGCTGTTGAGTAAACACGCGGTTGCCGCCGCCATCAGTGAGATGGAAGAGGCGGGTTATGAATTCGGCAGAAAGCAGACCGGCAGCACTTCTCAATATGCAATGAGCATTCAAAACGTCGTCGATATCTATAAGCATCGCAAGGTGCCCAAATATCGCGACAAACATAAAGATCCCTTCGTCGTTTTTGTAGTCAACCTCAAAGGTGGCGTGTCCAAAACCGTCACGACCGTTACCCTGGCACACGGTTTACGTGCTCACCCAGGCTTGCTGCATAATGATCTGCGAATTCTGGTGATTGATTTGGATCCGCAGGCCTCCAGCACCATGTTCCTCAGCCATACCAACAGTGTCGGTACGGTGCTGGAAACGGCTGCACAGGCGATGCTAAACGATGTCAGCACCGAGCAACTGCGTGAGCAGTTTGTGAAACCCACAGTGATGCCTGGCGTCGATGTGATGCCTGCCTCTATCGATGATGGCTTTGTCGCCAGCGACTGGGATGCACTGGTTGCTGAGAATCTACCTGGGATCGCACCCTCTGAAGTTCTGCGCCGCAACGTCATTGATCGTTTGGCTGAAGATTACGATTTCATCTTTATCGACACCGGCCCGCATCTTGATGCCTTTATGCTCAATGCCATTGCCGCTAGTGACTTACTGCTTACGCCGACACCGCCAGCACAGGTTGATTTTCACTCAACGATGAAATACCTGACGCGACTGCCGGAAATGCTTGAGCGCATTGAGAACGAGGGGATAGAGCCAAGATTGAAAGCAAATATTGGCTTTATGTCGAAGATGACCACCAAACATGACCACATTACGTCTCATAGCTATGCACGTGAGGTGTTCACAAAATCGATGCTGGATGCGGTATTACCCCGTTTAGATGGTTTTGAGCGCTGTGGTGAGTCATTTGACACGGTGATCAGCGCAAATCCGACTTCGTATCCAGGCAGTGCCGATGCACTCAGAAAGGCGAAACAGGAAGCCGAGAATTTTTCACGCGCTGTATTTGACCGCATTGAATATATCAGGAGTACCAAGTGACCGAACCCAAATCACTCAAAAGAATTGGCCGCACCATGGGCCAATCCCAGATGTCGAGCTTTATCAACAGCGGCAATCAGTCACGCGTATTCACTCTGAAGTCCGGTAACACAGCGACATTCAGCCGCCAGCTCATTCCCAGCGGTGAAGTGGAAAGCAAAACCTTTGTTGACGCGCAGGTGAATGGGCGAGACCAGTCAGCGCTCACTGAAGAATCAGTAAAAGACATTACGCGCACCATTGAGTTGCAGCAGTTCTTTCCGGCAATTGGTCGCCTGGTGGATGGCCGCATTGAAATTATGGATGGTTCTCGTCGTCGTGCCGCTTGTCTGTTCGCCGGAACGGGCCTCGAAGTTCTGGTGACCGAGGATGAAATTGATATCAGTGATGCCCGCCAGCTGGCTGCGGATATTCAGACAGCAAAAGAGCACAATCTGCGTGAACTGGGTCAACGTTTCCTGATGATGGAAGCGCAAGGCATGAACAAGACCGAGATTGCGAAAGCAGAAGGGATCTCAAACGCCAAAGTGACGCGTGCATTTCAGGCTGCGTGGGTTCCTGCTGAATTTATCGAGTTAATACCGGTCGTTTCCGACCTCAGCATTCCGGACTACAAATTGCTGCTGGATGTGGCAGAAGAAGCGAAAGCAGAGGGTGTGGCGGTTAAAGAGGTTGTGGCTCAGGTCAAAGCGCGAATGGATGACGATAAGGCGCTGCACAAACTGGCTTCCGATGATCAGAAAACCCGGATCCTGTCGTTTTTCACCACTGCTAAAAAGCAGCTGGTTAAGCCAGTGAAAAACAAGAGTGTCACCACTGAGAAGTTTGGCCATTTCTCAGATCGTACCGCTTACGCTAAGCGCAAAACTAACGCAGAAAAACGCCATGTGCAGTATGAATTCCACCGTTTGCCTGCCAATACGCTGGAAGAGATCGATATTGCTATTAAGGCGATCCTTTCTAAATCTTGATCCGGCTCCTTCGTTCAACGCAAATCCAAAAGGACGTGATTTTCACGTCCTTTTGTTTTAATACCGTTCCCACATTTCATTAATTCACCTTCCGTTTGAATCTGTGCTCCTAAGCGCTTCAGCAACGTTCTAAGCGATTTACGTTCTACTATCGTATCTTGCAAGCCAAATCCCCTTAACGCGCCTAAAACCGTGTACAGGCTCAATTTACGAACATCTGCTTGTTGATGGTGTGTTTATCCAAAAGCTGGGCTCATCCATCCAGCGAGTTATACAAAGGGATCTTTTTCTCAGGATCGACATTCATAATTGAACGAAATCACCGTCTTCCAGCTGAAACCTGCTTAACAGTCTCATTTAACGCTGATTTTTATCCCCTTTATCCACAGGGTAGATCCAATTATTCGATCATAATGAGATCCCATTGAGATCAAAGAAGATCCCGGATCGCTGTAGGCCTTGATATGACTGGGCTGAAAGGGCTTTAATAACCGCTATAAGGAGTAAACTAACCGCTATGGAGAGGAAAATAACCGATGAAATGAGTGAAACAACCGATGAAGAGAGTGACTGATAACCGCTGTAGTGAGCAGGCATTGATGAAAGCTGTGTGTAACTGGTTCTGCTGTGCATAACTATGATTTCTGCAGCGTGATTGACTGAAGATCAGCCGCGGTTATCCAGAAAAGGTTATCCCCATTATTCACTGACCCGATCCAAGAATAGATCCTTATAAGATCATAGAAGTTCCTAACAGATCCCCACTACGGTTAAAGCCTTGTGCCGCAAGCCCTGAGGAGAGATTGATAACCGCTATAAAGAGTAAACTAACCGCTATGGAGAGTAAATTATCCTTTATAGAGAGTAGTCTAACCGATGAAGTGAGTGCTAGTATCCGCTATAGAGAGTAAACGCGCGATGTCCCTGTGTATAAACCGGATCCTCGAAAATGTCGGAAAATGAGCTAAAAAACAACAAGATAGTTGAAGCCTTTTCAGAAACAGATAAACGAACTGGCGAACTGGTTGTACTTACCCCCAACAGAGATAACACGGTTCAACCAGTTGCTTTAATGCGATTGGGCCTGTTCGTTCCTACGTTAAAATCGACCAATAACCGTAAAAACGACACGACAGCCGTTACTGATGTCACGAACGAGCTTAAGTTGCTGTCGCTTGTAAAATCAGAAGGTTATGAGAAGATTAGGATCATTGGCCAGCGACTCGATATGGACAATGATTTCAAGACATGGGTCGGGATCATTCACGCGTTTGCAAAGTACAACGTCACCAATGACAAAGTCGTTTTACCCTTCGTCGAGTTCGTCAAACTGTGTGGCATTCCTTCCTCTCGATCTTCAGCCAAGCTGAGGGAGCGACTGGAAGCTTCGCTGATCCGCATTGCATCCAATACCATCCAGTTCGGTACTGCTGACAAAGATGAACTCTATGTCACGCATCTGGTGCAATCCGCTAAATACAGTGTCAAAAAGGATACGGTCGAGCTTCAGGCCGATCCCAAGCTGTTCGAACTGTATCAGTTTGATCGCAAGGTATTGCTGCAGTTACGCGCCATAAACGCTCTGGCTCGTAAGGAGTCCGCTCAGGCGCTTTATACCTTTATCGAAAGCCTGCCTCCGAATCCGGCGCCTATCTCCATGGCGCGCCTGCGACAGCGTCTGAATCTGACATCTCGTCCCATCACGCAAAACGCGACCGTACGCAGGGCGATGGAACAGCTCAAAGACATTGGTTACCTTGATTACACTGAGCTAAAACGCGGTAGCTCCGTGGTATTCCACATTCACTATCGCCGGCCTAAGCTCAAACCTGCAGAGCTGCCACTTAAGCTGCCGGATATCCTCGAAGATGAGCTGGAGTTGGATGATCCTATTGAGACCAATGATGTTGCTGCAGTCAGCGAGCCGCAGGGTGAAATGGTGATGCTGTCAAAAGCGGAGCTGAAGATCCTCGAGGAAATACGCAAAGGTAAAGTGAAGTAGTCTTCTGAATTAGCCCCCCATTTGATAACCGCTATAGAGAGTGGCTGCTCTCTATAGCGGTTATTTGCTGCTGCAATCCACGTCGTTCACCTCCCACATTCACTGCTACCAAGACATTTGTGACCCAGTAACCACTATAGAGAGTAGGCTTGTACTCTCTATAGTGGTTATCTGGAAATCGCTCACAATTTGCACCATTACCAGCTAAAACCCGCAATGTGACTGCTTTCAGTGTGATAGAAGAGGGGACTGTTTGTGGTTAGTCGTCATGGAATGGTCCAGCATCGTCGCCAGGTTTTAACAACCACTATAGAGAGTAGGTATGTACTCTCTATAGTGGTTATTAGACGGAAGTGACGTTATCACTTCTATCTTATTGAGTTATTTGATCATTATTGAGGGATATTTGTTCAGATAACAGTGTAATTTATGTTCAATACCGCCTAAAACTCAACACTTATTGTTTTATTATCATAGAGTTATTCTCTTTCACTGCCGGAAACTGCTTTTCCTTCTCTGTATATCCACTATAGAGAGGAGTTACTCACTACAGTGGATAGCACTGCTGGTGGCATTGATGAGCGGCTTAGCCGAGATCCTGCTAGCAGGAACGCTATTGCGGGATTTTCGCATCCTGCAATAACCACTATAGAGAGTGAGCTTGCTCTCTATAGCGGTTATTTGGTTTCGTTTAATTATCTTAAGGCTATGATTTATAGTATTTATTTTTGATGTTTGATTTTTTGGCTAACCGCTATAGAGAGTAAAATTTCAAGCAATGCACATATCGGAAGAACTTGAAGATCCCATATTGATCGCAAGATCGTTGATTTGCGGGGCAGAGGATCAAACATCCACTATAGAGAGTAGAAACAACCACTATAGAGAGTAACTACTCACTATAGTGGTTATGTTTAACCTACCCCCCTGGTGATTACTAACCTCGCAAGGCTTGGCAATACTGGTGTTAGTGATTACTAACCTAAAGGTGATGGGCGCGAGTGCACAGGAACGGATAATTGTCATCATTGCAGCGCGTCAGGGTATGAAGGAGTGGTTTACTCTCTATAGTGGTTGTTCCACAGGATCGACTTGCTCCACGCGATCCTGATCAGGTGTAGATCCCCTTCATTTCACGTTTGCTCTTGCTCATCATGACTGGCTGGTAATAGCTAGACTCAGTGAGCGCTTTGGCCTGCGTTCAATATGAGGGGGAGTATCTGCTGGCCGGTGAGCGGCGCTAACGGCAGCGAAGCATTCTCGGAAGGATGGAGCCAGGCGATCTCTTCAATCTCAGCCGCTGGCATTATCGTTGTAGTGGGTGCAAGAACAGTGAATATTTCAGCGATAAGCGTATGTCTTGGCTCATTTGCGGCTGTATCAATGAACTGACCGACATATTGCGTATCCTGCTCAGTGACATTGATTTGCAGTTCCTCTTTGAGTTCACGAATCAATGCAGCCACAGGCCGTTCAGTCGACTCAATTTTCCCTCCGGGCTGCATGAAATAGCGGGTACCGCGCTTGCGAACCAAAAGTACTCGCCCCTCCGCATTGATCATGATTGCCGCCGCAATGCGGATAACCTTGTCTGCGATCATCTTCATCCTCCATTCTTTGTTACTGCGCCTTCGCACCAGTTCGGCGGAAGGGAGGGAGGAGTATAGCTCAAGTGAGAATGGTTATTAATTACATGTTTGATAAATCTTTTCGCATTTCCTCGTTACGCGCTGCGAAGTAGATGTGAGCGATTAGTCTAAATGAATTTCATTCTCAACTATCATTGTTTCGACCCGCGTGACCCATTCCAACTGCAACAAGGGAGGCAGTCAGTGTTATTGGCAATCAGGTACGTTTTTGCATCCAGCCCGCTTCGTATTACTGCACTCATCGCCATCGTCCTTCTTCAGGGCCTGATACCGGCGCTTAATGTCTTCATGACAGGAAAGATAATTAACACACTTCATACGCCTCAAATCAGTGATCATGCACTGATGTTCAGTGTTGCTATCTGGTGTCTGTCTTTGCTGGGTATTCAACTGATGACCCCGCTGGTGAATCTCATTCAGGGTGACGTAACGGAAATTTCGACCAGCCATTTCAGCGCAAATATCATGCGGAGAATGAATGAATCTTTTACTCTGAGCCTGTTTGATAACAAGGAGCGTTACGAGCAGCTGGAATTTTTGAAAAAAGAAGCAGCATACCGACCGCTTAGTTTCATCATTTGCATTATTTACGCCTTCAGAGCAGCCGTGATGGCTGGAAGCTTGCTACTGGTGCTAATAGCGTATTCAGGGATTGGGGCGGCCATTTGCGCCTTGTCCGTATTACCGATGATTATCATTAATATCCATATCCAGAAAAAATATGTGCACGAGTTATTCAAAAACTCTAAGGACGCAATTGCAATGCGTTACGTCTATGGTGTCAGTATGGATAAAAGCTTTTTACAGGAAATTCGACTCTATGGGCTGGGTAGTTATCTGCTAAAAAAATTCTCAGGGTCAGCATTTAATACCTATCGACGTATGCACCAGCAACGCGTCAGGGCGCTGATAACGCCCATTCCCGCCATGCTGCTTAGCCTGGTGATGTTATTTGCCGGGGTGTATCTTTTCCTGAGCAATCTGCGCAGCAGTGATATCGCGGTGGGCGCGTTAGTGATGGTGTTTCAGTCCATTGTGATGATGAAATCGCATCTGGATGAAATTGCGAATTACGGTGCCAATCTGACATCAATGGGCAGCTTTTTTAATAGTTACCACTCCTTTATGACCGAGGAGATTGAGCCCGTCACCAACGGCCAAAAATTACTCCCCGATAACACGCCATTCTCACTCAGTATCAGGCACCTGAGCTTTGGTTATGAAGGCCGTAGCAAGAGGGCCTTAGACGGCATTGATCTTGAGATTAGGGCGGGTGAGAAAGTGGCGATTCTGGGGGATAACGGAAGTGGTAAAACCACGCTGATTAAAATGCTGCTGCGAATGTATGCCTATGATCAGGGTGATATCAGCATTTCCGGTGTTCCGCTGCAGAGTCTGGAGATTGACGGTTACCGTAAGCAGGTGGCAACCGTGTTTCAGGACTACGGTAAGTATGAATTTACCGTCGGTGAGAATATCGCACTGAGTCAATATGACACAGAAGCGCATTCCGCTCAGGTTGACGATTTACTCAGGAAAGTCGCGTTTCCTCATCCGCAGCAGACCCGACTGGGTAAGCAGTTTGGCGGAGATGAGCTTTCAATCGGGCAGTGGCAAAGGCTGGCGATAGCGCGTGCGTTATACCGGAAAGCCAATCTGTTCATCTTTGATGAGTTTTCATCCTCGCTCGATCCAGAAACTGAACATCGCCTGTTTAATGAAATCCTTTCACTCGATACGACGGTTATAGCCGTGACTCACCGTCTGGGAAATATCAAAGAGTTCGACAGAATCGTGGTCATGGCGGAGGGAAAAGTGATCGAAAACGGAAGTTTTGCTTTTTTGATGGGTAAACAGGGTAAGTTTTATAATATGTGGCACGCTCAGTTTAAATCGGTCATTGCTGAATCGGCCTAATGCAATCGTCGGAACTGCCTTGAAAGAGAAGCCAGTTCATGCTGTTAATCCGGTGCGTCAAAAAAAGGCATTCTTCAGAAGGTTGAATAATAATGGCGCACTGGATTAAATATTTAAAACCTGTCATCGATAGAAACTGGCCTTTCAGGCAGGTCAGTTTCAACATGGCGTATATAAAATAAATTTGATTATGGCATTCTAAAAATCATCAAAAATACATATCTTTATTTAAACTTTCTTGTTTAACACCCTTCGTCATTTTTACTGATATCAATTAGTAATCATTCCTGAGCGTTATCAACACCAGGCAGCAAGAAATATCCTATAGTTCAGCCTTTTTAGCGGGTAATGCCACGTAAGCTTTCGCATTTCTCTTTATCTGCTTAACTGAATGCTGGATAAAGATGATGGGGATAAGGATGGATAAAAAAGACACGCGCGAACAGGCAGGGCTCCTTTATCACTCCCTCATCAGAAGTATCACGCTTGCAGGCATTGTGCTTATTGCCGCGGTGTTAGGTATCAGCATATGGACGCTGCATCAGGACTGGAACGATACCGTCAGGCAGAGTGAAGAAACGGCGACCAATCTGGCGCTGTCGCAGGCGCGGCAGGCAGAAGATACCTTCTTGCAAACTGAGCTCGCGATGCGTGAAATGCAGCGTGACGTTGAATCGCAGCTGGTGACCGGTATCAATAGCTGCAATCTGAGCCAGACCATGCGGGAGCTTCAGGGGCGATTGCCGCAGCTGCACGGTCTTTTCTATTACGACGCCCAGGGCAAGTGGATAGCCACCTCTGCATCGCAGATACCGGCAGACATCAATAACTCCGATCGCGAATACTTTAGGTTTCAACGCGACAATCCGCGCAACAGCATTCATCTTGGTCCGGTGATCCGTAGCCGAAGCACCGGTGATCTGGTGATCCCCGTCTCACTTCGCATCAGCGATGCGCTGCGCGGGTTTCAGGGCGTTTTGCTGGCTACGGTGAAAGTTGACTATTTCCGGCACTTTTACGCTTATTACGAGATGGGGCCCAAGGACGTACTGGTGTTAATGCTGTCTGACAGTTCCGTGTTATACGCACGGCCGATGCCTGATAGTTTTATCGGCAAAGACCTCTCTTCCAGCCATCTGTTTCAGCAGATGCTGCAGGCCGCAAATCGTGGAAGCGGGCAGTGGACCTCGGCTCTTGATGGCAAACCGCGTATCTTTGGTTTTGCACGATCGGATCGTTACCCGCTGGTGGTTGCAGCAGGGTATGACACGCATAGCCTGTTCATTAAATGGATGAAAGGACGCGTACAGGATGTGTTGCTGAGTCTTGCACTATTATCCGCCATCGTTGCCATGGGCGTATTCGTGCTGCGTCAGGCCCGGCACAGCTTGCATTACCAGCTTGAACTGACCAATCTTCGTGATGAACTGAGCGTAGCCAACCATGCACTGAACAGACTGGCGCATGCGGATGCGTTAACGGGGCTGGCGAACAGACGTGCATTTGATCGCTACCTTGAGGAGTGCATCCTGGCCGCTGACACGCACAACGAGCCGGTTTCGCTGGTGATGATCGATATCGATTATTTCAAACGCTATAACGACACTTACGGCCATGTGGCCGGGGACGAATGTCTGAATCGTGTGGCGCAGGCGATAAACGCCATCTCCTTGCGCGGTACCGATCTGGTGGCGCGATATGGAGGTGAAGAGTTCGCCATCGTTCTGCCTGGTGCCGATATTGAACATGCGATGAAGGTGGCTGCTGCTGCGGTGCAAGCCGTGCGTGAGCAGGACATCACACATGCCTCGTCTCTGTTACCTTCTCAACGGGTGACGCTGAGCGCGGGATGTGCATCGCTGAATACAGAAAGAGAAAATCGCTCGTCTCAGATGTTGATCAGACAGGCTGATATGGCACTTTATTCTGCTAAGCAGGCGGGCAGAAATCAGGTGAAGAGCGAAGAGTCATATCTCAATAACTAAAGCTGAGAGAGCATATGCAGCCAGGTTTATTGGGGCAACCTGGCTCAAGTTCATTGATGACATCTTACGCGCCAAATCCACCATCAATCGTGTGCATGGCACCTGTCACGAATGAAGCTTCCGGGCCGGCAATCCAGGCAACCATTCCGGCCACTTCTTCAGGCTTACCGTGACGCTGGATGGCCATAAAACTGTGCATCAGCTCCTTCATCGGGCCGTCTGCTGGATTCATATCCGTATCGACGGGTCCCGGCTGGACGACATTCACCGTTATTCCGCGTGGTCCAAAGTCTCGTGCCAGACCGCGTGCTAATCCCTGCAGAGCGGATTTGCTGACGGCATAGGCCGCGCCTCCTGGCATTGGCATCCGGTCTCCGTTGACGGAACCAATTACGATAATGCGACCGCCTTTAGGCATCTGGCGGGCGGCTTCCACTGCAGCGTGATAAGGTGCGTGAATGTTGATGCGGAAGAGGTGATCAATGGCATCGCTTTCCAGCTCTAAGGCATCCCCAAATATTGCGACGCCCGCATTCACCACCAGCACATCCAGAGGTCCGGAATCACGTACCAGCTTAGTCACGGCATCGCGATCGGCGCTATCCGCCTGAATCGCTGTACTGCCCGTGTCTTCCGCCAGTTTTTCTGCCACTTCGCGCGAGCCGGCGTAACTGAACACCACGGCAGCACCATCGGAGGCAAAACGCCGCACGATTGCCGCACCAATGCCCCGACTCCCGCCCAACACCAGTACCGATTTGTTAGTAAATACCGCCATTAGAGTGTCCTCAATTGTATTGTAGTGGTCATTACAATATTATTGAGTCAGTCAGGTTGTCAAAGGATTATGTAGTGATGACTACAAAAATTAGCCGTACGCCAGGCCGCCCACGCAAGTTTGATGCGGAACAGGCGGTATGCATTGCACAGAATTTGTTTCACTCGTGTGGTTACGACAGGGTGAGTGTGGGGGATTTGACCAAAGCCTTTGGCATTAATCCGCCCAGCTTTTATGCCGCCTTCGGCAGTAAACTCGGGCTTTATCGCGTGGTGCTGGATCGTTATGCCCAAAATGGCGCTATTGGTCTCAAGGCGCTATTGCGTCACGATCGCCCGGTGGCGGAGTGTCTCTCTGCAGTTCTGAATGAAGCCGCAAGTCGCTACGCCGCCGATCCAGAAGCGACCGGATGTCTGGTGCTGGAAGGTATCCATAGCGATGATCTTTCTGCGCGCGAGCTAGCCTGTGGTTTTCATACGGCAGCCGAGAAGATGTTCCACGCCTATATTGCTGAACGCTATCCGGAACAGGCCGTGCGGATAACAGATTTTATGGTGACGATCATGTCGGGCCTGTCGGCTCGGTCGCGGCAGGGCGCCAGCGCCGAGCGTTTGCAGGAGACATCGCGCATGGCTGGTCAGATGCTGGCGCAGTTACTTCCGGTTTGATTCGAGTTCTGATGAAGTTGCTGGCGGAATTGAGGATTGAATTTTCGCTTTTATGGCTTGGTGGTGTTTAATCCCTAAAAGTCCAAAGGAGTTAGTCATGTCTGAACAAAATGAACACGCGGAAGGAAAAGCCATTTGCAATGAGATCGGCGGCGCGGTGCTGGAAGTTCTGGGCAGAAAAAGCGAGTTCGCCGTTCAGTCGCTGATTGATGTCTTGCAGGAAGCGCAAAACGATGGTCATCACTACGATGCCGAGCGTGAGCAGGGCATGGAAATGGCGATAAGAATTCTGCAGAAGTTTGCTTAGCTACTCGCGTGACAACCGCATTCCATCGCATCGCCTGTGCTAAATTAGCGCTTCAACTTCTTGTATTGAGTTCAACATGCTGACCGGTTTGAATCACATCACCCTTGCTGTAAGCAATGTCTCTGCGAGTTTCACCTTTTATGTTGAGACGCTGGGATTCACTCCCCGCGCACAATGGAAGAATGGCGCTTATCTCTCGATAGGTGAGCTTTGGCTGTGCCTCTCACTGGATGCCGTTTCCATCGGTAAAGATTACACGCACTATGCCTTCAGCATTGAAGATGAAGTGTTTGAAGCGTTTGCCGAAAGGCTGAAAGCTTCAGGCGTGAAAGAATGGAAGGTCAACAGAAGTGAGGGGAAATCGCTCTATTTCCTTGATCCGGATGGTCACAAGCTGGAACTCCATGCGGGCTCTCTGGAAAGTAGATTAAACGCCTGCATGGCACAACCGTATGAAGACATGACGTTTTATTAGTTTCTTGCCCATCCCTGACATTAAGGTTGATGAAGGCCTTTGGCCAACGTTCTGAGTCTCTCTATATCCGTCTCAATTGGTATAGCGGCACTGGCAAAGGCAATGGCTCGCTCCGCGTGACGCCTGGCGTCAGACTCATACCTGGCGGCATTAAATTGTGCCAATGCGATAAACGCTTTCTGCAGGCGAATTTGTACTTCAATCATGCCTGCGCCGTCACGTGCAATAGCGGTAAACGCGTCATCGAACATATCCTGAATGGACGGTTTTTGCAGAAAGAGACGAGGAAAACGGGTATCGCCAATGTCAGGTTGCACGCGCAAGCAAAAGAGCCTGACCAGTCTGCCAATAATATCAATGGCAGTCCCGGGGTCGTTGACTGCCGGAGAGAGTGCTCGTGACGCAATCTCAGACAAAACGCACAACCCGAAGCGTGGGTCCTGATCAAAAGAACGCAGCTGATCAACCGTGAACGCATCTTTTACCGTTTCAGCAGCAAGACTTGTTGATGTCTTAAGCCAGGCCAGAGGAGTCGAGCGATATATGAAGGCGCCCGGCTGAACCGCAACATACAGATAGATCCCCTGTGCTTCAGCGAAATCAGACAACATACTGAAATCAATATGTTGTAGATAACCCACTTCTTCAGCATAAACAGGTATAAAGGAGTCCGGCAGTTCATCGGAGACATGCCAGGGAGAGCAGCCCATATATGGGTCTTGTAACCGACTAACTAGCGCAGCCTGAGTGACCTCTTCGACACGTTGGGAAGTCTCTGCCATACGACCAAACTGCGCCAGATGCTGGATCCATCGCAACAACGTAATCACAATCATCACAATCACAACCAGCGTGACAAAGAACAGGATGACACGTCCCTGAGATCCGTAAGCCCCCATACTCAGTGCAACAATGCCCACCAGACTATAAAGAAAAGATCCGATGAACGTTGCCAGTACATTCTGCGTGGTCCGATCCTCTACAAGTAAACGCGTGGCGCGCGGCGTGACACTGCTGCTCGCCGTGTTATAGGCTGACACCATAATATTGAGTGAGAAGGTGGTGACCGCAAGCATGCTGGAAGCCAGAATACCAAGGATTTTATCTACGGCATCCGTGCCGATTAACCCTGTGATTCCTGAAGGGATAAAGGGTTTAATCACGATGGCGAGTAGGGCTGTCATCACCGCCAGAACAGCAAAAAGGGAACTTCTGAACCACAGTTTCCGCGTAAGCTGGCTAAGGATCCATTGTGTTTTTGTCATCGTGCTTTCCTTGTTATTGCAGGGATCATCCACATAAAGTCATCATGGGTATGTCAACGCGCGCATCACTGACAGCATTGGCATTAACGCCTGATAATGGCACGAATATATTGTTCCTGAAAAACCTGGGGTGCCGCATCAATTTTGCCGCTTGGTTTAACCCAAATTTGTCATCAGCTACAATAGATCCCGAGGACTAAGCGTAAGCCCGATTCTCAGGAGGTAATAGAATGGATAATTCAGACAAAATTTTAGGCGAAGCTGCTTATCAGATTCTCGCCCGCCGCGAAAGAATCAGTGTTGTACAATTAAATCAGGAACTGCATCGCATGGTCGATGAGGCTGAAACGCCGGACCGTAAACAAGCCGTTTTGGCTGCGATTGACTGGTTGAACGATTATCGGCAACCCTCGTCAGAAGATAAGCGCGGCAGTTCGCCGCTAAGGCGTTTGAGTGAAAGCTCCGACAGCATCACACTTTCATCAGTTGAAAATACTAAAAAGTAGCGAGAGCACTTAACTCAAATATTGATCCCCGCTCAAAATACTTGTCGGAACAGATGATTAAGATTTTTCTGTTTCGGCTAACTGCCTCTCAGCACATAGCACTTTTTGCAAAAAAACGGACGCCTGATATTGACTATATTCCTGTACAGATTTTGCAATAACTGTACAACTTTATCAGGTCATTTGCCTGACCCAACATGAGAGGGTTAACACATGCGTCAGAATGGATACACTCCGAACTCTTCCGAAGCTATTGCACAATATTTTAATAAAGCCTCTTTGCCTTCTCAGCAAGAAACATTAGGCCAGATCGTGGTCGAAATCCTGAGAGAAGGCAAAAACCTGAACCGCAAATCTCTCTGCACCAAGTTGCTTCGCCGTCTGGAAATCTCCTCCAACGCTGAAGAGGAACATCACTATCATCAGCTGATTGGACTGCTTTTCGACCGCGATGAGTGATTCAGTATTCAAGCGTAAGTTGTACAACATTACCGTTCTGAATTTGCATGGTATGAGAATGAATCCTGGCTCCGTGACAGAAATTGCAATTTGCAGTCTGTTTACAGCAGAATTGCCATGCAGATGCCGTTATCAGAGAAGTATATGAACAGAAGTGAACACCAGCAGTTAGTCGATGAAATTCTCGGTGAAGCCACACTGGTTCTGCTCCAGCGAGCGGGGCCTGTTTCTTTCCGTGCACTCATCGAACAACTTCAGGTTATGGAAGACCAGTCAGATGATGCTGACAGGCGGCAATTGATCGCCCAAACAATTGTTGAAGTAAGGAAGAGCATCGTCGAAGGAGAACGAGTTAAACAGCAGAGGGCGGAGGGAATAAACTCTGTCCAGCACTTATACACGGACTCGCATCATTCAGGTAATAACAGAAAGCACTGAATATCGACTCGATTACTATCAGTGATTAACCCCTGACACCATTTAGCTCGGAAACAAATCATGCATACATCAGAAGACATCTTTTCTGCGCTTGCCGATCAGGAACTGGCTGAACGTTTCCGCAATGCGGGTCCGGATTTGAAAGATGAGGCGAAGATTTTAGGCGTCATCATCCGTAATGTGCTGGCATCGGAAGGGCAGATAACGAATAAAGCCATTATCATCAATTTAATCCGGGCACTTGAATCAACTCACGATGATTCTCAAGCCCAGCTCTTACGCCAGACTCTTGAAATCGTTGTGGGCGTAACACCGGATGATTAATGCCTGATTCTTTGCTAGCTCGCGCATATCAGTGCATCATTTTCGAAAGTAAGCGGATAAGCGTTTCGTATTTTTCTCTTAAAACTGAATCCGCTTCATTGTCTTTGAGTTTTTGCAGGGCTAACGAAATTTCATGCACCTCAAAAGCTAAGCCTTCCCGGATAAACGCTGACACCGTGGAGCCTAACAACGCTAATATATCTTGTGTAATCTGGCCATCATGCTTCACCGCGACTCCACACTCTGTATAAAAATACAGTGTGTCATATCTGAACCTCTACCGATACCCTTAAATAATTGGATCTCCGGCATTCCTGATTTTTAAATATTAATTTGTCCTCATACGCTATTGTAAATAAAGAGTTTAATCATAATTAACGCTGCGCTTATAAAGTTTATCCTCTACGGTTCAAATTCGTGAATTTCTGGCAAATAATAGTCACTCTCTAAAAGATTAACGTGTGCCAACGTTTGATCAATCTAAAGCTTCGTTACCTCCAAACCCACCTTTTTTCCGTTACTTCATGACCCTATTATCAACGAACAGATCGGGTGAAGTGATAGAAATTTCATTTGCATGATGAATAATAATGATTATCATTTACATGTTTCAGGCCTGAAATTGCATTCATCATTAGCAAAGCCAATTAAATCCTTACAAAGAATGTGATGAGTTCACCCCCCATTTAAAAGTTGGAGTGGTTATGAATGGAGATAAAAGCGCGCATCAATGCGTAGCGGACCAGCAGTCCGACAGCCATTTTTCGCCCGCTATTACTGCCTCATCACAACATGATGATTGGCAACGAGCAGGGCATCAGGCTGCGCAGCGATTACCGACGCCTGAAATGATTGCTTCACTGGCTGCTTTCCAGACGGAGAGCGAGTCAATGGCACCGTTAATGATCTGGCAACTGGTACATGAACTCTCTTTTATTTCTGATGAAGGTTGGCTGATTGCGGATGCGCGCCAACGAGCTGGGATTGCCGACTGCTTTCAGTTTTTGCTGGAAAAATGGCACGGCATTCTGGAGGACGAAGGGATTGTGGAGCAGCGCGAGCAGCGTTGGTTTGCTGGCGATTGCTCCCCGAGTCTGCCCTCCATCGAACAGCGTATTGATGATGGAAAAATTCGTCTGCGTCGTTGTCTGGACTGGCACCTTGAGGGAGATGACTTTCTTAACTCATTTTTCGCTGACCAGCACACGCTGTGCGAGGTGATGCGCTATCCGCAGTTGGCACAGAGCCGATTATCACTGCACGAGGGTTGTCCCCTTGATCCAGCGATGCATCAAAGGAGCATGCTGGTGGATTACCTCGGCCAAATCGCCGCTTCACTGCTACAAACGGCGGTGCAGGGTAATGATCCCCAACAAGTGCTGGAAATTAACGCAAACACTGGCCATAGTGACCTGCATCAATTACGGGATGAGCAATATGGTCTATCGGCTCAGTTCGATGCCGTACTTGCAACCCACGTGCTGCATTCGACTCATCGCCTCGATGGCATTCTTCAGGACATCTGGCATACGTTAAAACCTGAAGGTGTACTGATTGTGGTGGAACCCACACAGGATTCGGCGCTGAGGTGGATAACCGCCGCTGCGGTGCTGCAGCAGGCAACAAAAGGACATGATTCGCATACGCTATCTCTTTCGCATGAAACCTGGCTGCAGGCATTTGCGCGTAATAGCTTCCATCATGTCGGTGATTGGCCCCAGCCGGGAACGGCATTGGCGTTTGCAGGACATCAAGTGTTTATGGTGCAGCGGTCAGGTTAAATGATTGGGTGCTCGTGCTTTTGGGCATCGCATCCAAACCCTAAATTGAGCATCTGACAGGCCTGTGAAAGCGCTCTGATTTTGATCAAGGCCGAACGGGCATAACCGCCAGACACCCAAGCAAAACCAAATGCGCGGCGTAAGCATGATAGAAAAATCGGCGCGGCCAGATACGTAGCGAGGAAACGCCTGGCATCGCCGCAACCAAACCAATTACCAGCAGTGGCAGCACCAAAGTCGGCAGGAAATCGTAAACGATCGCATCCTCCCACCACCCGTTGAGAACAGGCGGCATGTTAAGCCATGCCATCGCGGCAAAAAGAAGGAGCAGGAACATGCCATTCTCTGCTGCTCCTGAATGATATCTGGCGATAATGCAGAGCAGGCAAAACACTAGCCCCGATACGCCGTAACTCGCCGGGGAAAGAGGCCAGGCAATCAGCAGTAATAATGCGACTCCCGCCATTGCGCCGTTAACACCCCAGCGTGCTGCCCAGCTGATTAGCTGAGTACATCCGGCATAAGCGAAGAGAATATTTAGCGCCAGCCAGGATTGGCCCTTCATCATAAAGGCCAGCCAGAATAATGGTTGAGTCACGATAGCCCAAAGCCATAATCTTCTTGCCCGCTGGCGTAAACGTATTGCATCAGCAGGTAAGTTAGCCGCCCAGAACAACGTGAACAGCGGAAATGCGATATGTCCGAATGCATATAAAAATGCACTTCGTCCACTTAATAATATGGTGTTGATGTGATCACCCAGCATCGCAACCAGTGCGATGGTTTTAATAATATCAGCCTGCAACGGACTCAGGCTTTTTACCTGGTTTAAAGGCGAGCTAAACCTGAGTAAGGCAGAAAAAAGAGTCATGGATGATCACCGACAATTGTGCGTTGTTATAGTCAGCCAGAGACAGCGATTTGAACATTACAATGACAATAGTTGATAGTAAACCCCGTCATTATCTTAATATTGGGATTCAACGAAAGGGGGAGAGGGAGAAGATATCAATCAGTGTTTAATTTTTGGTGGGCAGAGCACCCACCAAAAATGTTCGATAACTCAAATTAAACGGGGAAAGCCCGATTAGATAAGAAAATCATCGAGAGATTTGCCGGCATCAACAGCGGCTTTAATCACAGCTGGTGTACGACCCTGACCGGTCCAGTGCTTCTCAACGCCATCTTCCGTGTATTTATATTTAGCCGGACGTGGAGCACGTTTAGCGCGGGTCTTACCCGTTGGCGTTAATGCGCCCAGCAGTTCGTTCGGGTCAATCCCGTCCTGCAGCAGCAGTTCACGATATTTAGCCAGTTTCTCTTCTTTTTCGCGCACGGCGGCTTCGCTGGCGTTGTTTTCTTCACGGCGCTCTGACACGACAACAGTGAATTTTTCCAGCATTTCTTCCAGATCTGCAAGTTGCACTTCACGTGCCTGCGCGCGAAGCGTACGGATATTGTTTAACGCTTTAAGTGAATCACTCATGAACTTCTCCTGAATATTTTGTCGCTGAACGAAATAAATTAAGTGGTGCAGTAGATAACAAATTAGGGATGAGTATAGATGTTACCCTCGTTGCAGAAGTACAACACATCAGATATCAATAATAAAGCCTGCAAAGTGTCAATTTTTAGATATTTCTCAAAATTTCGGGGTAGACCAGGCGATGAGAAGTCGATAATTGCGCTTTGAACTCTATTTTAACCATCAGTGATTTTAGCGTTTGGTAATATTTTTAAGTATGTCGACGCAGAAAAACTTATGTTACCCGGTCACAATGATTGTCACGACCCACGGAGCGGAGGAAGCTAACGTTAATGGCTACTTAATTAATGACCGGCTTAAAGCGTTCCCTCGTTCAGATAACCTCACGATGCGTCACTGCGAATCGTCATAACGGTATGCAAGATAGCCATGACGGATCGTGGTTCAATTCTGCGGGATAAGGGATGACGCGTGAAATTAGGGTAGTTAATATCATGCGGATAAGATCTTTATGCTTTATACGTTTAAAAGTGCACTCACATGTTCAGTAAACGATCGAATTGATAACTTTTCACTTCAAGGCGCTGCGAAGAAGCAAAGTCAATGGCTTGCAGGCAAAAGTTTTTAAGAAGATGAATTTAGTTTTTTCAAACCACGCTTCGTTGCCCTTTGTCGGGACGGAGCATTCAGTGCCTCAACCTGCGCGATGCTCAATGCGGGTGGTGCAAACAAATTCATCATTTCTCTTTCAAGACGGAGCGCAAACACGACCTTTATAAAGTTTTCTAACGTCACCTTACCGTCATTTTCTAGTTTTTTTAGCGCTGACACTGAAATCCCTGCGTTATCAGCCAACTCTTTCTGGAGAAGATTGCGCCTAAGACGTTGCTCCTTCAGACGTTGCCCCAGTCCTGCAATCAATTGAGATTCAGTAAAGAGGTTAAGAGTCATTTTAAAAGCCCTGAATGTCATTAAAGATGAATAAGAGTTCATTATAGAGCTTTTATGAATACGGTCATAGTGTGTCGAGTGAGTGTTGCTTGAAGCTAATGAGTTCACTTTAACCGGATAAGAGAGGGGGTTAAAGAACCATTAAAATGAACACTTACAGTTCAACCCAATTGCATAAGTCGCGACATAGTGAATTAAACATCCACCACATTAAGTCTTAAACGACCATCATGGTGCTTAGGGAAAATAGGCTAAGCCTTCAATCCAGCCCGGCCAACATGTCGTCTTCACACTGTGTTAAGCAATAGAATGACAGGATGACTTTCACCAAATAGCCCCTCCATAATGACAGCACAAACGACACTACGCGTGAGATTAGAATGAGCAGCACCTTACATTTTCGAATTGATGATGAAACCAAAAGATTGGCTATGCAGGCTGCTGAAGAGGTTAAGTTCAGCCTGACTGAGCTTATGCGTCAAAGAGTTGTGGAATTAGCTGATGGAGATCGCCGTTATCAAAGTCATGAGCACGATATATGTCTTGAACGGCAAATCACCCAAGCTTTTGAGCGACATGATTCGGACCATGGGGAGTATATCAGCCATGAGGAGGTTACTTCTCACATGGATAAATTGAGAGAGCGTGCACAGAATGGGAAATTGTGAGCGTTGAAATTGTCTGGGATAGTTGGGCGGCTGCTAACGCTCATACGGACTCATCGTTAGGCGGCTCAATCCTTATATGGTCTACACGCCCCCACTCACCAGCCATCAATCCTCACTTCCCCCTAAGTAAAAATTTGTGATCAACCACGATGATTTCCATTTTGTAATCGATTACTTTTATTTTCTCGTATTTTGTAATCGATTACTTTTTGGGGGTTGGAAATGGTTGCTGCAACACAAGGCACCGCGCAAGACCAGGCAATGCAGCGCATGCTGGTTCCACGGCTGTCACTGATGATGTTTCTTCAGTTCTTTATCTGGGGCAGTTGGTCGGTCACGCTGGGATTGGTGATGACGCAGCACAACATGTCCTTGCTGATTGGCGATGCTTTCTCGGCGGGCCCGATTGCTTCCATTCTTTCGCCGTTTGTTCTCGGCATGCTGGTGGACCGATTTTTCCCTTCACAAAAAGTCCTGGCGGTGATGCATCTGGCCGGTGCAGTGATTTTGTGGTTTGTGCCTCAGGCGATGATTGCCGAGAACGGCGCGCTGCTGATCGGCTTACTGTTCGGTTACACGCTGTGTTACATGCCCACGCTGGCACTGACCAATAATATTGCCTTCCACAGTCTCGCCAGCAGCGAGAAGAGTTTCCCGGTAGTGCGCGTGTTCGGCACCATTGGCTGGATTGTCGCTGGCCTGTTCATCGGGTTCACGGGGATCGCCTCCAGTGTCAGCGTCTTCACGGTGGCGGCGATTTGTTCCGTGGTGCTGGCGCTCTATAGCCTCACGCTGCCGCATACGCCCGCACCCGCTAAAGGTATGCCATTCAGACCGCGCGATCTGTTCTGTGCTGATGCGTTTGCCCTGCTGAAAATCCGTCACTTCTTCATTTTTTCGCTCTGCGCCACGCTGATTTCCATTCCGCTGGGCACTTACTACGCCTACACCGCTTCCTGGCTGGCCGACGCCGGTGTTGAAAACGTCAGCTCACTGATGTCCTTCGGCCAGATGTCTGAAATCTTCTTCATGCTGGTGATTCCGCTGCTGTTTCGCCGACTGGGCGTGAAATACATGCTGCTGGTCGGCATGTGCGCCTGGTTTGTGCGTTATGCGCTGTTTGCCATGGGCATGGGCGAGGAGGGACGCGCGCTGATTTGGCTGGGAATTCTGCTGCACGGCGTCTGTTACGACTTCTTCTTTGTCGTCGGCTTCATCTACACCGATCGCATTGCGGGAGACAAAGTCAAAGGACAAGCGCAGAGCATGATTGTGATGTTCACCTACGGTATCGGCATGCTGCTGGGATCGCAGATTTCAGGTGCGCTGTATAACCATCTGGTCGCGGGTCAGGTATCGGCCGCCAGTTGGGGCATATTCTGGTGGATCCCGGCGATCGCGGCTGCCGTGATTGCCCTGTTGTTTATGTTCACATTTAAGTATCGCGATTGAGTTTTTGTTGTTACTGGAGGTGGTTTTTTGAAAACGTTAAAAGGTCCGGGCATTTTCCTTTCACAGTTTATCGGCGCTGATGCCCCGTTCAATTCACTGGACGGACTGGCGAAATGGGCATCCGCTTTGGGATTTCAGGCATTGCAGATCCCGTGCAATCACCCGGCGATATTTGATCTGCAACGCGCAGCCACCAGCCAGACTTACTGCGATGAAGTGCTGGGATTGCTGAAGCAGTATGGCCTCAGCATCAGCGAGTTATCGACGCATCTGGAAGGGCAGTTGATTGCCGTGCATCCCGCGCATGATGCCGCTTTCGATAATTTTGCACCGTCACACCTACGCGGCAAGCGGGAAGCGCGCACGGCCTGGGCGATCGAGCAGGTTAAACATGCCGCAGTCGCCTCCAGTAAACTTGGACTGACTGCCCATGCCACTTTCTCTGGCTCGCTCGCCTGGCCCTATGTTTACCCGTGGCCGCCGCACAACCCGCAGTTGCTGGATGAGGCCTTTAAGGAACTCGCCCGTCGCTGGCAGCCGGTGCTGGATGTTTACGATCAGCATGGCGTGGATGTGTGTTACGAATTACACCCAGGCGAGGACCTGCACGATGGCGCCACCTTTGAGCGTTTCCTTGAACAGGTGAACCACCATCCTCGTTGCAATATCCTGTTTGATCCCAGCCATCTGCATCTTCAGCACATTGATTACCTGCAGTTCATCGATATCTATCATTCGCGTATCAAAGCCTTCCACGTCAAAGATGCGGAGTATCAGCGCAATGGTCGCAGCGGGGTGTATGGCGGCTATCAAAACTGGATCGATCGCGCCGGGCGTTTTCGTTCGCCAGGCGACGGGCAGATTGATTTCAAAAGCATCTTCAGCAAACTGGCGCAGTATGACTTCAACGGCTGGGCGGTGCTGGAGTGGGAATGCTGCCTGAAAGATGCGGAAACCGGTGCACGGGAAGGGGCTGAATTCATTCAACGTCACATCATTCCGGTCGCCAGTCGGGCATTTGATGATTTTGCCGCGCAGGATGACAGCGGCAGTATCCGTGCGCAGCTCGGACTTAATGAGGAGTCGTAAATGATTAATGTCGGGATTATCGGCAGCGGATTTATCGGCCCCGCGCACATTGAGGCACTACGTCGCCTCGGCAACATCAATGTCGTGGCTCTGTGCGACTCCACGCTGGAGAAAGCACAAGCCCAGGCGGCGCAATTGCACGTGCCGCACGCCTACGGTGACGTTGTCACCTTTTTACAGCATCCAGAGCTGCATGCTGTGCACAATTGCACGCCCAATCACCTTCATGCCGCCATCAATAAGCAGGTTTTACTTGCCGGCAAGCACCTGTTCTCGGAAAAACCACTTTGCATGACGATGGGCGAAGCGCGTGAATTAGTGGCACTGGCAGAACAGGCAGGCGTGGTCAACGGGGTCAGCTTCGTGTACCGACAGTTTGCCATGGTCCAGCAAGCCGCGAGCATGGTGCGCAGCGGCGAAACGGGCCGCACCTTTGCCGTTCAGGGCAGCTACTTACAAGACTGGATGCTGGAAGAGACGGATTACAACTGGCGTGTGGAGGCCGACAAGGGCGGTGCATCGCGTGCAGTAGCGGATATCGGTTCTCACTGGTGCGACACCATACAGTTTGTTACAGGCCGCAAGATAGTGGCGGTGATGGCTGACCTCGCCATCGTCTGGCCCACCCGCAAAGCCAATCTGGCGGGTCAGGCCACCTTCAGCGCACAGACACAGCAGGCCCAGTATCAGGATTGTCCGGTGAATACGGAAGATCTGGGCTTTGTGCTGCTGCGTTTCGATGATGGCAGTAAAGGCTGTTTGAGCGTGTCACAAGTGGCGGCGGGGCGAAAAAATCGCCTTTATCTGGAGGTGAGTGGCAGTCAAGCCTCGCTGGCGTGGGATCAGGAAGTGCCACAACAGTTGTGGGTCGGTCATCGTCATCAGGCCAACCAAACCTTGACGGACGATGCAACATTGATGAACCGCGATGTTGCCGCCCGTGCCCGTTTTCCCGGCGGGCACATCGAAGGCTGGCCCGATGCATTTCGCGCCATGATGCAGCAGTTTTATCAGGCGGTGGAGAAGGGTGAGATGCCGGCGCAAGACGAACGGCATTTTGCCGACTTCAGCGATGGGGCGCAGGTGATGGCCATCGTTGAGGCGATCGTTAAAAGCCATCGCGATCAACGCTGGGTCGACGTCAGCATTTGATACACAGGCGCGTTCCGGCGCGCCTGATCTTCCGCATAAGCCACCCCGCCTAACTTATTGTCACGCGTCGATTTATGGTAGCCTGCAATTCAGAAACTGACGCAGGAAGTTGAGTCATCATGTCCATTCAGAAAATCGCGAAGCTGGCCGGTGTTTCCGTGGCCACGGTGTCACGCGTGCTTAATAACAGTGACACCGTAAAGGATAAAAACCGGGATAAGGTGCTGGAAGCCATTAAAGCCAGCAACTACCAGCCAAATCTGTTAGCCCGTCAGCTGCGCACGGCGCGGAGCTCCATGGTGCTGGTGCTGGTTTCTGATATCTCCAACCCGTTTTGCGCTGAAATTGTGAAAGGTATCGAAGAGCAGGCCGAGCAGAATGGTTATCGCATTCTGTTGTGTAACTCCGGATCGGACATCAATCGCTCCCGTTCGAGTCTGCAACTGCTGGCAGGCAAAATGGTGGATGGGGTGATCACCATGGATGCTTTCACCACGCTGACTGAACTGACACAGCTGATCGGCAACATGCCCTGGGTGCAGTGTGCCGAATACGCCGATGCCGGCGATATCTCCTGTGTGGGCATCGATGATGTCCATGCTTCGCGCCAGCTGGTGGCGCATCTGGTGGCCAGCGGACGCAATCGCATTGCCCTGATTAATCATGATTTGAGCTATAAGTATGCCCAACTGCGTCAGCAGGGTTATCAGCAGGAACTGGAACAGCACGGTCTGTCCTGGCAGGCGGTGAGCTACGCCAGTGATCTAAGCTACAACGCTGGCAAGCGTGCGATGGAAGCGTTACTCAACGCCGACACGCAACCGGACGCGGTATTTGCCGTATCGGACACGCTGGCGGCCGGGGCGATGGCCGCCATCCAGGCCGCGGGACATCAGGTACCACAAGATATCGCCGTTGCAGGCTTTGACGGGTCGGAACTGGCTGAAATGATCTCTCCGCCTTTGACCACCATCGCGCAGCCCTCGCGCGATATTGGTCGTACTGCGTTCAGCCTGCTGCTGCAGAAGATTGACGACCCACAATCGCCAACTGAGCGCGTCATGATGGACTGGCGCCTGATCGTGCGCGCCAGTGCTTGATCGCTTAATGCGGCAGTTTCTCCAGCGCCGCACGCAGATTCTGATGTGAAGTGGTGATGATGCTCCAGGCATCCTTCGGCTTGTCGTGCTCAATGATAAACCACTTCACGCCGCTGGCTTTGGCGGCAGGCAGAATGGTTTTCCAGTCCAGCAAGCCTTCGCCCAGCGGCGCAAAATTCATCTCATCGTCGCGAATACCAATCGACGCATTATCCTTGGCGTGAATCGCATAGATCCGTCCCGGATACTCTTGCAAAAGGCGCGCCGGATCCTGACCGCCGCGTGAAACCCACGCCGCGTCCATCTCCAGTTTCAGATTTTCTGCCCGTGAATGATTGAAGATGATCTCCAGTGCGGTCACGCCATCGTACTTTTTCATCTCGAAATTATGATTGTGGTAAGCGAGCTGCATGCCGTCTTTACGCAGTTTCGCGCCGAGTTTATCCAGGCGTTGTGCATAGTCTATCCATGCTTTGGTGCTGTCCGGGCGATCTTCCGGTTTGATCCACGGAACCACGATGGTGTGATTACCCACCGCTTTATTGAACGCCACGGTCTGCGTGTAGTCGCTCTCCAGTGCCGTTAATTGCACGTGGGATGAGGTGACGGTCAGGTGATTTTTATCCAGCAAGGATTTCAGCTCTTTGGCTGCCAGACCCTGCGTGCCTACCAGCTCAACGTGCTCGAAGCCCGCTTTATGGGCCATGGCGAACTGTTCTGCCGGGGTGCCGACGTTCCGTAAGGTGTACATCTGCAGCCCAATTTCATCTTCAACACCTGCTGCTGACGCCTGCGAGGGCACAGCACTCAACATGGACAATATCCCAGCCAACACCATCAATTTTTTCATCTTAATTCAGCTCCTTATCATAAGTAATCGATTACAAATTAACTTAAAGTAATCGATTACAAAATTATGCGTGCCGATTTTGTGATCTGTGTTCAGATTATGGGGTGATCAAATTCAAATAGAATGGTGACGCCAGAATTTGAGGCGTCACCAGCGTCATCATGAGGGTGTACGTGCTACTGAACCTTACAGCACGCGATAGGCGAGTGCTTACTTTGTATGTGGATTCTCCAGCAATGCTGAAAGAGATGTGCCTTCAGTGGTTAACGCATCAAAGCTGCCCGCTGCTGCGATTCGACCGTTAGCGAGCAGCAAAATGCGTTCGGCGGATTTCAGCATCGGGATACGATGCGCGATCATAATAAGGGTGCAGGTTTTGGGAAGAGACTCAAGGGCGGCAAGGATAAGGCGCTCATTTTCGCCATCTAAACCGGCAGAAACTTCATCCAGTATTATCACCGGTGCGTCACTGACTAAAGCTCGTGCCAAAGCGATACGCTGACGCTGGCCTCCCGACAAGTTTTCGCCTCCTCTAGTGCAGATGGTTTGATAGCCCTGTGGCAATGTGCAGATGAATTCATTCGCACAGGCGGATTTCACCGCCTGTTCAATCTGGCTAAAGGTGGCATCGGGGCGGCCCAGGCGAATGTTGTTCTCAATGGTATCGTTAAACAGCCAACTCTCCTGCGATACCCAGGCAATCTGCTGTCGCAACGTTTTCAGGCTAAATGCCGACAGGTCTGTGCCATCGAGTGAAAGCGTACCTGATGTTGGATCGTAGAAGCGCAGCAATAAATAGGCGAGGGTGGTCTTACCGCTGCCTGACATGCCCGTGAGGGCGACTCTTTCTCCCGGTTCAATGGTGAAGCTCAGGTTGTTCAACACCGGGGTATCGCTTTGCGGGTAACAAAAACTGACGTTGTTAAATTGCAGTCGATGCCCTTGGGGGGTTATTAACGCCTGGCCGTCATGAACCTGTTCAGGTAACTGCTGAAGTAAAAAGATGCGCTCGGCACTGGCTCTCAATGCGCCCCATTGCCCGCCGACCTGCAAAACTTCCAGCAGAGGAACGATTGCCGCGGCGCCGATACTGAGGATAAACGGCAGCCAGGTGAGCGGCAGGCCCGCGTGATGAGAAGTGAAAAGACAGGCCACAAGTAATGCAATCAGTGAAAGCGCCATCAGGCCATCCCGCAATCCCTGCTCCAGTCCGTTACGCGCCCCGTATTTGCGTTGTGCGTTGTTTAATCTGGCGTTGGCCTGCTGCAACGTCATGCTGTAGCGACCTTCAGCACCAAACATCTGAATATCTCTCCAGCCCTGTGCGAGTTCGGCAATATGGCTGTTTAACACGCTTTTGCTTTCTGCGACGGCTTTTCCCTGTTTTTTCGCCCATCGCGCAGAGAACAACGACGCCACGACAATCATCAACACACAAGGCAAAAAAATCGCGCACAGCCAGGGGCTCACGAACAGCAATATCACGAGGGCAATCCCAGGCATCAGAAACGCGGTGAGATAGTCCACCAGCATGTGCGCATAAAAACGCTCCATCAGCTCGGCATCGCTGGTGGCTGTCGCCGCGACATCCCCCATACGATGTTGATGTGAACGTCCGGGTGTGGCGCGTGCGATGCCATCAAAAATGCCCATTTGCAGCGTTTCAATCAGTGCGAAAGCCAGATCATGTGATAACCACGCCAGTGCCCAGCGGGCCAGGGCGGTCAGCACCACACAGAAGGCCAGAATAGCGGTGAAGAACCACAGTGTATCGGGCGATGAACCGCTGAGCACCAGGGTGCAGATCCAGCCCGCGATAATCATGCAGGTGAAGGTTGTGCATTGCGCCACGATCCCTGCTGCCAGTGTGGAGAAGAGCCGAGACTGATGTGCTCTGAGTGGGGAAAGCAGCGCTCGCCAAAGTGATGGGGCAACGGGAGGCGTGTTGGTGTTCAATGGATTGTCTCCTGCGATTGAAGCAGCGAAGCGTAATAGCCTTTTTCAAACCTCAGACGGGCGGGTGAACCCTGTTCGATGATGTCACCGTCTTTTAGCACCACGATGTGATCGGCTTGCGTAATGGTGTTCAGCCGATGTGCAATGCTAATGAGTGTGCAATGACCGCTGAGTGATGAGATGACCCGTTGGATGGCTGCCTCGTTGACCACATCAAGATTCGAGGTGATTTCATCCAGAATGAGAATGGGGGACTGTTTGAGTAACGCGCGTGCAATAGCGAGTCGTTGCCGCTGCCCGCCCGACAACAGCCCGCCATTTTCACCCACCAGTGTATTAAGGCGCTGAGGCAGTGATTGAACCCACTCTGCCAGTTGCGCATGTTGCAATGCCTGCCAGATGGCCGCTTCAGTGACGTCAGGGCGGCCCAGTCGTAAATTTTCAGCCAGGGTGCCGTCGATTAAGAAAACCTGCTGCGATACCCAGCTGATACGACGGCGAAATGCGGCAATCGAAAGCTCACTGATCGGCTCATCCCCAAAATAAATTGCGCCTGATTGCGGTGCGATAAACCGGGTGATCAGCTGGAACAGAGTGCTCTTGCCCGAGCCTGAAGGTCCAATGAAGGCGGTGTGGCGATTCTCTGCAATGGTCAGCGTCAGGTTGTTGAAAAGCGGCTGATGCTGACCTGGCCAGCGATAAGTGATCGCCTCTAAATGCAGTGTGTTGCCAGCCGGCATCGGGTGGGGAAAGTCAGGGTCGTGGAAGGTGGCAGTGGAGGCGGCCAATTCCTGCATTGCCGGGCGCATCTCCTGCGCGGCCCACAAGGTATGGAATACCGTTTCCAGTTGAAGGATAGGGCGAAACGCCTCCCAGGTGATAAACAGCGTCATTAGCAACAGGGCGGGATCCACAGTACCCTGCATGGTGCGCCAGGCGTTGATGATAAGAAGCCCGGAAGTACCGAGTAGCGATACGAAGCGAGTGATACCGCCACGCATCATCGTCACTCGCAGGGTTGTCATGGATTCGCGGCGGAGTGATGCCGCGTGGTCTGCTATTTTGGCGCGAAAGCGTGGCACAGCATTACAGGCTTTCAGTGTCAGCATGCCGCGTAGCGCATCCATCAAATCCTCTGCAAACTGCTGCATGGCGGCAAACACACCCACAATATGCCGACGTTGCTGACGCATAAACAGATGATCCATCACCGGGCAGGTCACCAAAAAGAGCAGCAATATGGCCCCTGAGAGCAGGTCGAAACTGGCCAGGGTGATCACCGTGACGGCACCGCTGAGTAAAGCCAGTAGCAGTGCGGGCAGATAGCGGCTGTAAAATCCTTCCATCACTTCCACGCCCTCAACCAGCGTGGCCTGTAATTTTGCCGCTGAATGGTGTTGCATGATATCAAAGCCAGGTGTCAGCAGAGGGCGAAACAGCTGCAGACGCAAACGGGTGCGCACATTTGCAGCTAACTGCTCGGTTTGCATGGCCCTGAAACCCATCAACACGGCCCTGAGCAGTGCATTTCCCGCCAGCATCACAAGCAGCATCATGATCGTAGTCGATGTAGATGCATTCAGCGCCATGATCGATTGCGTAAACAGCAGTGCCTGTAGCAGGTAGCTTAAGGTAATCAAGACGCCTGACAGCAGGTTGAGTGTTAGCGCAGGAAGGATCTGCGCCGTCAGAAGCTTCGAGGGTGATTTCATCGTGGTTTCCCCGAGGGCAGCGCCAAACAGCGCTGCCCTGCAGTGCTTATTGCGCAGGCAGTGCCGTCCAGAATGTGCCCTTTAGCGGCACCGACAACCACTGGCTGGTTACGGTGTTTAGCGTCGCCTCAGGGTGCACATCAGCAAACAGCGCGGGATGAAACATTTTCGCCATGGCCTCGATCCCGACGAAATAGAGCGGGCTGTCGAAGAAGAATAACCAGACGCCACCCGTATGCCCGGCTTTCACCGCCGGTAAATGGGCGATTTCTGGCGCGGTCAGGAGGTGCTGACTGCTCTGGGCGACCTGCTTTGCATCGGCTCCGGTGCCGATTTGTAATCCGTCGCGGCTCACGGCGGAGCCACCGCCCATCAGATAAAAATCAGGGTTACGTGACAGGATGTATTCCGGGTTCAGTTTGCCGATCGGCGCGCTCAGCATGTCGGCGCCAATGTTATGTCCACCTGCCGCAGCAATGAAATCGCTCATATTGCTGGGGCCCGAGGTAAAGCAGCAATCGCCCTTACCCGGATTGAGATGGAAAAATACCGAGGGACGATCGCTGACATTTGCCAGGCGCTTTGCAACCTCATCCATATGCTGTTGCCAGAACGCGATCACCTGATCGGCCTGCGCCTCCTGACCGAGTAACTGACCGAGCATCTTCAGGCTTGGCACGGTGTTCACCAGCGGTTTGCGGAAGAAATCAACAAACACATAGGGGATGTGGGCCGCATCCAGAGCATTGAGTCCCGGTGGAATCGGTCCATACAGGGTGAAGATCACCAGATCGGGTTTAGCCGCGATCGTCGCTTCCATTGAAAAGGTGCCGCTGTTCATGGTGCCCAGCACCGGTAAGTGGCTGGCCGCGGGATACTGTTTTTTTATCGCCTCCCAGGTGGCCGGTGAGTAGCGCTGGAGATCGTCTCCCCAGCCCACCAGATTATGGAAAGGATCTTTCTCCAGCAGCGCCAGCGTAATGATGTGGCGACTCTCTCCCAACACCACGCGTTTTGCTGGTTCAGGCAGAGTCACTTGACGCTGCAGCCTATCGGTGACCGTAATCGCTGCCCACGCTGAAGAAACACTGCACATCAGGCAGAGTGCGCACAGCCACATTATCAGGTTGGATTTTCTCATCATGATGTTTTCCTTAACTTACCAGCGATAGGACAGGGTGGCGCTTAACGAGCGGTCATAACCCGTGGTGCAGGTGGTGGTTGAGCAACTGACCCAATAATGTTTGTTAAGCAGGTTATTGGCGTTGAGCGCCACATTCAGTCCATGGAGATGGGCATTGATCTGTCCCAAATCGTAGTGAATGGCGGCATCAACCAGGGTGTAGTCCGGTACTTTGATGGTGTTGTTGGTGTCAGCCCAGGTCGAGCCGACATAGCGAACACCTGCGCCTAAGCCCAGTGAAGCCAGCGGGCCACTCGCAACGGTGTAATTGCTCCACAGAGAGGCCATGTGTTCAGGCATGGCGGTGGGCGTTTTGCCCTGTGCACCGGCCACCGTGGTCTTGCTGGTCTCAAGATTGTTCCAGCTGTAACTGGCAATCAGTTTCCAGTCATCGGTGAGGTTGGCGGTGGCTGAGGCTTCGATCCCTTTCGAGGTGACCTGTCCGGTCTGAATTTTGTTCAACGAATTGTCGGGATCGGTGGTCTGCACGTTGTCCTGCGTCAGGTCGAACCATGCCAGCGTGAACAGTGCATCAAACTGTTCTGGCTGATACTTCACACCGACTTCCCACTGTTTGCCTGTGGTGGGTTTGTAGGCGTCACCATAGAAATTGGTGCCCAGCACTGGCGCAAATGAGGTGGCATAACTGACATAAGGTGCCACCCCGATATCCGTTATCCAGCTTAAGCCTGCCCGCCACGTAAAGCGCTGATCGTCCTGCGAAGTGTAAGTGTCGTTGAGACGGTTTTTGGTGTTCACCGAAGCCCAGTCCTGACGCGCAGAGAGGTCGAGGTTCAGATGCTGGAACAACGCGAGGCTGTTAGAGAGGTAAACGCCGGTTTCGTTAGCATTCTGCTGCGTGCTGGTATACGGCGAGGTTGTCGGGAAGCGACCATTACCCGTCGGCTGGTAAATATCAATGCTGCTGGCCCGGCCATAGTTCAGATAGTAATCCTCCCCGGTGTGGCGGAACGACACGCCCGCAACACTGGAACCGTGCACGGGCCCTGCATCCCACTCGGTCTTGAGGTTGTTATCAGTGGCGAAGACTTTCCCTTTAATACCGAACTCATAGGCCACGCGATTCAGCGTGCGCATGTCCGCCGCCAGCGATGCGCCTGAAAGCGTTTGCGTCATCAGGTCGGTTTCGGTGTAGCGGCTGGCAGAATGGAAGGTCCAGCGATCGCCAAAATGGTGGTCCAGTTCGTAACCCAGATTGCTCTGGGTCATATGGTTATCGAGATTGGTCCCATCAAGATAACTGTTGCGGTTGACCTGCCCGTTAGGGTTTCTGAGTAAGGTGCCATACAGCGGCAGGTAAGGGCGTGGTGGGCCAAATTTATTGCGGCTAACCGAGGCCAATACGGTCAATGAGGTGTCTGCATCGGGGCGCCAGGTCAAGGAAGGCGCCAGGTACAGGGTGTCATCCGGGACGTTGTTGAACTGGGTATTGCTGTCACGCCCCACACCCACCACGCGATAGAGCAGTGTTTTATCATCGTTAAGCGGCCCGGAGGTGTCAAACTGGCCCTGCATGCGGCCATGACTGCCGGTCTGAATGGCCACTTCATGTTGTGCATTTAACGTGGGACGCTTGCTGATGGCGTTGATGATACCGCCTGGCGATCCCGCGCCGTAGAGGAAACCATTGGGGCCACGCAGCACGTCCAGTTGTTCCAATCCATAAGGTTCGTAGCGTACGTAGGACTGCTGAGTGGTGGATCGCAATCCATCCAGCAAGGTCCCGTTCAGTGTTGAATCAAAACCACGGATGTTGAAGTAGTCAAAGCGGGACGAGATCGCAGAGGTTGAGGCATACACTCCCGGAGTGTATTGCAGGGCCTGGGTGGTGCTCTGCACGTTACGATCGTCCATTTCGCTGCGGGTGATCACCGATACTGACTGGGGCGTGGCGAGAATGGATTCATTGGTGCGGCTCCCCGTTGTGCTGGTCTGTGCAACGTAGCCTTTTTCTGGTGCCGTTTTGCTGTCTGCCGTGACTTGCAAGGTATCTTCTGCCAGCGCGCAATGAACATGGATTAACAACGCCAGACAGGTAAGGGGCGTGGTCAAGCGCGCCCAATTTTTATTATTGTTTTCCAAGGTATTCTCCACAATAGAAGTGACTTTTTTGTCGGCTAAAAGTGTGTCAGTGAGAATGTGGACAGACAATCAGCAACACTTTCGCTTGCCGAACTCTTTCTTTAGAAAAACATGCAAAATGAAACTTCCCGGTGCGACCGGGAAGTCAATTTAGGGTCGGTGCTGATTCTGCTGCCAGTAGACGGTTTGCGTTTCGATATACCCATGGACAGGCATTTACAAAACGCTTACATTGAGAATGATAATCAATATCACTCATATCACGGTAGGGTTAACGATGGATTCTCAGAAGCTTTCCGCCAGAAAGAGCAAACTTAGCCAGGGAGGTGATGGCGGAGTACAGATGTTGTTGCGAGGTGATATTTCACTCACCAGCGGCAGCGTTAACCCGCAGCGGGCGATCTGGCAGGATGAGCAGCTGTTTGTGGGGCTGAAAATCATCATCATTGAAAGTGGTGAATTGCTGTGCCGTTTCCCTCAGCAGGCTGAGCGGCATATCAAAGGCCCGGCACTTTGTGCTGTCTGGAATCAGGACTTAGCGCACGCAAGTCAGTGCTTACTGCCTGGTGCTGATTTGAATTACACCGCCGTGAATATCTCTACGCACTCGTTGAGCCAGCATCTTTGCGCCGACTCCATCAACACACTGACTGCAGGCATGCAGCTCGATTTATCCGCAAATCCTGGCATGCGTATTCAGGCAACGCCAAAATGCCTGAACGGTCTGAAAGCCCAACTGTTTACCAACCCGCTGCAAGGTGTTGCACGACAGTTGTATATGACGGGCAAAGCGCTGGAGATCGTCGCTCACACGCTGGATAGTCTGGTCAGTGAAGACAAAACGTTGCAGCAATCAACGTTACGCCTGAGCTCCTGCGATATTGCCCGGCTGCATGATGTGAAAAACTTGCTCGCTGAGCACATCGACTCACCTCCCTCCATTCGTGATCTTAGCGCTAAAGTTGGCCTGAACACGCGTAAACTCACCACCGGGTTCCGATGCCTGTTTAATCAGAGCATCTACGGCTATTTGCAAACGCTGCGACTTGAAACCGCCTGGCGTATGTTGTCGACAGGGGAAGCCAGTGTCTCTTCAGTGGCCTATCAGGTCGGCTATTCGCCCGCCCATTTCTCCGTCGCTTTCCGCAAAAAATATGGCTTTGCACCTAAGGATATGCGGGGTTAAATCGCGTGCAAGCGGCCTGTTTGGTTAGTTTCAGCCCGCTTGTGGACTGAGGAACAGCGTGTCAAATCAAACCAATGAAATGGGGTAAAAACTTACGCCAGCCCATCCACAATGGTAATCATGGCTGTTGCCACGTTCTCACGCTGCTTTTTGGCTAACTGATACTCGTCAGAATGATAGCAGTCCAGTGCCGTTTGATAATCGGGGAATTCAATGATGACATGCTTCTTAAATGCTTCGCCCTCAAGTGAGGTGGCATTTTCCCCGCGGGCAATAAACTTCGCCTGATATTTTTTAAACGCAAGCGGTGCCAGCTCAATATAATTCTGGTACTGCTGTGCATCCTCAATATTGACGTGGGCGATCCAATAAGCAGACATTATTTTTCCTCGGCAGTCAGAATAGATTTAGCCAGCGTGGCCGCTTCTGAAAGATGCTGTTTGACGGCCTCTTTCGCTTGTTCGGCATTATTTTCTTCAATCGCTTCATAAATTCGCGACATACGTTCAAAACCCGCCACCTGACGCTCCGGACTGCGCAGGGTCAGTGCGCGCAGTCGACTTATACGACTGTTCAGACGCTGGACGATTTCCCACGCAATATGATGTTTTGCAATGGAAAAGAGTGCTTCATAAAAGGCCTGAGACGCTTCAACGCGTTCAATATCATCATGATCATGCGAAGCTTTAGCGATGCGCAGGAGTTTCTTGTGCAGATTCTTTTTATCACTGCTGGTGGCTAATTTTGCGCAGTCCTTCGCCGCTTCGGATTCCAGCAGGATACGAATATCGTAAATCTGCTCGGCCACTTCCCAGGTTAATATCGCCACAATCGGGCCTTTTTTCGGCAGGTTTTCAATTAAACCCTCCGCTTCCAGATAGCGAATCACTTCGCGCACCACGGTACGGCTTACACCTAATTCATCACACAGTGAGCGTTCAACCAAACGGTCGCCGGCTTTAAAGTATCCCGAGATAATGGCCTGACGAACTTTGGCCAGTGCCAGTTCACGTAACGTCACCGGCGTATTTTCAATTTTTAGGGAATGACTCGCATCCATAATCGTCTCTTCGTTGAAATTTAAAAATTCAGCCTGAAGTCAATGTCATGTCCTGCAAGCGTTTTAACTATTAGCACTGTTTCCGTTCTGAAAGCAACGCCGCCTTTACTCTCGTTGCTACCACCGCCTATCGACTTCTCACCGACCCGCCCGTTGAAATCAGCGTTAGCTCACAGTTTCATCATGCGGTCTGAGCACGAAATAAAAATATCCTTGAGGAATAATCAAAATCTCGTGAATTCATGCCGTTATGAAACGACTGCCCTGATAATTCGTGTGATTTTTATGACCTCAATCACACTCATCTCGCTTCTCAAACCGCCGGTGACACATTGCCTTTTTGATCCCCATCCCCCCAGTCATGGCGGGGTTTTGCGTCGCTTAAGCATAGCAAAAACGCCGGGAAAATTTAATATCGTATGATGGTATACCAACTTTTGACATGCCAGAAATCTCAGTGTTATATCACTTCCCGACACACCAGATTAACAAACCGTTAACTTGAATGAGGTTCTGACCATGCATCCAGATATACGCAAGACGTTCGTTACCACCGAGACCATTTACTCCGACGGCGGCAAAGCGGCGACGACACCGCTGGTGATGATTGCGGCGGCTGCCGTGGTGAAAAATCCGTGGGCAGGCGAGGGTTTCGTGGAAGATCTCGCCCCTAAGATTCGAGAAATGGCACCCGTTTTGGGCGAGTTACTGACCGGGTTAATCGTGAAAGAAGCGGGCGGCGGCGACAAGGTTGTGGCTTATGGCAAAAGCGCCGTCGTCGGTCTCAATGGCGAACTGGAACACGCGTCAGCGCTGATTCATACCCTGCATTTCGGCAACCATTATCGCTCAGCGGTGAAGGGTAAAACCTATCTGGCCTTTAACAACACCCGCGGTCCAGCCAATACGCCCATTCTGGTGCCGATGATGGGCACCGATGATGAAGGCACGCGCGAGCACTACCTCACCATGCAGTTCAACATCAATGATGCGCCATTCAGCGATGAGATTGTTATCGCGTTGGGCGCGGCACTGGGCGGCCGTCCGCATCATCGTATCGGCAACCGTTATCTTGACCTGAAAGAGTTAGGCCATGACCAGAAAAACCCAGCAGCTAACTGAGTTAGGTCTCCAGGTGAGTTACCTGGAGGCTGGACAAGGCACGCCGCTGGTGTTGATCCACGGCGTCGGCATGAACGCTGACGCCTGGTTCCCGCAAATGGACGTGCTGAGTCGCTATTTCCGCGTGATCGCGGTGGATATGCCGGGACATGGCGAAAGCAGCGGTTTTCGCCATCCCGCCACCCTGAAAGATTACGTGCAGTGGCTGGCCCTGTTCCTGAAGACACAATCGGAATCCAGTTTTGCCGTGGCCGGACACTCAATGGGGGCGCTGATTACTGCCGGGATTGCCATCGATTATCCCCAGTTGGTGAATCACGCGATTGTGATGAGCGGCGTGTTTAAACGTAACGACACGGCACGCAACGCCGTGTTGCAGCGGGCACAAGAGCTGGCCAGCGGTAATGTGCGGCTCGATGCCCCGCTGGATCGCTGGTTCAGTGATGATCACCACGAACAGCCCCTGCGTAAAAAAGTGGGCGCGTGGTTGCAGCAGGTGAATCTCGACGGCTATGCCCGCGCCTATCAGGCGTTTGCGGCCGGAGATCGCTTTTATTCAGAACGCTGGAACGAAATGCAATGTCCGGTGTTGGTGATGACCGGTGAACTGGATGCCAATTCCAATCCAGACATGACGCGCCAGATGGCCCAGGCCGCGCGCCAGGGGCAGGCGGTGGTGGTCGCTAACGCTAAACACATGTTGAACCTGACGGATGCCGACCGCGTGAACGAAGAGATTTTATCGTTCCTCAATCCGGTTGCTGCCGCCGTCACGCAAAAAGAGCCTGTAAAGGAGTAACTTATGGACGCAGATAAACGCAGACAGTTACGCGACGCCTTTGGCGCCTTCATGACCGGCGTCACCGTGGTCACCACCAACGATGCACAGGGACAGCCGATTGGTTTTACCGCCAATTCGTTTTCTTCGGTATCGCTCGATCCCGCGCTGCTGCTGGTGAGCATCGATAAGCGCTCCGCCAATTTCGACAACTTCACTCAGTGCCCGCACTTCGCTATTAACATCCTGGCGGAGCAGCAGAAAGAGACGTCGAACATCTTCGCGCAGAAGATTGCCGATCGCTTCTCATTGGTGAAGTGGCGTAAAGGAGAGTTCAACACACCGCTGCTGGATGACAGCTCCGCCTGGTTTGAATGCGCGATGCATCAGGTGGTGGATGCCGGTGACCACGCGATCCTGATCGGCAAAGTTGAGCAGTTCGATTCCTGTGGCACGCCGGGGCTGGGCTACTATCGCGGCGCCTACTTCACCCCTTATCAGAATGCCGAGTCTCTGATTGCCGGTCCTAACGTGGTGGTCAGTGCGTTGATTGAATCGGCGGGCCAGGCGCTGGTGGTGAAAAAAGAGAATGGTTACGGCCTGCCGTCGCAAACGGTGAATAACCGCAGCGTCAGTGAAACCCTGAAACTGGTGTTCGATGGACTCAACATCGAAGCCAGCCCGGGTTTTGTCTACTCCATCTGGGAAGACCGCCAGAAGAAACAGCAGCATATCGTGTTCCTCTGCGCGCAACCGACCGGCAGCACCTTGCCAGCGGTACAGCAGGGCGAATGGGTGGATGTCCACGCGCTGGCGCAACTGCCGGTACCGGACAGCGCGTTGAAATCGCTGGTCGATCGGTTTATCCGCGAAAATGCCGTCGGTAATTACGGCCTTTATTACGGCGATGAAGTTGAAGGCTCAGTGCGCCACTTCTTTACTCCGTCTCATCAGGAGGTGGTATGAAACTTTCCCTGTTCCTGCACATGGAACGCGTGTCAGCGGATGACGCACAGGACCAGCTGTACGATGAAATGATGGAACTGTGTGAAATCGCGGATAAAGGCGGTTTGCACGCTATCTGGACCGGCGAGCACCACGGCATGAATTTCACCATCGCGCCGAATCCGTTTATCAACCTGGTGGATATCGCCAGCCGCACGCAAAACGTGCGACTCGGCACCGGCACCATTATTGCGCCGTTTACCCATCCGATCCGCCTGGCGGGCGAAGCGGCAATGACGGACTTGATCACCAAAGGGCGTCTGGATCTCGGGATTGCACGCGGTGCGTACTCCTATGAATACGAGCGTCTGATGCCGGGAATGGATGCCTGGGAAGCGGGCCAGCGTATGCGAGAGCTGGTTCCGGCGGTAAAAGCGTTGTGGAAAGGCGATTACGAACACAAGGGTGAGTTCTGGAATTTCCCGTCTACGACTTCATCGCCACAGCCCAAGCAGCAGCCGCATCCGCCAATCTGGGTCGCCGCCCGCGATCCGAACAGTCATGAGTTTGCGGTGAAGAACGGTTGCAACGTGCAGTGTACGCCGTTGCATCAGGGGGAAGAGGAGATCACGCGTCTGATCACCACGTTTAAAGAGGCGTGCCGTGAATACGCACCCGATCAGCCGCTGAAGATCATGCTACTGCAGCATGGATTCGTTGCCGAGGATGAGGCAGATGCGCAGCAAGCCGCTGTTGAACTCAATCGTTTTTATAACTACTTCGGCGCATGGTTCAAGAACGAGCGTCCGGTTGAACAAGGCTTGATTAAGCCGCTGACAGAAGAAGAGATCGCGGCGAACACCTATTACAGCGTGGAAGGCATGCGCAAAAATCTCGCCATCGGTAATCCTGATCAGGTGATCGCGCGCCTGAAAAACTATGAGGCGATGGGCTACGATGAGTACGCCTTGTGGCTGGACAGCGGTATGACCTTCGAGCGCAAAAAAGCCTCGCTGGAACGCTTTATTCAACACGTTGCACCTGCATTTCACTAAGCGGAGACGTCATGGAATCCTTCAAACTCTACATCGACGGCCAATTTGACGCGGGTGCAGCGACTTTTACCTCGCTGAACCCGGCCACCGCTGAGCCGTGGGCCAATATAGCCGAAGCGCGCAGCGAGCAAACCGACCGCGCGGTCCAGGCGGCGGCGCGTGCTTTTGAATCTGACGCGTGGCGCGGGTTAACCGCCGGTGCGCGCGGCAAATTGCTGTTGAAGCTGGCGGATTTAATCGAACGTGACGCGCCAAAACTGGCACGTCTGGAAACGCTCGATACCGGCAAAATCATCCGTGAAACTCAGGCGCAGATTGCCTACGTGGCTGAATACTACCGCTTCTATGCCGGGCTGGCGGACAAGATGGACGGCGCCACGCTCAGCATCGATAAAGCCGATATGGAGACCTGGATAAAACGCGAACCGTTGGGGGTTGTCGCGGCGATTATTCCCTGGAACAGTCAGCTGTTTCTCTCCGCGGTGAAAATCGGGCCAGCCATCGCGGCCGGCTGTACGGTGGTGGTGAAAGCGGCAGAAGTTGCCCCGACGCCACTTCTGGCCTTCGCAGAGTTGGTGCACGAGGCCGGTTTCCCGGCTGGCGTCATCAACGTGATCACTGGATTTGCTGAAGGATGCGGTACGGTGCTGACACAGCACCCGCTGGTTGATCACATTGCCTTTACTGGTGGCGCAGATACGGCACGTCACATCATTCGCAACAGCGCGGAAAACCTGGCGAGTACCTCACTGGAGTTAGGCGGTAAATCACCGTTTATTGTGTTTGCTGATGCTGATTTAGACAGTGCAGCCAATGCGCAGGTGGCGGCCATCTTCTCTGCATCAGGACAGAGTTGCGTGGCAGGATCGCGTCTGTTGGTAGATGAACAAATCAAAGACGTATTTCTGGAAAAGCTGGTCAGCAAGGTACGCGGGATTGTGATTGGCTGCCCGCAGCAGCAGGAAACCCAGTTTGGCCCGCTGTGTACGGACAAGCAAAAAAGCAATATAGAGCTGGTCGTTAATCGCAGCATCGAGCAGGGCGCGCGTCTGGTGATCGGCAATCAGCCTATCGATCGTCCCGGTTTCTATTATCCGCCTACCATTCTGGATTGCAGCGCCGTACCGAATGCAGAAAGCGTGGTGCAGGAGCTATTTGGTCCGGTGTTGTCGGTGCTGACGTTTAAGGATGAAGCCGACGCGATTCGTTTAGCCAACGGCACAGAGTATGGTCTGGCGGCAGGCGTATTTACCCAGAACTTGACTCGCGCCCATCGCGTCACGCGTAAGTTGCGCAGCGGCGTGGTCTGGCTGAATACTTATCGCGTGGTTTCACCGCTGGCGCCATTTGGCGGCTACGGTAAGTCTGGCTTTGGTCGCGAAGGCGGCATTGACGCGGCGTTGGAATACACCACGACGAAAACCGTGTGGCTGCGTACCAGTGATGAGCCGATTAGCGATCCCTTTATTATGCGCTGATGGGTTAAGGTGCGCTTACATGCGCACCTACGGGAATCTGGTTTGCACTTATTAATGCGCACTCTACCAGAAATAACGTTGGAATTTTCAGCGTCGTTATTTATGACGACCGTCACATGTACAGTTGTTAAGCATTAAATAGCACCGGGAGTCTTACCGCCAATTCTTTAATAAGAAGACGAAAAACCATTCGTCGGGATGGCTGTGGCTTTTTTTCGCGAGGAAGGTTTTACCCACATTAAAAAACAATCCCATTTTGAGAATTGGAGGGTATGGTGAATACACAACCACGTCAGAGTCAAATTATAGAAAATAAGTCAGTGGATTATGTCCCGGAATCGGAACGCCACGGTAAATCGCACAGTTTATTTACCTTGTGGTTCTGTACCAACATTGCACCGTTGGCGGTAGTCAGCGGCGCGATTGCCACCGAAACGTTTCATCTGAATGTTATTTCCGCATTAACCGCGATTATTGCCGGTCATCTGTTTGGCGGGATCTTCCTTGCGTTAACCTCTGCGCAAGGGCCCAAAGTCGGCATTCCACAAATGGTGCAGAGCCGCGCGCAATTTGGTCGCTACGGTTCGCTGCTGGTGATTAGCTTTACGACGGTGATTTACCTCGGGTTCTTTATCTCGAATATTTCGCTATCCGGTAAAGTCATCAACAACGTCTTTCCGTCGATGCCGGTAAGCAGTGCCACGGTCATTGGCGCTATTCTTGCCACCGCCATTGGTATCGTCGGTTATCATTTTATCCATCGCATCAATAAAGTCGGTGCATGGATCATGGGTGCGGCACTGATTTTGGGCCTGGCGCTGATGGTGTCACAGCCCTTACCCGCAGACTTTTGGTCTCGCGGCAGCATGAGTGCAGCAGGGTGGTTTGGCACTTTCTGCATAGGTGCGGTATGGCAAATCAGTTTCTCTCCCTATACCTCTGACTACTCGCGCTATCTGCCCGCCAATGTCGGTATTGCACGCCCGTTTATAGCCACTTACTTAGGCGCCTGCGGCGGTACCATTCTGGCCTTTATCTTCGGCATGATGGCGGTCAATATCGCACCGACAAGCGATGCGATGATGTCAGTGCGCCACGCCACTGGCTGGCTCGGCCCTATTCTGATGGTGCTGTTCCTGGTCAATATTATCTGCCACAACTCAATGAATCTGTATGGCGCGGTATTATCACTGATCACCGCTGTGCAAACGTTCCGTCCACACTGGACGCCGGGTGCCGTAGTGCGTTTAGTGGTCTCATCACTGGTATTAGTGGGAAGCGTGTTAGTCGCCCTGGCAGCATCACAGAACTTTGTTTCGTTCTTTATTAACTTGATTCTGGCATTGATTGCGGTACTCATTCCGTGGATTGTGATTAATCTGCTGGATTTTTATTATGTCAATAAGCAGAAGTATGACGTTGAAGCGATATTTCGTGCTGATGGCGGACGCTATGGATTGCTCAATACCCAGGCATTGCTGGTCTACTTCGCCGGAATTTTAGTGCAGGTGCCTTTTGTTGAGAATGCATTCTTTTCCGGTCCCTATGCGAATTTAATTCCGGGTGTCGATATTTCGTGGATCATCAGTTTTGTGGTGACGAGTATCGCGTATCCGATATTTCATCGGAAAAATGAGTCCAGTCTGGTGAGCACCAGGAAAAGTAAGGCGTGAAGAGAAATCCTATAAGGTGAGTGCGCTATCGTTCAATTTCCGGGTGGAATACCACCCGGGGGATTTAATACGCCTGTTAGTTTAGCGAACCGCTTTTACTTTGCACACCGGCATTGATAATGCCGGTCTCTGTACAAATAGACCACATTTTCAACTACAAGCCTTACCAAGGCTCAGCTCGCTCAGCACGATGCCTGCTTTAGCGTATTAGCATCTCAAGAGCCATATTAATTTCAGCAACTTGGTTCCAGCTTCAATTATGTGACGTGTGTCCTGCGTGCCTTCACGCGGTTCACACACCGCACGGAGTAGACCTGAGGCTGGGAGAAGTCCACTAAGAGCGAACTGCAGATATTCGCACTTGTTCCCATTGATTCTGAGCAACGTCTAACCAGCAAATTCCGTCCTGGCGATCAGGCCGACACCTTGCCTCGCGGATCATCAATATGCTGTTTCGCCACGTCGTAACGAATACCCTCACGATTAAGGATGCGGACATGTTTGACCACGGTCGCTAGCGCTTTCAGGAATGTCTCTGAATATTCGTGTCGCTCATAGGCTTCAATGTCTGCCCAGCCCTCTGACAGATGAAAAGCATCCGGATTCACCAGGTCTTGTGAGAAAGCATAAAACACACAGCCAGGCAGTTGCTGTGCTGCCTGCATTTCCGGTTTTACAGCATCAATGAAGGTTTGCCGGTCATCAGGGTGTACGCGATAGTAAGCGCTGACGATAATTTCAGTCGGTTGGGTTTTGTCATGATCACCCGCAGAAGAAATGCGTGTGTCAGCTGTGTTGATACTCATTTTTTATCTCCAGTTATTTTTATCGAATGAAAAAACCGCTTCAGGCGGACTGTTCGCCACTGAATGCACGCCATGCGGCGAGGGTATCCAGCGATTCCCGCAGCAGTTTGATTTTTCCCTCTTCAGCCACCAACCTTCCGGCATAAGTCTGCTTGTACATCCGATCAGTGCCCGCCAGTTCGGCTTCCACGCTGTATTCGCCAAAGGCCTGGGTTGGGGTATCGATAAAGAACTGGATATTGCGGAAGCGGAAATCCGGA
The DNA here is from genome assembly GCF_030053355.1 of Pantoea sp. EA-12. Lineage (NCBI taxonomy): Bacteria > Pseudomonadati > Pseudomonadota > Gammaproteobacteria > Enterobacterales > Erwiniaceae > Pantoea > Pantoea sp. EA-12. Next base: position 27,334 of record NZ_JASGBY010000006.1, on the reverse strand, counting down.
ATTTTAACCAGTAATCCGGCGATAAAGCGTTCGATTTCAGCCGGCCCCTGCACTCTGTGCGGCAGGCCGAGCGTTTGCAGATAGGGCAGTTCCAGCACGCCATCTGCGGCAAAAAGAGCCGCGGCGGCTTTAGGATCCTGGATACTGTCCAGGTAGTTCTGGAGTAATTGAACGGCAGTTTTCATGATACGAGTGCTCCTGTTTTCAGTGCCGGACGACTGCCGGCGGCGTGAAGCAACAATAATAAAACTCAGGAGCAATCAAAACAGCAAAGAATGAAAGTCATCATTTCATAAATGAAATGATTAAGGGGATCACTTAGGCCAGCGCCATTCAGGTTCACTGAGATGTCTGGCAAAGAAGTCTGATAGTACCTTGACCTTTAACGGCCGACTGCGCGAAGTGGGGGTGACAAAATAGAGCCCGCCTTGTGTCATTGACCACTCATCCAGCAGATGTATCAGGCGGCCATCTTTCAGATACTCCGCGGCCATAAATTCCGGCAGTTCCGCAATCCCTAAGCCCGCCAGCAGAGGCGGCAGCAGGGCGTCAGAGTTGGTCACGCGCAACGGCCCGCTTGGGACAATGTCTTCCTGCGCGCCGGAATCATGTGTGAAGCGCCATACCTGGCTTCTGGCACGATAGGCATAACTGAAGCACTGCCGGGAAGTGAGTTCACGCGGATGCTGCGGTACACCCTGCTCAGCGAGATACGCCGGTGAGGCCACCAGATATTGCGTCACGGCACACAGCCTGCGCGCCACCAGCGAAGAGTCCGGTAATGCGGCAATACGTAACGCAGCATCAAAGCCTTCAGCAATCAGATCGACCGAGGCATCGGACAGATGCAGATCGACACTCAGCTCCGGGAACTGGCGGATAAGTTCTGGCATCAGCGGGGCTACCCAGCGTAAGCCAAACGACATAGGCACCGCTAAGCGCACCTGACCACGAGGCTGCACCGACATTTCATGGGCTTCACTTTCCACTTCTTCTGCCTGGCGATACATCTCTGAAGCCTTCGCCGCCATGCTTTGACCAAACTCCGTTAACGCCAGCTGGCGAGACGTCCGGTTAAACAGCCGGCCGCCCAGCCGCTCTTCCAGACGAGCAACTGCACGTGACACGGTGGGCACGGAAACGCCCATCACTCTGGCTGCTGCCGCAAAAGAACCTTCCTCTGCCACTTTCGCAAACATCGCGAGTCCTTCGAAATCGGGGAATCTGTTCATTTCAAATCTGCAATGATGAGTTTCAAATCATTCTATTTTGAAAGTCGCCGCACGTCGATATGCTTATTCCATCGCGACAACAACCGCTGTCGTCAATGAGCTGATTCACTTATCACAGGAATATAAGACATGAAAACTCAACGTATCGCTTCAACGCTGTTTGCTTCTTCTCTGCTGCTGGGCGCTGCCAGCCTCTCTGCTCCGGTTTTCAGCGCTGACGCTGCACCGCTGGTCACCATCTCAGGTGTTGACCACGCCGGTATCAACGTTCCTGACCTGGCTAAGGCCATCGCGTTTTTCCAGACCACCTTCGGCGCCAGGATTGAATCGGACATCACCCCTGGCGCTATCCCGGATGCATGGAAAGCCGCGTTTAACTGGCATCAGTCCAGTGACCTCAAGCGTTTTGTCATGATGCGTCTGCCTGATGGCACCGGGGTCGAACTGTTCCAGTACAGCGGTGCGCAAATCGGCCATTCACGTCCTCACCAGGATGATGACGCGGCAACGCATATTGCACTGAGAACGCATGATGTGCCCGCCAGTTTTAAGGCGATTCAAAAAGCCGGACTGAAAACCCTGAATGAGCCGGTAACCAACGCCGACGGCACTCAGTGGTTCTATTTCCTGACGCCATGGAGTTCGCAGATTGAGCTGGTAGGCAAAGCGAAAGCAGCAAACTGACAGAGGACAGAAACATGAAAAAGGTATTCACCCAATCCCTGCTGCTGGCGGCATTGCTGGCCGGGTCACATAACGTATTAGCGGAGAACACAACCATGAACATCACGACGGCTCAGATAGCACCCGCAGGCTTGCAGCAGCTCATCGATCGCCACTTTGCTATCTGGAATAACACCGATGCTGTTGAACGAGAGAAAGCGTTTGCGGCTGTTTACTCATCAGATTTTTTCGTTGCCGATTATGACGGACTGAACGCAGGGGCGGACCGCGTGAATGCCGCCATCAGCAGAGTTCAGTCACAGCATCCGGGCTTTATCTTTACCCCGGCAGATGTCGAGTGGAATCACGGCATTGCCCGTGTGACCTGGGGTTATGGTCCAAAAGACAATCCGTATCTGGTGCGGGGAGAAGATGTCTTTACGGTCAGTGAGGGCAAGTTGTCGAGCGCTCGGGTATTTCTCAATAAGTAGCGTTGCTCTTGAGTGATTTTGATTATCCACCCACGTGGAAAGTGTTTTCCGGATTTGTGCATTTTTTCGCACTTATTAATGACGTTACAGTGCTCACCGGACTCAGCAGTCTGACCTTCACTGTAACCCGATGACTTCAAGAGCTAATTCATAACTTGATTAAGGAGTTTCACAATGAGTAAAAAACTTTCAGGCAAAATCGCGTTAGTCACGGGCGGCAGCTCAGGTATTGGTCTGGCCTCAGCACAGGAGCTGGCGGAGCAGGGGGCGAAAATCTACATCACCGGCCGCCGTCAGGAAGAGCTTGATGCGGCAGTCGCCCTCATCGGGCCGTCAGCGACAGGGATCCGCGCGGATGCCTCTGTTCTGGCCGATCTCGATACGGTGTTTTCCACCATTGCGGGTGAATCAGGTAAGCTTGATGTGCTGTTCGCGAATGCCGGTGGCGGTGACATGATGCCGCTCGGCGCCATCACTGAAGAGCATTTTGACCGTATTTTCGGCACCAACGTACGTGGCCTGCTGTTCACCGTACAGAAGGCCCTTCCGCTGCTGACCAACGGTGCCTCCGTCATTCTTACCGGTTCGACTGCTGCGGCGAAAGGTACCGCCAGCTTCAGCGTCTACAGCGCCAGCAAAGCCGCCGTGCGTAATCTGGCACGCTCCTGGGCGCTTGACCTGAAGGAACGTGGCATCCGCGTCAATGTGGTCAGCCCGGGTCCTGTCCGTACCCCAGGTCTGGGAGGTCTTGTGCCGGAAGAGCACCGCCAGGGTTTGTTTGATGCACTCGCCGCCGGCGTACCTCTAGGTCGTTTGGGTGAACCGGAAGAGATCGGTAAAACCGTGGCATTCCTGGCGTCTGATGATGCGAGCTTTATTAACGCTGCGGAAATATATGTAGACGGTGGCTTAGCGCAGATCTAATTCATTACCAGACAGACCCTCTTAATTATTTATAAAAACGGCGACATGATTATTTATTTTGTCGGTGGATAGCCTTGCGCCATGCATATCAGAACGATGAATAAATGTCGTTGTAAAAGACGATATTTATTCATTCGGTAATGACGTCAGGCCAGGAATAACCTGCACATCATCAACGGAGAAACAAAAAATGAGCTTTATTACCACACCTGATAACACTCGTCTTTTTTATAAAGATTGGGGCGACAAAAATGCACAGCCAGTTATTTTCTCTCACGGCTGGCCATTGAGTTCAGATGCCTGGGATGGGCAGATGCTTTTCCTGTTGCAGCAAGGGTATCGTGTGATAGCGCTTGACCGTCGCGGTCATGGTCGCTCGGACCAGCCATCTTACGGCAATGACATGGACACCTACGCCGACGACCTCGCCGTGCTGCTGAATGAGCTGGATGTAAAAAATGCGGTGCTGGTTGGGCACTCGACCGGTGGCGGTGAAGTGGCGCATTACATCGGGCGCCATGGCGAAACTCGAGTAGCAAAAGTGGTGCTGGTTGGCGCGGTTCCGCCCATCATGATTTCATCGGCTGAGTGGCCTGAAGGCACCGATATGGCGGTGTTCGATGGCATCCGTAAAGGTGTCTTTGATAACCGTTCGGACTTTTATCTCAACCTCGCTATCCCTTTCTACGGGATGAATCGCGAGGGGGTAGAGATCAACGAAGGCCTGCGCCTGAGCTTCTGGAATCAGGGCATGGCCGGTTCAATTGTCGGTCAGTACGCCTGTATCAGAGAGTTCTCGGAAGTGGATTACACTGAAGACCTGAGAAAAATCACCGTGCCAGCACTGGTCATTCATGGCGATGATGATCAGATTGTCCCGATCGGTCACTCTGGGCTGTTATCTGCTGAGATTATCCCGCATGCCGAGCTGAAAATTTATCCCGGTGCGTCTCACGGTCTGGCGGCAACCCATCAGGATCAGCTTAATCAGGATCTGCTGGAATTTATTCAGTCTTAGGTCATCCGAGCCAGCCACCTCATTTAATTATGAGGTGGTCGCGCTATTTAATTTGTTTTTACCCTCACGCCGCATTTTCCTTTTCATTTTTTGGAATAAAGGCACGCATGCGTATGAAGTTATATCAATTAATTCCTTTCCTGTTGGTGCTGTTATTTATGGCGGATGTTGAAGCACAGGATCACGCACATCAGTCTGGCACTGCTGAATCCGCATTCATCCAGGACAATCAAACAGCGATGGACAGGATGATAACAGCCATGGAGGTCAAGCCATCTGGCAACATTGATGATGATTTCGTGGCGATGATGGCCCCGCACCATCAGGGGGCGATAGACATGGCCATCGCCGAACTTCGCTACGGCTCCAATCCGCAGCTTCGCCGTCTCGCGCAGGAAATTATTGTCACTCAGCAGCAGGAGATCACTGCCATGTATCAGGCACTGAATAAACCGCTGCCGCCCGCGCAGGCGGCTCCCGACCAGATTGCGCCAGTAAAGGGTATGACGCCCTGATAAATCACACCGATTTTCCTTTTGACAGACCCCACTGAACAGGATGATGCAATGAAAACGTTATTAAGGACCGGACTTGCTGTCGCTGTCGCGCTCTCTGCTTTGCCCGCGATGGCAGGCCAGGCTCCCTTTGGTGCTGCAGCCGCCGAGATTCCCCTAAGCCACCATGACCGTGTGTATGCCGCGGAGCAGTTCTCGAATACCGTCTCCGTCACCGATCCAGCCAGTAATAAATTGCTCGGCGTTATCCGATTGGGCGATCCTCAGCCGGCAAACCTGAGTCCCCTGTACAAAGGCCAGGTGTTGGTACACGGCATGGGATTTTCACCGGATCGTAAAACGCTGGTTGTGGTCTCAATTGGCTCAAACTCAGTGAGCTTTATCGATACTGCGACGAACACCGTCAGGCATATCACCTACGTGGGACGTTCTCCGCACGAGGCGTTCTTTACGCCAGATGGAAAAGAAGTGTGGGTGACGGTCCGTGGCGAGGACTACGTTTCGATACTTGATGCCAGCAGCGGTGAAGAGAAGACGCGCATTAAAGTGCCTGGCGGTCCAGGCATGCAGATCTTTTCCCCTGACGGGCAGTACGGTTACGTCTGCTCTTCGTTTAACCCGGAGACCGTGGTGGTTGACGTCAGGACGCACAAAATTGTCGGCTCGGTGAAACAGGCCAGCCCGTTCTGCCCGAACATCGCGGCAACGCCAGATGGCAAACAGGTGTGGTTTACCCTTAAGGACACGGGGAAAGTCCAGGTCTTTAACGCAAGGCCGCCTTTCAACATTATCAAAATGCTGGATACTGGCCCCATCACCAATCACGTCAACATCGTCGAAAACGCGAAAGGCAGTTTTGCATGGGTCACGGTCGGTGGTCTGAACCGAGTCAACGTCTACCGCACTGATGACTTCTCACAGGTGGCCTCTATCCCGGTCGGAAATCTCCCGCACGGGCTGTGGCCATCTGGTGACGGGAAACGTATTTACGTTGGTCTGGAGAATGCCGATGCGCTCGCAGCGATTGATACGGCGACTTATAAGGTGGTAGCTACGATCCCTATTGGGCAGGCGCCGCAAGCGGTTGCTTATGTGCCTGGTGCTGTGCCGCAAGGTGATGGCATGCAGGGCTTGCAGCCTCTGGGTATCGCCGGGCAGGCAGTGCATCTCCAGTTGAAAAGCGTGGGTGCTGCCGAAAATGCGCAGGCGATGACAACGGTTTCACTGTTTGAACAAGGGATAACCCAGGTTCTGCAGGCGTCGGCGACGGGTTTAGAACCCAAACAACCTTACCTGCTGGCATTGTCATCGCGAGCCGACGGCAGCGGTGAACTGGAACCCTTGACGCGCTTTATGACTAACCCTGCTGGTGCGGCCATTGTTAACGCGGTTGGCCCGATACGGCAGATCGTAGATGCCCGACACGCGGATGAACGTCGCTACCTTGTGATTGCCAAAAGCGACGACAGTCACCAGGGGAGCGTCGTCCAGGTTCAGACGCGCTAATGCCTAACGGGTGTGGTCAATCCCGTCACTACGCGTCTGCATGAGTAAAATTGTGGTTCACTCTCACCCGCCTAAATGGTGGGTTTTTTTTATGGATTAATACGGCAAAAACGCCTCTAAATATCATTCATATTTTTTGAATGTTTTCGATCAATCTCTTTGCTTTTAAACCCAGGTTTGTAAGCGCATGATTAATCTATTGAGGCAGATAGCCTTACAAACTAAATAAATCATTGAGGAACAGACCATGAAAAACATCAAAACTTTCGTTGCAGTTATCGCACTTTCAGCTGTTTCATTCGGTAGCTTTGCTCAGAGCGTCACCGCGTCAGCCTCTACTCTGGATGCCGCAGAAGCGCAGATTGCTGCTCAGGCGCATCAGGCAGGTGCTTCCTACAAAATTACCAGCGCCCGTTTCAACAATGGTGCCTATATCTCTGCTGAATTGACCAAATAAGTTGGTCTCTAATAGATGATTAAGGGCCGCTCAAAGCGGCCTTTGGTTTTTGGGCGGAAGGCATGAATAGCCGGATGAAGGGCGCTGCCGTTCAAATTTGTCTTACTGATTTATTGCTGCTGGAAAACCAGAACCCAGTACGATGAAGCGAAGTATTTGCTGGCTCTCAAATCGCGACACTCGACCTTACTGAAGCCATAAAAGCTTGTCGAATGTCTCAGGGCGTGAAGCAGACATTATCTGATGGCAGATGAATATTTTTATCACATTAAACATAACTTCCCTTCTGACACCGCCGCTGTTACTCCAAAACGCCAATGTCGTACGGAACAATTCAGAGATGATGTCTCTGAATTAGTCTTACATCTCCACAGGCTCAGCTCAGAATATAGAGGTGTCATGCTTCAACTGATGGTGGGACAGGACAAAGATTCAGCTTTTGCCCTGTCCCATGTAACAGACTGGCCGCTACGCTAACATTCTGCGGATAGCATTACACCGTAAACTCATGGCTGTCTGGGAAACCTCCGATGCCGGAGCAAGAAGATCAAAACCATGATTAACACCTGGATATAAATGAAATTCTGTCTGAACCGCTGCTGAAACTGAACGGCTGGCCCATTCAATATTTTCATTGCAGAACAGATCCAGTTCGCCAACATCAAGGTATGTCGGCGGAAGCCCAGTCATATCTGATACCGTAGAGGCACTGATGTAAGGAAGTAAATCATTTTCAACTTCATTACCCAGCCGCGCAGCCCAGCCAGTCGTTACGTCATCGACAGACACCGATAAAAAAGGCGTTAATGCCGGACTTACAGCCGCAGTCTTGTGATCAATCATAGGGTAAATCAAAACTAACCCGGCCAGCGAGATTTGATGGTCACGCGCATATATTGCCGTGGAAGCAACGATACCGCCTCCTCCACTGTCTCCCATTAACACGATTTTTTTCGGGTCGATATCCAGATCTGTTGAGCTATCCTTTAACCAATTCCACGCAGCAATAACCTGCTTCGTTTGTGTTAACCCATTTGTTTCAGGTGACAGGCCATATTCGAGAGAAATGAAATCAATGCCGCTTTCTGACGCATAGTTACTGACGATTTTATCGTATAACTCACCAGTCCCTCCCACACCAGCACCACCATGGACATACAAAACTATTCCTTTCGATAACGACCGTTCTGGAGAGTAACGGCGCGCGCTTAATTGCAAACCGTCATACGGTATTTCAACATCAGTGAACGTCAGACCCTGAGGTATCGCCAGTCCTTGATTTACAATCTCATAAAATCCTGCCAGCCGGCTTCTGAGGCTGAAAGCATCGCCGGGAATGACCGCTGGCAGCGCTGCTAAAGCGGGCTGCAAAATTGCCAGTTGTTCGGCAAGTTGTGGATCAAGTACATAGCTCATCATAATTCCTTATTTAGTGTCTCGAATCAGATTATGATTTACTGTATGCCTGTCTCAAATGACATATAAAGGCTCTTTTAGGACATGTTGCGTAACATCGGTTTTTTAATTTTTCCTGACTTTAACCTTCTCGATTTGAGCGGGCCGCTGAGTGTTTTCGAGACTGCAAATAATTATCTTGAGCTGGAAAACCAATATGTGCTTGAAATAATTAGTGTAAAAGAAGGAGTAATAGAAAGCTCAATCGGTGCAACCCTGCATGCCGGTTCTGCTGAAGGAAAAGTATTTGATGTATTGATTGTTCCTGGCGGGCGTGGTGTTGATACTGCCAGCTTAGACCCAGAAATACTGGCGCTTTTTAAGCGCGACATCGCATCACGTTACGTATCGGTATGTACGGGGGCATTTCTTCTCGCTGCTTCCGGAAAACTGTCACAAAAAAAAGCGACCACGCACTGGGCACGGGCAGCTGAGCTTAAGCGATTACACACGGATATAATGCTTCAGCCTGATGAGATAGTGGTCGAAGATGGGGACGTATGGTCTTCCGCTGGCGCGACGGCAGGTATGGATATTGCGTTAGCACTGGTTGAGTCTGAACATGGGAAAACGCTTACGCACCTTGTGTCCCGCATTCTGCTTATCCCACATCGGCGTACACGTGGTCAGCTACAGTATGTGAAGATGCAGGCTATAACTCCGCCACCGCCACGCCTTCAAAAAATTCTTGAGTTTATTAGCCTGAATTTACAAGAAGATCTAAGCGTATCAGCTCTGGCTGAACGGGCATTTCTGAGTGCCAGACAGTTATCTCGCGAATTTATTACCTATACCGGTCTTTCACCGGCTCGTGCCGTTGAAAGTATACGAGTCGAATTTGCACGAAGTAAAATAGAAAATACCAACCTTCCGTTATCCTCTATCGCAAAAGAAAGTGGCTTTCAAAGTCTCGCGCATATGAGGAAAGCTTTTGTCAGAACCTTCAACATTTCTCCTCGCAATCTGAGAACACACATGTGATTGCCACTGGACAATATGTTCCTGCAGTACAGCCTGGAGGATTTGTGCTGACCGATGTCGCTTTAGTGCTTAATGTTGATTGAAAATGATGAATGGCTGCTGTCCAGAGAATGTCCGCAAGAATAATGTTAGCAATGTCCGATCCTGGCACAGAGCGGTTTAATAAGTGTGTTGCATCCATCGGTTGAACTCACAGTACTAAGAGGCCATAAGCCCGCGCCTTGTTTGCCGATGTCACCGCACATCAGCAACTATTTCAAGTGATCCAACCATTGCATCTGCGATATCCAACATGGCACGTAAGCGATCCATGTGCCGAAGATCCTGATGGTAACCTACCCAGATATCTCGTGAAGGAGGCAAATCAGGCGTTGCGAGGCGCTGCAACCCTGGAGTGGCATCACCCAACGGTTGAGGTAGTACGGCGATGCCCATCCCGCGAGCACTCATTTGCGCCTGAATCGCCCGGCTCGTGCTTTTAAAAGCACATCTCGACTGCGGAAAACGCTCAAGCAACCAGGATACGTCAGGAAAATGGGATTGCTCGGTATTCATCAAAATCAGCCCCACCGAGCGCGGATCGTTTAGCATTAACTGGGCGTTTTCCGGCGTGCCATAGAGTGCGTAGGGCATACTCATCAGGCGACGCTGAACAATATCCGGCTCGGTAAAAGGCACAATGCGAAACGCGATGTCGGCGTCACGGCGCGACAAATTGATCAAGCGGTAACTGGCAATGACTTCCGGCATAATCGCCGGGTGGCGGCGCGTCAGTTCGCTCAGCACCGGCGCCAGTACATAATTTGCAAACCATTCCGCGGAAGATATTCGCAGTATTCCTTCAAGCCGTTCATGATTGCCCGCCAGGCGGCGTTCCATTGCCAGCGCAGAGTCCTCCATCGCTTCGGCCAGTGTCATCACGCGATCGCCAGCGTCCGTTAGCACCAGCCCTTCACGGGTCCGGCGAAAGAGCGCTTGCTGTGCTTCATCCTCCAGCGCTTTTATACGGCGACCTACCGTCGGATGACTCACGCCAAGGCTGCGGGCCGCTTCCCCGAAAGAGCCTTTACGCTTTACCGCCAAAAATATCCGAACGTCACTCCATTCCATGCTCGCACCTCACCGTACAAAAATGAACATCGAATATACAAAAATGTCAGTTCCCAAACAACAATGTAAGCATCACCATAGCTTCCTCATTCAAATCGCGTCAGACGGTTATAACAGGAAGCTGAAATTATGAACAAATTAAAAGATAAAGTTGCCATCGTTACCGGCGGATCGAAGGGTATTGGCGCCGCGATTGCCCGCCAGCTGGCGGCGGACGGTGCGCGGGTGATTGTTAATTACGCTTCAGGAAAAAACGATGCCGAAAAAGTAGTGGCTGACATTACCGTTACCGGGGGACAGGCGTTAGCAGTAGCAGCGGATGTTACTCAACAAGCCGACGTTGAGGCACTGATTAACGCGGCTATCGAACGTTTTGGACAGCTGGATATTGTCGTCAATAACGCGGGCGTTTATCAGTTCGCCAGAATTGAAGAGAGCACCGAAGCACTCTACCGCCGGCAATTCGACATTAATGTTTTAGGCACGCTTTTGGTGACGGCCGCTGCCACGCCGTACCTGGCTAAAGGCAGCAGCATCATCAATATCAGTTCTTTCGTCACCCGCGTGTTTATCGCTGAAAGTGCCATTTACAGTGGCGCCAAGGGCGCTGTTGACGCCATCACGGGCGTATTGTCACAAGAGCTCGGTCCCCGAGGCATTCGCGTTAACGCGGTCAACCCTGGCCTGATCGAAACGGAAGGTAGCCATAGCGCAGGGGCGATGAACTCGGCGTTCCAGACATGGAATGAAGAGCAGACGCCACTTGGCCGCATCGGACAGGCGCAAGATGTGGCACCAATTGTCTCATTTCTTGCATCAGACGACGCAGGGTGGGTCACCGGTGAGGTAATTTTGGCTTCCGGCGGCATGCGCTGATACACCCGCTGACGGGTTACCTGTAATTAAGCGATGACAAAAGTCCTTTTGGGGACGGTAGGGTTTCTATGGAGTGTTCTATGTCGAGCCATAGCATCATGCAAGGCGAGCCGCGTCGCTGGGCGATGTTTATCATTTTACTGGTTGGGGCATTTTTGCCGCCGCTCGATTTTTTTATTGTCAATGTGGCGCTGCCTGCAATACAGGGCGAGCTGGGTACCTCATCTTCTGCTGAACAGATGGTAATTTCATCCTATGCCGCTGTGTATGCGGTCACATTAATTACCGGTGGCCGGCTGGGTGATATTTATGGCCGGGGAAAGATGTTTTTCATCGGCCTTATGGGATTTGCCGCCGCATCGCTGCTGTGTGGTTTAGCCTGGTCACCGTGGGTTCTGATTACCGGACGCATATTACAAGGCGCCACGGCCGCGATTATGGCACCTCAGGCGCTGGCTTCAATACAGGCCATTTTTCCCGAAGCGGAAAAACCATTAGCGCTTAGCATCTATGGTGCTGTGTTTGGGTTGGCCTCGGTTATCGGACAGGTACTGGGGGGCGTACTGATTTCAGCAGACCTGTTTCACCTGGGATGGAGAACAATTTTTCTCGTAAACCTGCCGGTAGCGCTGCTGATTATTCTTTTTGGCCTGCGATTACTTAAGGAGACGCGGGCGCAATCCACACAGCGTCTGGATCCCATCGGCATGCTACTGGCAACGCTCACGCTAAGCGCGCTCATTGTGCCGCTGATTGAAGGCCGTGAGGCGGGATGGCCCTTGTGGACAGTATTGTTATTCCTGGCTGTCCCGTTGCTGGGCACACTGTTATGGCGTTATGAGCGCCGCCTGAGTCAGAAGGGCGGTTCGCCCCTGCTTGAACCTTCCGTGTTGAGTACGCCTGGATTAGGACAGGCGCTGGCCATTGTTTTGCTGTTTTATTCGATCGCCGCATTCTTTTTGTTGTTTTCTGTTTATCTTCAAAGCGCATTGAACCTGACGGCTCTTACAGCAGGAAGGCTTTTCCTGCCGTTTGGTCTCGGCTACCTGATTGGGCCATTATTAACGCCTTACCTGAGAGGTTTCGTCGGAAATTACCTGAGCGCGATCGGAATGGGATGCGAGGTGTTGGGCTTAGCGGGTATGGCATGGCTGATAGCCAATACGCTGGCTGGCAACGCTCCAGGGATGCTACCGCTCGCCATACTCCTGTTTATTACCGGGCTTGGTCAGGGGCTGGCCATGCCCACACTGGTGAGAATGGTGACCGGCCAGGTTGCGCCAGCCTATTCTGGGATGATCGCCGGCGTAACCAGCTCGACATTACAGCTCAGCACAGCGCTAAGCGCTGCCATTATTGGCGGCATTTTTTACAGCATGCTGGATGACTGTCACAGCGGAGCGGATATCTCTCATGCTTTTATTGTCTCGCTACTGGCGATGGCGGCGTGCCTTGCCACCGGCGCCGTGCTCAGCATGCGGCTTGGCCATAAAACCTCCCGGCATAGTTCTGATTGAGGCGGGCAACAGGTTCGGATACTCGGTGAGATAGAAATTGCATCCTTTAGCTGTCACTTGTCATATACAAAGTGAGTAATACTCTGTATGAACTTAAGTTATTTTCAGCTATAAAAATTTTAAGTACGCTGGCATTGAATCATTTATCAACCTGAGAAAAAACGATGAAACAGGCGATAGCCCCTGCAGAATTTCAACATTATTACACTGACTGGCACTTTTCTCCCGTCATTGAAGCCGATGGCACATTGTATCTTTCAGGTGTGACCGCAGCGCGTAAGGACAAACCAATCAGTAAACATCCTGAAGAACAATTTCATGATGTATTCTATAAGCTGGGCATTTATTTAAATGCTGCGGGTTTAGACTATGAAAATATACTCGAGATGACCAGTTTTCATATTGATTTAAAAAAGCACATAGAGGTATTTTCCAGAGTAAAGGATGAGTATGTGAAAGCCCCCTATCCGGCATGGAGCGCCATAGGCGTAGTAGAATTCATTCCAGAAAATGCGCTGGTAGAAATACGGGTTGTGGCGAAAAGGTAGTTTAGACCATGCCCCGGAACTCTGATCCATTCAGAAACAGAATTCCGGCATGATATTCACTCCCATGAACGAAGGTTGTGCCGATGAAAACGTCACGATTCACATAAGAACAGATTGTCTTTGCTCTGAAGCGAGCAGAACTGAGTATGCCCGTAACGGAAGTCTGCTGCAGGCCGGGCGTTTCCGATGTCACGTTCCACATCTGGTGCAAAAAGTACTGCGGGATTTTTCCACCAGAACTGAAACATATGCGGCAGCTTGGAGAGGTAAACCTTCGCCTGAATAAGCTGGTTGACAATCTGAGCCTCGGTTAGGCCATGCTGCAGGACGTTCTGGAAACAAAAAAGAGCTGACGCTGGCTTACCTGCGGGAGTGGAGCAGGAACTTAAAGATCCTCAACGGTGCCAGTGAGAGACTGGCCGGATTTGCTCTGCAAATCAGCTGTAGTTCGTATCGTGCCCTCCTCATTAGCTGGCTGAGGAATAACCTTGAGCAAAAAATTACGGTCACCCTGAGTAATCGTCATGCGGAACTGCCCGGTTGCTCGTTACTGTCACCGTCCTTTTGCGTGGTTTACTAACACAAATGTTATAAGCATCTTCACCTGCAACAGTTGTGTACTTGCAGCTAAACAGAGCTCATTTGGTTAAGATAAGAGTTTGACAGTCAACCTACCTACTGGTAGATTGACTTGCAGTGGTCTGGTGAAGTATTTGGACGTAAAAGTTAGTGAGAAGGATTATCTAAACACTTCATTAACTTACCCTGGGATTTTTAAGGTTTAACACCCTTAAAGTTAATTAACTTAATGGGAGATGAGAATGACTGGCATACATAATGTACATCAGTTTTCAATCACATTTGCCACAAACTCCTGGGTGGATCTTAAGAAATCATCGACTTCACATCAGATAGGTTTTGATGAAGTATTAAATTTAAAAAATGAAGCGTTCATTAATTCTAATGCAAGTGTAAATGGCTCAAAATCGCTCAAAGTTAACTCTTTAGAAAAAAGGATTGATACTGACGTAATTCTGGCGCAATTATTGGTTAGCCAAAAAATCCATTCTAATGTAGGTGACAGAAGCATTAGATCTATAAAAAAATATGTAAATTCAGTGAGTTTTAATGAATCGGCATGTAAAGTGTATGAATCAATTGATTCAATTTTTTGTAATGACATGCAGGTAGAACTAATACAAAGTGTTTGCTCTAAAAAAATAGATTCGCAGAATAACGTAGAGTGCAAGGGTAATCTGAAGGAATTTTCTCAGCCTCCTGTATGTGCAATGCCAGTTCCAGTTATTTACTATTTATTGTGGATTGCGTTTGAGTACATCAGCTATAAGGTGCCCTTCTCAGTTTCTCAGGGGTCAAAAAAGAGAAAGGTCACCTCATTAAAAAAGCAAGACTTGAAAGAGACCTGTTAACTTATTAATTCAATAAGATGGTTTTCAAATTTATTGATGTTAATCAATTCTGAGAATGCATTGACGAAAATACAAAGTAATGGTTTTGATTGCCTATCAATAGGTAGGTTGTCTACCCTTGAGTTACAGCTATATCCTTAAGTTATTTAAAATTTAAATCATATGGTTAAACTAAAAGTGTAGGAGATGCATAATGGGCAGCGACATGCAGGTTAAAAGTCATAACGAAAATAAATGGCTTAACAAATACTATTATATACGTGCGGCGGGTTCGATGTTATGGATTGCATTGGCAGTTCTTATAGGCAGAAATATTCCTGTCGTTGGTGCTCTTTTGCTTGTTTTATATCCGGCATGGGATGCGCTCGCAAATTATATAGATGCTCAAAGATCTGGAGGATTAGGTGAGAACCCTCCACAAAAATTTAATTTAATTGTCAGCATTATAGTGACGGCCGCTATAATATGGTCTCTGTCAGTAGGCATGAGTATGACAATTAAAGTTTTTGGAATCTGGGCAATATTTTCAGGCATCCTTCAACTTTCAGCCTCGGTACGTCGGTGGAAAACCTCTAATGGACAATGGTCCATGATTTTAAGTGGAGCACAATCAGCTCTAGCAGGTGTGTTCATGTTCAAGCAGGCAAGCAGCGGTATGTCCTTAGATGTGACAACCGTCGTGCCCTATGCTGCTTTTGGTGTATTTTACTTTCTGATTTCTGCCATTTCTTTAACTATAAAAAACAAAAGAAATACATCAAATGTAATGATGCATTAGTTTATTATCTTGATTTTAGAGTTTATACATTCCTGAGGCGCTTCGCTCAATAGTTTAGGTGATTCTATGATTCATTTCTTTAATGGCACCGTCAAAAACATTGATGAGCCTGACCTTAAGTTGCTATATCAGAATAACCGAGGAAAGAGTATTTCTCTGGTGGAATCGCTAAGTGCTGAAGATCTGGTCGTACAATCAATGCCAGACGCAAGCCCGGCTAAGTGGCACCTTGCTCATACTACGTGGTTTTATGAGAATTTCCTTTTAAAACCATATTTACCCACATATAGTGAGTATTCAGCAGAATATAATTATTTATTTAATTCTTACTATGAAGCGTTAGGACCACGTCAGAATAAGCTTCACCGTGGGCTGATGACGCGCCCCTCATTACCTGATGTGATGCGCTACCGAGCGCATGTAGATGAAGCAATGAATTCTCTCCTGGATAACTTCAGGGCAGACATGCTACCTGTTCTTCAATTAGGATTAGCTCATGAAGAGCAACATCAAGAACTGATTTTGATGGACATACTGAATCTATTTTCTCATTCAATTATGGAACCAGTATACTTTAGTCAGCCAAGGGGTTGCTACGCCCCACAAGAAGATATCAATTGGTTATTTTTTGAAGAAGGTATTTCCCGAATTGGATATGATGAAAATAGTTTCTGTTTTGATAATGAAAAACCTGAGCACACTGTATATCTGCAACCCTTTGAAATAGCCGACCGACTTATTACCAATATTGAATGGCAAAAATTCATTGAAGATGGAGGCTATCAAAACCCGTCGTTTTGGTTATCTGATGGATGGTCTAAAGTCAAAGGAGAAAAGTGGACAGCTCCATTGTACTGGAGAAAAGAAAGTCATAATAAATGGTCAACTTTTAGCTTATATGGACGTATTCCATTGGATCCCCACTCTCCGGTAGTTCATATCAGCTACTTTGAAGCAGCAGCTTATGCTGAATCGGCTGGAGCACGGCTCCCAAGTGAGGCGGAATGGGAACACGCCGCAACTCACGAGAGTAGATTACAAGGTCTTTATCATGAGGCCTGGCAATGGACCAGAAGTGCATACAGTGCGTATCCGGGTTTTCGAACTCCTGAAGGAGCTGTGGGTGAATATAATGGCAAGTTTATGGTTGGTCAAATGGTCCTTCGTGGTGGTTCCTTCGCAACGCCTAATGATCACACCAGAGCAACATATCGGAATTTTTTTTCTCCGTCGTCAAGATGGATGTTTAGTGGATTAAGACTTGCTCGCGACACAACATCAGAAAAGTAATTGACAAAATCTATTGAGGTAATAAATGAATTCTAATAAATTTGTAGTTTCGTTTTTCTTCGGATTACTTAGCGTGTTTTCAACTGGCATTTCTTTTGCTAATTCTGATGGGGCTGATGTTGCAACTAAAACTTTAGCTGCCGCTAGCCCAAAACCCAAACTAAATCTCTATGCACCTCGTGCAGATTTTCTTAAAGATGGCTATGTTTATATTCAATTCGATGTTGAAAATCTACAAATCCTCCCTTTGTATACTGAAATCAACGGCGAGGATGCGACAAAATTAAAACCCACTATCGGTCACCTGCATGTAATGGTTGATGGCAGTGGCTGGAGTTGGATTCATGCAGATTACTCTCCTATCTACTTTGGCCCATTGAAAAGAGGTGAGCATTTGATAAGAATTGAACTCGTGGATGCTTCCCATAGTATTATTCAAGTCAAAACTATAAAAGTTAATGTACCATAGGGAATGTACCCCTCAAATGTTAGTGGGATTATTATTCAATTAGTGTTTTAAATTTCCACCCGTTATTATGGGGTATTTTCCTGGCTTTTTCCATGTTCAGGGTTCATGCCGCAGGCGGCAATATTATCAACATTTACCAGGTCAAAGCGCTGGAGAAAAATTCAAAAAGCTTGAACAAATGCTGGGACGTAAAACGATGGGAGCCGAAATTCTTTGGGACACGCTTGAGACAGCCCAGGTAAAAATATTGATATTACGCATGCCATTGCTGCCACCGGAAGTTTCTCCCTGATTCGAATAGCGCAAGTACTCTGTGTATCGCGTTCGAATCTTTATGAACTGCAGCTAAAGAAGTCAGCATCGGTCAGCCCGCTATAGCAAAGTTTATGACGCTCGATTGCTACCGCTTATCCGCCTGATATGCTGCGAGCGGGCGACAAACGGATACTGTTGCTTGACAGCCCATCTCCACTGCGCCCTTAAGGAATAAAACTGGCGGGTCAGCGGGTTTTTAACCATTCCTCAAGCTTTTTTACCGATGCTGCTTTGGCGCTTTTAACTGACTTAACCAGTATAAAACGGAAGGATATTTAACACAGATAGATTCAAAGCACTACTGCTCATTATTAATAAATGAACCTGCGGCAAGCGCCGTTAAGCACGCAACGCCATATCGATTGCAGCTTCACAGTGGATCAGTGTGGTATCAAAAACCGGCACATGGACGTTATCCTGGCTAAGCAACATCCCAACTTCAGTACAACCTAAAATCACGCAATCTGCCCCTGCTTCTGTTAAACGCTGTGCTATGTCTTCATAAACAGAGCGACTGACAGGAGTTACTTTATCTGCGCACAGTTCATCATAAATTATGCGATGAACTTCTGCCCGATCTACAGCCCCAGGGATGACAGGCTGGAGGGATGCTGCCCTGAGACGATCAAGGTAAAAGGATTGTTCCATCGTGAAAGCGGTCGCCATCAAACCAGGTGCCTTAAGACCCGCTTTTACAATTTGAGCAGCTGTCGCATCAGCAATGTGCAGTAACGGGATGGTTACACCGCTCATCATTTGGTCTGCAAGCTTGTGCATAGTGTTTGTTGCCAGAACTATAAAATCGGCACCTGCAAGCTCCAGCGCTCTCGCTTCCGTATTCAGAATGGCCCCGGCGTCGTCCCATTTCCCACTGGCCTGTAAATGTTCGATATTTGCGAAATTTAGAGAACGAATCAACAGTTCAGGGGAGTGCAAACCGCCCAGACGATCACGCATCAGCTCACACATCTTTCGATAATAAATCAGTGTTGAGGCCGCAGACATGCCTCCCAGAATTCCAATTTTTTTCATTATGTTACCTCTTGGTTCAGCTGAATAATTAATGGGAATGTAATAGTGGCAGGATAATAGCCCCCCAACCTCAATTTTTTTATCGTAAATCTGTAGCAAGTAGACGACTTAAAACAGGTTGCGTGATCTGTTGAAATAGAGCTGCATTATTAAAAGCTCGTGCAGCCAGCATAGCGCCGTGTACCGTTGCCATAAAAGATTTTGCTTCCACAGACGGCGTATCTGTTAATCGGAAAATACCTTTATTTTGTCCCTTCTGTAGTAGAGATGTCAGCCAATCAGAGAGATCCTGAAAATGCCCTTTAACTTCAGTAGCCACTTCATCTGGTAAGCTGGGCAACTCAACTGCAAGCATCATGCAGATACAGAAAGGAGATGAACCATCTTTAATGCACCGGGACCAGTAATCGACATATGCTTTAATCTCAGCCACTGGATCATTAAGCTGCTGGTCAAGGGCTGACATTCCTGCAAGTGCCTCTTCACGATATTGAATGACAACAGTGCGGATAAGATCGGCCTTACTGGGAAAATGGTGATGAATGCTGGCCTTGCGAATCTGTATGACATCGGCGATATCAGCATAGCTAAAACTTTTATACCCGCCTGTGGTGAGTAGACGTCTGGTAAGTGCAGAAATTTCATTAGCTTTCTGGGAAAGTTCAATCATTGTACTCTCAATACAATATATGAAGGGCATTATGTTTGTATCAGTTATTATTGATTGCATTTTAATTGCCTACCAGAAGGTAGGTCAAGTGTCATGTTGAATCGCCACGGGTTATCAGACACCTCAGAGTCATTTATGGAGTGACCCCGCTCCCGTAGACATTCGCTGTCCTCACGATGAGGCCTTTTCGAAGACCTCTGAACTGACCCTCCCAGGTGGCTGTGGCGTCGGGTCCTGTTGTAGAACACTTCGATATAATCAAAAATATCAGCCCGGACCATGTCCCGGGTTTTATAGATCCGCTTACCTCTCGCGGCGAGCGCTGTCTGTCGCCGCTCTCGCAGGACACGGGGTTTCGTCTGTTTCCGCGGACAGCCATCAGACAGAGTGAACGTATTGATAAGCGCATTACCTGCCGTATAGACCGGCAGAAAAAACCAGGAAATCGGGTATGGGAGGCAAAGCAACGTCGCTACCAGCAACGACTGGCACAGGCACGTATTTGTTTGCAGTTCCACACGCCGCTGACGGTAGCGGAGTGGTATGCACAGCAGCGGGATCATGACTTTTATGAGAGCGATTTGCTTCGCATGGTTCTGAAGTGGCTGCCGCAGTTTGAATCGTGCAAAAGTCTGGAGCCGTCCTGGTACTGGAACGATCCGCTCTGGCTTCTGTTTATGGATATCAGCGTCACGGCAAAAGGGGCGACACCTGAGGAGCTGAGTGCTGACAAACTGGTGGTGCCGAACCGGCTTCCGGTTAACTGATAAACGGTCGGGCATTTCTTGTACGGCCAGAGTGCTTCTGGGCGCGCTTAACGGCGGGCGGCACTGCGTGCCGGAGAATGCCGGTGCTGACGCACCGGCCATCCCCTAACGCCCACACTGTCTCATTCCAAAGTGCTGCTACTCTGTCTTCTCTCTTCCCTTAATGCTGCTGTAGATGGCAATGTTGTGCTGCAGCTGCTTCGTATACTTGATGAATTAAAGGAAAAGCTCCCATAGATTTTTAAATCAGGATGTCCCCCTTAGGCTCCCCGGCTTTGCCGGTTCGTCAGCCCCTCTTCACTAACCGGCAGGCCGGTAAGTTCCGCCGAACCGCCAGGGGAGGCGTTTCGGGCCTAATGGCTAGGGTCTGATGGGGTGTCATCACTAGTGAATAGTTCAAGTGAATAACCAACGATATATTGTCTGAAAATATCAATGTGATACTTATCGAATTTACTTTCAGAATTAGTAATAAAGTTCTCAGCAAGTGTGTTCAGACTTTCCAGCCATTCCTTTTCAGACGTTAATGAACTCCGAAAAAGTTCGTTTCCATAGCGAGCTTTCATCCTTGAATTAATCTTCAACCTCATATTAGGATTCATGTTAATGTAGCATTCCATGAATGTTTCAGGTTTGATATAGCTTAAGAACTCCTTTTGATAAATGTTCAATTCATTACTGTTTGTAGCGCTGAGTTCAGAAAGCAGAGATGTGTCGCCTTTTCTAATCTGGTTAATAAATTCATTTGCAAGGTCTGGCAAAGCTTCAGCGGCACGAGATTGCTGAATGCTTTTAACAGTCGAAATAAGATTCTTGAAATTCTTGCCCTCAGTATTTAGATAGCCAAGACCCCTGTAACTGCTAAAGTCATTATATATTATGTCATTTTTGGTCTTAATTACTTCGTATGAAGACATGCCATTATAATATTCAATAATTTTAGCATAACTGATTTTTTCAATTTCATCAATGTCATCATTTGTAATATTTTTATCGATAAGATTGAAAAGTATGCTGGAAATCATAAGGATTTCACCGAGATGACTAAATTTTGTTTCAGCAAGGTATTTTTTTGTCTCAGCGTGCTTTTCAAAAAGAGTATCCTCGTCAAGCGTGTACCAATTCCATAAGAATTCCCAGGGAGCCGAATTTAGTGACAGGAAGAACTTTGATGAGTTTAAGGCTTCGGCTAATGTTTCACGCCCTATTTTTCCATCGCAAATAATGTCTCTCCACTGTTCTCCTGTAAGTAATGTTTCTGACAAGGAAAGAGTGGAATGTTTGCTCTTGATTTTCTGGTATTCTGATTTTGGCTTTTCTGGGTTAGTTAAGAATTGGAAAGTATCTTTACCGATTTCAGTGAAATCATCTCTAGTGAGAGATCCTGCCCGGTATTCAATGGAAAATATCATCAACTGATGGCAGAATGTTTTCAGAAATTCAGCATTTTCAATATGTTTTGTATCCAGGTTTAAGCACGCCCTGTCAAAATCAAGGAAAAATTGGCGTACATGTCTTAAGTTGTTGTAACCCGCATCGCAGTAGATGTTAGATATAGACTTTAAATCATCTTTTATGGTATCCCTGATTGTCATATGAGTAATTTCTTTCATGAACTCATTACAAGCGCTTTCAAAATCTGATTCTATGTCAAAAGTTTTTCCAATCAGTTTTTCTTTAAATCTTATATAATCCTCTTTGGACGGAACATTGTTGGACTTTAGGATTTCTTCTTCATTTGCAATTAAAATTGCCTTATAACCATTAACCTCAACAAAATGATTTATATATCCAAATAAATCCTTAAGACTGATAGATGACCTTTCAATATCGTCAAATATCAGTACAAAATCCTCAGGTGTCCTGGCGAAATCTTTAATGTTTATGTCGGGTATCTGTGCATTAAATGTTGTTTCATTGCTTCCATTATGGTCAAGATCAACTTTGACTGTTGCTTTTAATGCACCCTTGAGAATATTTGCGCCTAAAATATAAGCTTTACTTGAAAGAACGGGATGCAGTTGCCTGAAAAATTCTTCCTCTATCTGTTTAATGCTGGTCATTCCATAAAGACTAACTTTTATATATTTGAACTTGATGTTCTTATCAGAGTAGTCTTTAATAACATTTTCAATGAACCAGGTTTTTCCGGTTCCCCATGCACCTTTCAGCATAATGGCGAAATAGGGTTCGGATTTTAGATTGAGATAATACTCTATAAAACTGGTTGTATGGCTATTTCTCATTGGAAGTCCCTTTTGTTTTTTGATGGCGGATGCTGGTTTGTAAATGTTCAGTTTCAAACTTATCAAGAAATAAAAATAAATTTCATATCGTAATTTTCATTAGTCAGATCAATAAGTTAAGAATGATATGAAAGTTATCATATCAACATTTGAGACAATGGCACTTTAAATTTTCTCTAAGAGTTCTTTACTCTGGTTCTTAGGGCTGCCCACTTTGCTTGATACAGGGTGCCATTTAAAATCGTTTTCTGGCACAGCTTCCTTATTTGCAATCTCTTCCGCCCGTTTTGCTGAAGTATCTGCACTCAGCCACTCTTTGATAGCACCGGCTTCGAGTACCAGTGGCCTGCGATCGTGAATATCTACCATGCCCTTATTGCTGGGGGCCGTGACAATCAGGAAGCCTTCGTGCCCGTGCGGGTCATCATAGGGCGCTTTGCCGATCGCCGCGAAGAACAGTGGCTCATGGTTCTTGTGGTAGATGTAATAGGGCTGTTTTTTCTCCCGATCCCGCGCGTCGAGTAGGGTGCCGAAGTTACCTCCGACACCCCCTCTAAGAACCGTGCGTGAGAGTTTCCAGCTCACACGGCTCAAGCCTTATCAAACACCACTATGAAATGATGCAGCAGGTGCAGTCAGTCCCGAAGATCTGGCTCGGGCATAATCTGCCCAATTCGTGTCATAGGGATTAAGTGCTGAGGCAACAAGTCTGTGACGGACAATTTTGATGCTTTGAGCGTTAATTAATCTCAAAGTCATAATTTGTCCCGTGACAGTATCCCGATATAGACCGCTGAAAACCCAGTCTCGGGATTTCACCTGAGCGAAGTATTTCTTTTTAATCCATCTGAGTCCTTTACGGGGATGTCTGGCCTTGGCCCACCTCCAGATAATTTCAAAGATCAGGTGATCCACATAAGTGAATACCCGCTTGGAAACAACATGACGATGGTAGTTGGCCCATCCCCTAATCACAGGGTTTAGCCTCGTGATCAATGACGCAACAGGTTGAGCTATCATTTGATTAGCAATTGCTTTGACCTTCGAGATCAATGTGTTAATGCTTTTTCTGGACGGTTTAATGAGAAGTTTTCCGTTAGGATAACGTCTTATGTTCTGGCCGAGAAAATCGAAACCTTCAGAGACATGGGTAACCCGGGTCTTTGCTTTAGAAAGCTCCAGCCCACGTTCTGCAAGGAATGCTTCGACGAGAGGTATGACTTTATTAATCGTGTCCCGGCTGTCACCGGTAATAATAAAGTCGTCGGCATAACGGATCAGATGCACTTTGGCTGCTTTTCCTCGCACGTCGTTAATCAGGTTATCTCGTGACGTAAGACCACGGGGAAGTCTGCCCGCTTTCGCGCCGGGTAATCTTTCAATCCGTATCCTGTTCATTACAAACAGGCATTCGCTTTTTCCCCGATCCTCTACCCACATAGCTATCACTTCACCTTGCGGTGAAGCTTCCTTAATAAGGAGCTATTTGGGCTTACCATGTTCCGCATAAATGACAAGAATGGTTTAGGTTCCTCTTACGCTACCGGCGGTCACTTTGCCCATGGCGGATGAGAATGGGACATCCGCTCCGACCGCAATCGAGCCCTGTCAGCATCTTTGGGCCCTTCATGGTTGACGATAGTAAACGAGGTTCGCATATGCTAAGCATGCCACTCACCCTAGCTCCGACCCGCGTTGATGCTCGCAGGCATGCCGTTTTCTCACGATTCTGGCACTTACCAAATGGTAAAGGCTACATTGTCCGAGGGCTTTTGGACGGCCTGTTACCAGTCCGCCCTACCTCGTAGGGTACTGCCGATGGGACGGCAGGTTCGGTAATAATATATATTCCGAACAATCACTTATGCGACTTCACGTCGCACCCATTCAAACCAGCCATCGGCAAACACCACGGCGCGACCGTGGTTCCAGAGCGGCTTGAACATCCGGCTCGATGCGGCGGTTTCACCGCGCGCGTTGATAAGCGGCTGCTTGTCCCACCATTCCGGGCCATAGCCCCAGTAAACCGGGTCAAGTTTGAGCTCGTCGTCGCGCTGACTGAGCAGCAGCACATTAGTACCGGGCGCGATGTTGTATCGCCCGATGTGTTCCGGATCGTGAACGTACGCGCTGTCGGCTACCCCAAGCGCGTCAAAGTAAAACTCCCGGCTATGGTACTGCACAAATCGTCCGCACATGATCTTTCCTCCTCCTGAAAGGATAGCGGGTAATGCCGGGTTATTGTGCGTTGGGTCATTAAACTGATGAACTTAAGTACGTGACAGGGCGTGCTTCGGAAATAAGGATTGGGCTAAGACGCGGAGCAGGTCCGGGAGGCATTGTGATAAGCTTCGATAAAAGATGACGTCATATTTTTCATATTCTCAAGGATGAATAAATGAGCTTCTCAGAGTGGAAAGACCTGCTAAGCCTACCTCTTATCTCGGGCATCATGACTCTGCTTCTCCCTGCATTAGCAAAAATATATGTGTTGTTTAAACGTCGTGACTTCTTTTCCCGCGCGCCTGCAGAACAAGTGAAGGCGATAAAATGGCTCAGGCAGTCCAGGGATCAGCTCTCAGACCCCCTTGAAGTCGCCGAGCAACAGTTTCGTCTTCAGTCCTTTGGGCTTCACAGAGACAGAAACTTATCCGTTAAACTCATCGCCTTTTATTCAGGTAAGCCTGCCCCGTATCTCTCCTCACTGAAGACGGTGTTACGCT
Source organism: Pantoea sp. EA-12 (assembly GCF_030053355.1). Taxonomy (NCBI): domain Bacteria; kingdom Pseudomonadati; phylum Pseudomonadota; class Gammaproteobacteria; order Enterobacterales; family Erwiniaceae; genus Pantoea; species Pantoea sp. EA-12. Next base: position 2,321 of record NZ_JASGBY010000006.1, on the reverse strand, counting down.
GGCCCGGGTTGTATGATCTCGATGAAAGTGAGATACACCTGCGTAAACAGACGATGTGGATATTACCTCTCATGTTTGTTTACCTTGCAGGGGTTTTGGTTACCAGTGTCATGGACAGTTTCTCATCTCCTGATATCCATCGTTTTTATCTGGTTCTGGCTGTATCAATCGCGGCTATGGCTGTCTGGTGCTGGATGGTTTTCTGCGCCATAAAAGTATTCAGAATCAGCAAAGAACTGAATGCTTATAAACTTCCCCAACAAACGATCAAAACTTCTTCTGATGATTTTAGTTCGATCCTGAATGAGCGTTGAGGCGACAGTGCATCTATGTTGACGGGGAGTTATCCAGCTCCTCTCAAAAATCTGGCAGCCAGGTTCAGGCCGTTGCCATCACTGGCGCTTTTCTGACATACAACCCCTGATGCCTACCTTCGGCTCTCCGGCGTAGCCGGATCGTCAGCCCTACTGCGCTAACCGGCCAGCCGGCAAGCTTCGCCGGACCGCAAAGACGCGTTCCGGGCCTTCCGGCTGGGGTCTGATAGCAAATGCCACCCCTGCAGCTGGCTCGCCGCCAGCGCGTTCACTGGCCGTGAAAGATGCGGCCGCTAAGGACCGGATCGGCTTAAGACTGCCGCCCGGGGCTGTGCCCTGTTCATCATCTCCGTTGTGTTTCTTTCTCGCGCCCCTTCGCCGTGCAGAAACCTGCCACGCAGGCGGCCTCACGCAAGGGTCGCAAGCTAACCGGCGGCACCCGTTCCCTCCGGGCTGCGGCTTTGCCGTTTCCCCCTGCGTTCTGCCTGATGCCCGCGCGCCTGTTCTGCCCACACGGCGAGGAACTCGGAGAAACATCACATGCAACCACACGGGAGAAACAACATGTCACAGCAGAACATCAACTTCACGGCTTCAGAATCTGAAGAATCATCATCAGAAAGTCCTGTCGGGGCAGCACAGGTGAGCATCATGAAGCGCCCGGCATTTTTCGGCGCTTATTTTGGCGCATACGTTCGTGAGGCGAAGGCGATACTCACAAACTGGTTTCGAGATTACTGCCCGGCTCATCAGGGGAATTACTTTGAGTATTTCACGACGGATAACGGCGGGTGTTTTGTTGTGCCGTCATGGGAGGGCAGAAGGCAGGTGGCGATCCCGTCTAACTTCTACCGTGGCGAAATGAGCGCTGAAGCGGCAGGGATCACTGCCATGCTCTACACGCTGAATCACGTCGCCTGGCATTTGTGGGCGAAGAACGGCAGCGATCCTCTTATCGATCTTCTTAACCAGCGTGCTGAGGCGCTGAAGGCTTATGCCGGTGCGCATGAGGAAGCGAGCGCGATTTTCCGCGCCATTGACTAATTTCCGGTCTCCCCGTGAACCGGGCAGGCATAACCCTCATTTAAAACTAAACCGGAGAATTCATATGTCACTTCCGAATACCAGCAACACGACTGCAAATTCTGAAGAATCATCACTACAAACTGTGAGCGATAACGTGCGCTTTTTCAGCCGCCTTCACGTATGCGATGCGCAGGGTAATTATGTCATGGCAACCGACAGCCAGATCCTGGCGGAGGCCGAACTGGCGATCGATTACCGCTATCCTACAGGCACCTCATTTGTATCCTCGGACGTATCCAGTGCGTTTTTCCGGGCAAAGCTTGCCGGGCGCGAGCGCGAGGTGTTTGCCGTCGCGTTTCTCAATAACCAGCACCAGATGCTGGCTTTCGAAGAGATTTTCTATGGCTCTATCGCAAACGTCGAGATCCACCCGCGTGAGATTGTGCGCCGTGCCCTTGAGCACAATGCCGCTGCCGTCATACTCGGTCACAACCATCCGTCATTTTCAATTGAGCCGTCCAGGGCGGATATCACAATCACGTCCCACCTGAGAAAGGTTCTTGAAGGTGTAAGCGTTCGGGTTCTCGATCACCTGATTGTGGCGGGTAATGAGGTGGTATCCCTTGCTGAGCGGGGACAGCTCTGATTAATCGCTAACAGGTTCTGCCAGGCAGGGGCAACTCTGCCTGCTTCTGGCGCGCTAAACGGCGGGCAGCACTGCGTGCCGGAAAATGCCGGTGCTGACGCACCGGCCATCCCCCAGCGCCCTCGCTTTCTTATTGTGGGATGTTGTCGCTCTGTCTTCTTTCTTTCCTTACTGCTGCCGTGAAAACCTGGGCGGTGCTGCAGTTGCTTCGTGTGATCCATGAATTTGAGGATAAGGAGTCAGGGATCTAAAACCCGGATGTCGGGTAGCAGCGGCGCATTACTGCGCCGCTGCCCCCTGAGAACGGTACGTGCAGGTTTCCCCGCATACCGCTC